>JARLGP010000093.1 GCA_031292735.1 Holophaga sp.
AGAGGGTGTGTGCGAATTAGGAGGCCCCGCGACGGCGCCCAGGAGCGTGATTATCGAGCGCAAGACCCGCAGGAGGATGTGGACCATCCTTCAAGGGGCTTGCACACGATAAGCGCGCTCCTGGGCACCGCCCTTCGGGTGATGGCAGCGGGCCCAGCATCTCGGCGTCAGGCTCGTCGGCCGATGACCCGCATCGGCTTTCCTCGCCTTCCTTGATCTGCCGGGCCATCTTTGCACCACTTAGGTCCACATAAGGTGGACCTAAGTGATGCAAAGATCATCATCGCGGGGCCTCCTAATTAGCACACACCCTCTTAAACCGGAAAGGGTTGACGCTTCCGCACGGAACAGGCCGGCCGGTTTGATTTGTTCATCAGTACCCCCATCCCGGGCGGCCCATCCCAGGAAGCCGCAGCAGGCCTGGCCATGCGGCCCTGGATCAAAGGAATCTGTTATTTCCATGAGAGTTCACTTGGGATGACCCTCAGACCGTGGCAAACTTCTGTACCAGACCCTGATCCGGCGCGGAGCCTCCTTTGCCCATGACCAACGCCATCACCATTCTCACCACCTGCGGCAGCGAAGAGACAGCCTTGACGATCGCAGCTGCGGTGGTTGACCAGGGCTATGCCGCCTGCGTGAACATCTTCCCTTCTATAAAAAGTTATTACTATTACAAGGGCGGCACCCACCTCGACGAAGAAGTCATGTTGATGATCAAGACGACCCGCAATCATTTCGCCTCGGTCTCCCAGGTCATCACCGAACTGCACACCTATGAAGTTCCTGAGATCCTGATGCTTCCGGTCGAAGCCTGCTCCGAAGGCTACCTGGACTGGATCGAGCATTCGGTCTCACGGGAAGGCTGATTCCCAAATCCCATAAGCCCCAGGAGGCCCCCCATGGAAAGTGCTCTGAGTGGAGAGTTTTTGCGTGTCGTTGAACAGGCTGCCATCGCCTGCGCCCGGAGCATCGGCAATGGCGACCGCAAGGGCAGCGATCGCCTGGCGGTGGAATCCATGCGCCAGACCATGGATGAACTACCCATCGATGGCACCATCGTCATCGGCGAGGGGGAACGGGATGAAGCCCCGATGCTCTATGTGGGTGAGAAGCTCGGCCAGGGGGCGGGCCACCCCAGCATCGACATCGCGGTGGATCCCCTGGAAGGCACCAACCTTTGCGCCACCGGCGCCAACAACGCCATCACCGTGCTGGCGGCCTCGGAGCGGGGCGGCCTGCTGCACGCGCCCGACCTGTACATGCAGAAGCTTTGCGTGGGCCCCTCCGCCAAGGGCAAGGTGCACCTGGACGCCGCCCCGGCCGAGAACCTGAAGATCATCGCCCAGGCCCTGCGCCGGCCGGTGAACGAGATCACCGTGGTGGTGCTGGACCGGCCCCGGCACGATGACCTCATCGAAGCCATCCGCACCGCCGGCGCCCGGATCCACCTGATCGGCGACGGCGACCTGTCGGCCGCCATCTCCGCCGCGGTTTCCGGCACCGGCGTGCATGCGGTGATGGGCATCGGCGGGGCGCCGGAAGGGGTGCTCTCGGCCGCGGCGCTCAAGTGCCTGGGCGGCGAGATCCAGGGCCGGCTGATCGTGGACACCAACACCGCGTCCAAGGAAAAGGCCGAAGCCATGGGCGTGGATTTCAACCGGATCTACTTCACCGACGATCTGGCCCCGGGCCAGCACATCATCTTCGCCGCCTGCGGCGTCACCCAGGGCAACCTGCTGGGCGGGGTGCACATGTTCGGCGACGGCATGCGCACCTCCTCCCTCATCCTCAACCGCCACCCCCGCCGGGTGCGCTTCATCCAGACCGTCCACGTCAACGAGGGCGAAGGCATCACGGTCCGCTTCTGATTCGGCAGCCGGCGCCCGGCGGCGGGTTCAGTTCGCCAGGGCGCTGGCGTTGACGAAGGTCACCCGGCCCTTGGCGGCGGGAACCAGCTTTTCCAGGATGGCCACGGTCTCGGGGTAGATGTGGCCGATGGCCAGGACCTGCCCCTGGGTGCGGGCCAGGGCCAGCATCCGTTCCCACTGCTTGGTGATGGCGGCGGCATCCTTGTCGTCGTCCAGGAACACCTTGCGCTGGACGCTGGGCACGGCCAGGTCCCTGGCCACGTCGAAGGCCACCGAGTCCTTTTCCGTGCGGCTGTCCACGAAGAAGCAGTGCTTGGCCTTGATCTCCTCCAGCACCCAGGTCATGCGGGCCTGGTCCGGGGTGATCCGGGAACCCATGTGGTTGTTCACCCCCTTGCGGAAGGGGATGGCCGCCAGCGCCTGGCGCACCCGCTCGCGCACCTGGGCCTCGGTAAGGTCGAACAGCACCGCGTTGGGGCCGGGATCCTTGCCCGGGCCGGGGTAGCCCCTGGGCTCCATGGGCAGGTGCAGCATCACTTCCTTGCCCCGGGCGTGGGCGATCTCGGCGCTCTGCCGGGTGAACTCCTGGTAGGGCAGCACCGCCACATCGAACGGGATCGGCTGGGCGCACAGCCGGCTCACCAGTTCCGGCGGGGCGTAGCCGAGGTCGTCGATCACCAGGGACACCCGCGGCAGGGTCTTGCCGGGGGGCGGCACCGGCACGGGCACGGGCACGGGTTCGGGCGCGGGAGCCGGGGCCGGGGGCTCCTGGGGCGCGGGTTTGGGCCGTTCCCGCCTGGGCGCGGGCCGCGCCGGCTCGGTCTGTTCTTCGCCCGGCAGCCGGTGCTTCCGGGCGGAGCATCCGCGGCTGGTCAGCAGCGCGCCCAGGCCGATGCCCACCAGGAACATGAAAATGGCCCATCCCGCCAGGCGGGGGGTCGAGGTTCGGCGGGTCTGGCGGCCGGCCATGGGCTCAGGCCGCAGTCTTGGCGGTGGCTTTGGCCCCTAGGATTTCCAGGATCTTGGGAAGGGGGTCGTCCTCGGGCTTCACCCCCTTGATGGCGTGGTCGTCGGGCCGTACCGCCTTGATGATGTGGTCCGGCAGCACGCCGAAGCCCTGGAGCTCGGCCGGCGCCGTGGGCGTCTTGCCCTTGACCGCATCCTGGGGCTTCATGGCGTCGGGCTTTTCCCCGCCCGCGCCCAGGTACTCGCCGCCGGCGCCCAGCCAGCGCTTGTTCACCACCTCGGCGGCCCCGCCCTGGCGGAGCAGGAAGCGGGTGCGCTCCACCCCGTAGCCGTAGCTGCGCTCGCCGAACACCGGCACCGACTGCTTCTTGAGGGCGGAGGACAGGGCTTCGGCCGGGCCCAGGGTGTAGTTGCCCTGCAGCACGGCCAGCTTGGCGAAGGGCGGCAGGCTGGCGGGAACCACGGCCACCTTCACCGGCGGCTTGCCGGTCTCCTGGACCGTGGCCAGGGGCCCGCTGCCCACGAACAGGCCCGCCACCAGGGCGGCCTCATGCAGGCCGCCGCCGGCGCATTGCCGGAGATCCAGCACCAGGGGCAGTTTGTGGTCCAGCCCCGGCAGCAGGGCGGTGAGCTGGGCGGCCCGGCCCGGGGTGAGGTCGGCCAGGGCCAGCACCGTGGCCTGGGGATCCTTGCGCACGGCGATGGGCGGCGGCTGGACCAGCGCCCGCTTCACGGTGACCTGCTTCAGGTCGCCGTTGGCGGCGGCATAGCGGAGCAGGGTGAGGTCGGAACCGGGCTGGCCGCGCAGCCTGCGTTCCAGGGTCCAGGCGCTCATGGGCCCGATGGAATCGCCGTCCAGCTTGCGCACCATGTCGCTCACCTGGAAGCCGGCCTTGGCCGCGGGGCTGTCGGGCACCACCGCCACCACCTGGGCGTAGATCTGCCGCTTCACCACGGTGATGCCGATGCCGGCCGGCCCGGGATCGGGCCGGTGCAGGTCCTCGGGGGTCAGGTAGGAGTTGAGCGGGTGGGCCCGCTCCAGCACCCCCTGGATGCCGCCGCTGATGACCTTCTCCATGTCCGGCTTGTCCACATAGTTGTCCCGCACCAGGGTGAGCACGTCCTGGATGTCGGAAAGCCCCGCCAGGGGATCCTGGGCCGGGGCCTGGAGGTTCATCCGGGGCGCATCCTGGGTCGGCTGGAACATCACCGGGTAGGTGAAGGCCGCCACCAGGGGGAGGGTAAGGAGGGATAGCCATGAGCGCTGGTGCATGCCCCTAGTGTAGGGCATCCCGCGCTTGGAATAACAACGCAATTATGCCCTCGGCATGTGCTCTTCCAGGTCTTCCAGGCAGGTGGCCACCGCCTGGTTGGGCTCGGGCCGGGCCAGGGTGGCCAGCAGCCCGGGATCGTCCATCAGCCGTGCGGCGGCGGCCAGCAGTTCCCCGCCCAGGCCGGGCCCCTGGGGCACCAGCACCGCCCGCCCCTCTTCGACCATGGCCTGGGCGTTCATGAACTGGTGGTTGCCGGCGCTCCCCGGCATGGGGACCATCAGCGCGGGCCGGCCGCAGGCCTTGAGCTCGGCGCAGGTGCTGGCGCCGGAGCGGGTGAGCACCAGGCTGGCGGCTTCCAGCTCCCGGTCCATGCCCTCCAGGAAGGGCACCAGCCGGTGCCTGGCGTGCAACTGGACCCCGGCCCCGGTGAGCGCCTGGAACCCGGCCGGCCCGGCCTGGTGCAGCAGGTCCCATTGGGGGAAACGCTCCAGCAGGGCCGGCGCCAGTTCCACGATCGCCGCGTTGAGCGCCAGGGCCCCGCCGCTGCCGCCCAGCACCAGCAGGCGCGAAGGGGGCCGCAGCTCGGACCAGGGCAGGAACTCGCGCAGGAAGGCGGAGCGCACCGGGGTTCCGGCCAGCACGCAGCGTGCCCCGGGCAGGCGGGTGCGCACCGCGTCCATGCCGCACCAGACCCCGGCCGCCCCGCGGGCCAGCAGCTTCACCAGCTGGCCCGGCTGGGCATTGGATTCATGCAGGAAGTAGGGAATGCCCAGGGCCCGGGCCGCCAGCAGCGCCGGGGCCGCGCCGTAGCCGCCGGTGCCCACCACCGCCCAGGGCCGCTGCCGGCGCCAGATGGCCTTGAGCCGGCTCCTGGCCTGGGCCAGCTTCAGCGCGGCCCGGATGGCGCTCAAGGGCGAGCGCCCCATGAAGCCCTCCACGTCCAGCAGCAGGTGCTGCCAGGGGCTCTGCGGCAGCAGCCGGCCCTCGATGCCGCGCCGGGCGCCCACGAAGGCCACGGGCCGCCCCGGCCAGCGGGCCTGGGCCCCCTCGGCCAGGGCCACCGCGGGGAAGTAGTGCCCCCCCGTGCCGCCCCCGGTCATGACCAGGCTCCCGGAAAAACATCGCTCGTCCATGACTTAAAGCCTACCCGATTCCGCCGCCGCGGCTTCCCCGCGCCCGCAATCCTTTGCGGACAGGGCGCAGTCCAGTTGATAGAATCGGCCTTGATGCCGTTGCGGAAGTTCGGCCATCCATTATCAGCCGGAGTGTTCATGAAGATTCTTGTCGCCCTGAAGCAGGTGCCTGACACCGAGACCAAGATCAAGCTGGGTCCGGACGGGAAATCACTGGATCTTGGGGATGTGAAGTGGATCACCAGCCCCTATGACGAGTACGCCCTGGAGGAGGCCCTGCGCCTGAAGGAATCCAGGGAGGCGGAGGTGACCGCCGTGTCCGTGGGCAATGAAAAGTCCCGCTCGGTGCTGCAGGGCGCCCTGGCCCTGGGGGTGCAGAACGCGGTGCTGGTGAAGTCCGACGCCACCGACGACCCCATGGCCATCGCCAGCGCCCTGGCCGGCTTCGCCCGGGGCAAGGACTTCGATCTGATCTTCCTGGGCAACAAGGGCTTCGGCGGCGACAACGCGTCGGTGGGGCCCATGCTCGCCGAGCTGCTGGGGATCGCCCAGGCCAACGTCGTCACCAAACTCGAGGTGCTGGACCGGGCCTTCCGCGCCGAGCGCGAAGGGGACACCGGCACCGAGATCCTGGAAGGCACCCTGCCGGCGGTGATCACCGCCCAGCGCGGCCTGAACGAGCCCCGCTACGCCAACCTCAAGGGCATCATGGCCGCCAAGAAGAAGACCATCGAGGAGGTGCAGGGCGAGGCCCCGGCCTCCCTGGTGGCGGTGGCCGCCCTGGACCTGCCCCCCGCCCGGCCCGAAGGCCGCAGGCTGGAAGGCACCCCCGCCGCCCAGGCCGAGGCGCTGCTCGGCCTGCTGCGGGACGAAGCCAAGGTCCTCTAGCTTTTGAAGCGAACTCCAACAACGAGGTCAAAATGATTCTGGTTTTTTGTGAATTGAAGGACGGCAGCATCCGCAAGCCCTCCCTGGAAGCCCTGTCCGAAGCCCGCCGGCTGGCGGACGGAGCCGGCCTGACGGTGGGAGCCCTGTTCGTGGGCGCCTCCTGCGCCGGCGCCGAGCAGGCCGCCCAGTACGGGGCCGACAGCATCCTCAAGGTCGAGGCGCCCAGCCTGGCCGCCTATTCCAGTGACGGCTACGCCCAGGCCATCGCCGACGCGGTGACCGCCAAGGGCGCCACCGTGCTGCTGTCCGCCGCCACTTCCGCCGGCAAGGACGTGCTGCCCCGGGCCGCGGCCCGCCTGCAGGCCGGCTATGCCGCCGACGTGACCGGGCTGGCCATGGCCGACGGCAAGCTCACCTGCGTGCGCCCGGTGTACGCCGGCAAGGCCTTCGCCTCCTCCAGCTTCCAGAGCCCGGTGCAGGTCGCCAGCACCCGGCCCAACGTGTTCACCGCCACCCCCTGCCCCAAGGCGGGCGTGGTGGAGGCCCTGCCCGCCCCCACCGGCGGCTTCCTGGCCGTGGTCAAGGAGATCCTGGCCAAGGGCGGCGGCAAGCAGGACCTCACCGAGGCCAACGTGATCGTGTCCGGCGGCCGCGGCATGAAGGAAGGCGCCAACTTCAAGATCCTGGAAGAGCTGGCCGAAGCCCTGGGCGGCGTGGTCGGCGCCTCCCGGGCGGCGGTGGACGCAGGCTGGGGCGTTCCCCACAGCATCCAGGTGGGCCAGACCGGCAAAGTGGTGAGCCCCACCCTGTACATCGCCTGCGGCATCAGCGGCGCCATCCAGCACGTGGCCGGCATGAGCGGCTCCAAGGTGATCGTGGCCATCAACAAGGATCCGGAAGCGCCCATCTTCAAGCTGGCCACCTACGGCATCGTGGGCGACCTGTTCGAGGTGGTGCCGGAACTGACCCGCGCCGCCAAGGCCATGGGCATCGGCAAGTAGCAGGTCAGTTGACGCGGCTGAAGCCATCCTCTTCCAGGAAGGCTTCAGCGTCTTCCAGGTCGCCGAACCGGGCGATCACCTCCACCCCTTCGCGCATGTCGCCGTCGGCCCGGTCCAGGCTGTTGAAGCCCTCGCGGATGATGCAGGTGCCGCCCACCTCGTCCAGGGCCAGCTGCACCAGTTCCCAGGTCACCCCATGCTCGTCGCGCCAGACCTGGACCTTCATGCTCATGACGGCTTCTCGAAAAACAGCACCACCATGCCGAACCCCACCCGGTCGCCGGCCTTCAGCTCCCGGGTGTCCCCCGGCGCCAGGCGGTCGCCCTTGATATAGGTGCCGTTGGCGACCCCGTTCTCCTCCACCAGGAAGTAGCGCCCGTGCTCGCAGAGCACCCGCGCGTGGCGCCGGGAGACGCTCAGCTGGGGATCCTCGTCGGTGAGGTCGATGTCGGGGTGGATGCCGGTGTTGGGATCGAACCGGCCGATCAGGGCGCCGTGGGACAGGATCTTGAACTTCTTGCCGGAGATCACCGACACCAGGCTGGCGGCGCCGTCGAAGTGGCTCCGGTAGCCGCGCGAGCCGTCCTCCACCTTGGCCGACAGTTCGCGGTTGCGCTGGGCCAGGCGCTGCATCATCTTCACCGAGACTTCGGGGTTCTGGCGGATCATGCGCAGGAAGGTGCCCCGGGAGATGGTCACCACCTCGGCGTCCTCCAGGGCCACCGCGGTGTGGAACCGGGGGATCGGCTCCAGCAGGCTGCCTTCCCCGAAGAAGTCGCCCTTGGTCAGTTCCTCGGCCCAGTCGCCCTGCGGCTCGAGGCCAACGTACATGCGGATCCGGCCCGAAAGGATGACGTACATCTGCTGGGCCATGTCGCCCTTGCGATAGACCACCTCGCCTTCCTTGAAGGAAAGCTTGCTCTGGCCAATAAAACTTGAATCGGGCATGGGGAACCGGAAGTAGACCTAACGATAGCGTGCAATGGCCGCGGAAGGAACCGCGCTTCGGGACATTCGGGCCTTTTAGAACGCTATGCTATGCGTATGAACCTCTTCCGCTGGCTCCTCGCGCCCCTGGCGCCCCTGTACGGGACGGCGGTGCGCCTGCGCAACCGGGCCTTCGACGAGCATCCCGGGCGTTCCGCCTCGGTGCCGGTGCCGGTGGTGTCGGTGGGCAACCTCAGCACCGGCGGCACCGGCAAGACCCCGGTGGCCCTGCATCTGGTGGAGGCCATGGAAGCGGCCGGCAAGCGCGCGGCCATCGTGTCCCGGGGCTACGGCGGCCGCAGGACCGAGGATCCCATGACCGTCGGGCCCCAGAGCGATCCCGCCCAGACCGGGGACGAGCCGCTGATGATGGCCCAGCGCCTGGGCCCCGGCCGGGTGGTGGTGGGCCGCAAGCGCTACCACGCGGCCCTGCGGGCCCTGGCCCTGGAGCCGGCGCCCGACCTGCTGATCATGGACGACGGCTTCCAGCACCGGGCGTTGCACCGGGACGTGGACCT
>JARLGP010000094.1 GCA_031292735.1 Holophaga sp.
CCGCCCCCCCGCCTCGAGGGCGGCAACCAGGTGGCCGCGCTGGGCGGCACCGGCAGCACCGACGCCGGGGGGCACGCCCTGGGCCAGGTGGCCCACCTGCTCCTGGCCCCGGGCTCGGCGCCCCGGCCCCGGGACCTGCAGAAGATCCTGGACACCGGCCTGCCCGGAGACGTGGCGGTGCGCTCCGTGGCCACCTGCAGCCCCGGCTTCCACGCCCGGCACGAGGCCATGAGCCGCACCTACCTGTACCAGCTCAGCCTGCGCCGCAGCGCCTTCGCCAAGCCGTACATCTGGTGGGTGAAGCCGCCCATGGACCTGCGCCGGCTCAGCGCCGCCTGGGCCGCCTTCCAGGGCGCCTACGACCTCTCGGCGTTCGCCGACCTGGAGCCGGGGGAGGATCCGCGCTGCCAGATCCAGTCCTCGGAGCTGCTCCAGTCCGGCTCCCTGGTGCTGCTGCGGGTCACCGCCACCCACTTCCTGCGCCGCCAGGTGCGCCGGATGGTGGGCGCGGCGGTGCTCTGCGCCCTGGGCAAGGAGCATCCGGAGCGGGTGGCGCGCGACCTGGCCGAGCCCACCGACGAGGCGAACCTGTTCTGGGGCGCGGCGGCGGCCCCTTCGGCGGGGCTGTTCCTGGAGCGGGTACGCTATCCTGGAGACCCGGTCGACTTTCCGCTCCAGGCGGCGCTCCCGGTATTCTGAACCCCCCTTCTGAGGAGCCGCCTTGGGCATCTTCGACATCATCGGCCCGGTCATGGTCGGCCCAAGCAGTTCCCATACCGCCGGCGCGGTGCGCATCGGCGGCTTCGCCCGCAAGCTGCTGGGACAGGCCCCGGAGACGGCGGTGATCCAGCTGCACGGCTCGTTCGCCGCCACCGGCGACGGCCACGGCACACCCCTGGCCCTGCTGGCCGGGCTGCTGGGCCTGGCCCCGGACGACGAGCGCATCCCCGCGGCCGAGACCCTGGCCGGCACCGAGGGTCTGGACTACCGGTTCGTGCCGGTGGACCTGGGCGACGTGCATCCCAATTCGGTGCGCCTGCGGCTGGCCGCGGCCGGCACCGAGCTGGAGCTGTGCGCCAGCTCGGTGGGCGGAGGCCGGATCTCGGTGTGGAACATCGACGGCTTCGCGGTGGACCTGGAGGGGCAGTACCCAACCATCCTGCTCACCTACCCCGACCGTCCCGGCGCCGTGGCCATCGTCAGCGCCATCCTGGCCAACGCCGCCCTGAACATCGCCACCATCAAGGCCCACCGCAACACCCGCGGCGGCCAGGCCCTCATGACCGTGGAACTGGACGCCGAGCCCTCCGCCAACGTCATGGATTCCCTGCGCTGCCTGCCCCAGTTCGAGCAGGTCCGGCTCATCCCGAGCCTCGGTTTCGGAGGTTGAATGGCTAATCGCGAAGGCACCCTGGGCGCATACCGCGACGCCGCCCTGGAGGCCGGCCTGCCTCTTTCCGCCATCTTCCTCCGCCAGGAGGCGGACGCTTCCGGGAAATCCGAAAGCCAGCTGCGCGCGCTGATGCAGAGCCGGATCCAGGTGATGCGCCAGTCCCTGGAAAAGGGCCTGTCGGTGCCGCAGAACTCCCGCAGCGGGCTGATCCGCGGCGGCGCGGCGCGCATGCAGCAGTGGCTCGGCACCGGCGCCTCCCTGCTCTGCCCCGGCTTCACCCGGATGATCGCCTCGGCCATGGCCGTGGCCGAAGTGAACGCCTGCATGGGCCGGGTGGTGGCCGCCCCCACCGCCGGGGCCTGCGGCGTGCTGCCCGCGGCCATCTTCACCGTGGCCGACGCCCGCCAGGCCTCCGACGAGGCGGTGCAGCGGGCCTTCTTCACCGCCGGCGGAATCGGCCTGGTGATCGAGAAGCTGGCTTCCCTGTCCGGCGCCGAAGGCGGCTGCCAGGCGGAGGTGGGCTCCGGCTCGGCCATGGCCGCCGGCGGGCTGGTGGAACTCATGGGCGGCAGCCCGGCCCAGGTGGACCACGCCGTGGCCTTCGCCCTGTCCAACGTCATGGGGCTCATCTGCGACCCGGTGGCCGGCCTAGTGGAGATCCCCTGCGTCAAGCGCAACGTCATGGGGGCGGTGAATGCCGCCGCCTGCGCCGAGATGGCCCTGGCCGGGCTGGAAAGCGTGTTCTGCGCCGACGCGGTGATCGAGACCATGGGCAAGGTGGGCCGCCGCCTGCCCGAGGAATTCCGGGAAACCGCCCGGGGCGGCCTGGCTGCGCTCCCCCTGCCCTGAAGATCGCACCACCCGGGCCCCGAAGTGGGGGTATGATGATGGCCGCGAACAAACGACCATGATCTGTTAGGAGTTACCTATGGCTCTGGATTCATTTCCTGCAAGCGTCGCTTTGCGGGATGGCAGCACCGTGACCCTCACCCCCCTCCAGCCCTCCTGCTCCGGCGCCCTGCTGGCGTTCTACAAGCACCTGCCGGAGGAGGACCGCATGGTGCTCAAGGATGACGTGACCACCAGCGACTGGGCGGAAACCTTCCTGCGCCGGGTGGAGACCCGGGAGGTGATCTCGCTCATCGCCAAGTCGGGCGGCAAGCTGGTGGGCGAAGCCACCCTCTACCGCACCCTGCACGGCTGGACCCGGCACGTGGGCGAGATCCGGGTCAACGTGGCCCCGGCCTTCCGCCGCAAGGGCCTGGCCACGGCCCTGGCCTCGGCCCAGGTGGGCATCGCCACCGAGCTGGGCATTGAGAAAATCATCGTCCAGGTGGTGGACAACCAGGTGGCGGCCCGCCGCACCTTCGAGAAGCTGGGCTTCCACAAGGACGCCGTGCTGCCCCACCACATCATGGACATCACCGGCTGCAAGCGCGACCTGATCGTGCTGGCCAACGACGTGTCCCAGATCTGGGCGGCCATGGAGACGGTCAACCAGGAACACGCTACGCACCAGGGCTGACCGCCTGAAGGTTCACCCAGTGGGCCATGGCCGCCACGGCCAGGGCACCCGCCAGCAGAAAAATCAATGAGCCGAACCTCTTGATATATGGATCCACGCCTTGCTCCCCTTATGGGATACATGCGGTTAAGCCCATCGGGGTTCCCGAACGGCTCAGGCGCTGGCGTGCACCCGGCTCCGGGTGGCCAGGAAGGCCATCCAGCTGGTGCCGGCGGAGACCATGGAGGCCACCACGTAGACGCCCACCGCCGGAGCGTTGCGCAGGCCCCAGCCGGCGACCAGGAAAAAGGCAAGGAAAGACAGCCCGCCCAGCACGTTGCCGCGCAGCAGCCCGATCACGGCGGAGCGGCCGCCGAGCCTCTGGGTGAAGCCGGACAGCACCAGGCCGAACACCGGCAGGGGCGAGATCAGGCCGCTCAGCTGCGGCCCCAGGGTCCGGGCCCAGGCGGTGAGCGCCAGGACGAAGCTGGTGGCGATGACCATCCGGGCCGGCATGTCCCAGCGCGACGGGGTGACCAGGCTGGGGGCGACCACCTGGCTGGGCAGCAGCCGGCTCACCACGACGATGGCCGCCAGCACCAGGAACGCGGCTCCGCCCAGGGTCAGGGAGAAACAGTTGAGCAGGGCGGTGGATCCGGCGAAGGCCAGCAGGGCCACCGGCGCGCAGAGGGTCCATGGCCATTTCCGGGCCGCCAGCCCATAGGTCAGGCAGAACACACAGCACGAGGCCATGCCCGCCAGATTGCCCACGGCGGCCCGGGCGGCGAACGGCTGCCCGTACTGCAGCACCAGGAACACCGAGATGGGGCCGGAGGTGAGCGGCAGGCCCATGAGCAGGCCGCTGACCCCCGACCCCCAGCGCCGCCCGGCCAGGGTCACCAGGCCGATGAAGATGGGGGTCATGATGAGTTTGAATAGCAAGATCGTCACAGGCTGATCCTGGCAGGGCCGCCACCGCACGGCAAGCCGGGCGCAGATGCCCATGGCGGTCCAGGCCTCTCCGATGCAATGCTTAAGGAATTCTCGCCCGGTCCCAGCCTGGAGCATCCTTGAGCAGCCAGTTCCAACTCATGCGCGAGCGGCGCTTCCGCCCCTTCTTCTGGACCAGCTTCCTGGGCGCGTTCAACGACAACGTGCTGAAGACCGCCCTGATCACCCTGGTCACCTTCCGGGCGGGCCAGCTGACCACCCTGCGCCCCGAGACCCTGGTGACCTTGCTGCCCGGGTTGTTCATCCTGCCCTTCTTCCTGTTCTCGGCCACCAGCGGGCAGATCGCCGACAAGTGCGAGAAGTCCGCCCTGGTGCGCTGGGTGAAGCTGTTCGAGGTGGCGGTGATGCTGCTGGCGGCCTGGGGCTTCCTGGCCAGCCTGCTGTGGCCGCTGGTGACCGCGCTGGTGTTCATGGGCCTGCACTCCACCCTGTTCGGCCCGGTGAAGTACGCCTACCTGCCCCAGCACCTCCGGCAGGATGAGCTGATGGGCGGCAACGGCATGGTGGAGATGGGCACCTTCGTGGCCATCCTGCTGGGGGAGGTGCTGGGCGCCGCCCTGGCCAGCATGCGCGGCGGCCTGGCCACCGCCGCCACCCTGATGGCCATCGCGCTGCTGGGCTACGCCACCAGCCGGGGCATCCCCCGTTCGCCGGCGGCCGATCCCGGCCTGCGCATCAGCCGCAACCCCCTGGCCGAAACCTGGCGCAACCTGCGCTTCGCCCACAGCAACCGGGTGGTCTGGATCGCCCTGCTGGCCATCTCCTGGTTCTGGTTCTACGGCGCCACCCTCCTGGCCCAGTTCCCCACCTTCTCCAAGGAGATCCTGGGCGGCGACGAAAGCGTGTTCATCCTGCTGCTCACGGTGTTCTCCCTGGGCATCGGGGTGGGCTCGCTGCTGTGCGAGCGGCTCTCCGGGCACCGGGTGGAGATCGGCCTGGTGCCGCTGGGCGCCCTGGGCCTCACCCTGTTCGGCATCGACCTGTTCCTGGCCATCCCGGCGGCGCGTTCCAGCCACATGCACGTCACCGCCTTCCTGGGCACGGCCCCGCACTGGCGGCTGCTGGCCGACATCCTGCTGCTGGGCCTGTCCGGGGGCGTCTACATCGTGCCGCTCTACGCCCTGATCCAGACCCGGAGCGAACCGAGCCACCAGTCCCGGATCATCGCCGCCAACAACATCCTGAACGCCCTGTTCATGGTGGCCTCGGCGGTGGCGTCCATGCTGCTGTTCCGGCTGGGCCTCGGCATTCCGCAGCTGTTCCTGGCGGCGGCCTGCGCCACCGCGGTGGTGACGGCCTGGCTCATGCTGCTGGTGCCCGAATTCCTGGTGCGGTTCCTGGCCTGGATAGGCGTCAGTCGGCCTCCCGGCCTATGATGATCCATACCAAACCCACATCGTCCAGCCAGGAGCATTCGATGTCCCCAACCGCCGCCCTCGCCTTCCCCATCGCCCAGGTCCGCCAGCAGTTCCCGGCCCTGCAACGGACCCACCGGGGCCGGCCGGCCGCCTATTTCGACGGCCCCGGCGGCACCCAGGTGGTGGCCGGCTGCATCGACGCCATGGCCGACTACATGCGCAGGGGCGGCGCCAACCTGCACGGCCAGTTCCCCTCCAGCGCCGAGACCGAGGAGCACATCCGGCAGGCCAGGCTGGCCATGGCCGACCTGCTGCACGTCAGCCCCCGGGAGGTGGCCTTCGGCGCCAATTCCACCACCCTGGCCATGGCCGTGTCCCGGGCCCTGGGCCGTTCCTGGAAGCCCGGGGACGAGATCGTGGTGACCGAAATGGACCACCGCTGCAACGTGGACCCCTGGATCACCCAGGCCCAGGACCGGGGCGCCACGGTGCGCTGGATCAAGGCCGACACCCGGAGCTTCACCCTGGACCTGAGCGATCTCGATGAGGTCATCAACGAGCGCACCGTGTTCGCGGCGGTGGGCCTGGCCTCCAACGCCGTGGGCACGATCAACCAGGTGGCGCGGGTGGCCGCCCGGGCCAGGGCCGTGGGCGCCCTGGTGGCGGTGGACGCGGTGCAGGCCGTACCCCACTTTGCCGTGGACCGGGACGCGCTGGGGGCCGACCTCCTGCTGTGCTCCTCCTACAAGTTCTTCGGCCCGCACATGGGCATCCTCACCGTCCGCCCCGGGCTGATGGAGCAGCTGCCGGTCTACAAGCTGGCGCCGGCCCCCGGCTTCATTCCCGACCGGTTCGAGACCGGCACCCAGAACCACGAAGCCATCGCCGGCATCCCGCAGGCGGTGGGCTTCATCGCCTCCCTGGGCCGCGGCGCCACCCGGCGGGAGCAGCTGCTGTCCGGCTACCAGCAGATCGAGGCGCACGAGCTGCGGCTGATCACCCGGATGCGGGACTGCCTGGCGGCGCTGCCGGGCATCACCCTCTACCAGGCCGACGGCGCGGTGCCCAAGACCCCCACCCTCGCCTTCACCCTGGCCGGCCTGAGCCCGGAAGCGGTGTGCGCCCGGCTGGTGGAGGACGACGGGGTGTTCGTGGCCAGCGGCGACTTCTACGCCTCCACCCTGGCCGACAAGCTGGGCATCAACCCGGCCGGATGGGTGCGGGCCGGCCTGTCGCCCTACAACACCGAAGAGGAGGCCGAGCGCTTCTGCGCCGGCGTCACCCGGCTGGCCCAGGCCCGCTGAACATTCGCTCCTGGAAAACACGCCACGGAACCCGGGGGGACATTACACTGGCCGCGCCGTTCGGCTTTCCCGACGAGCTGTCCAGGTTCGTGCGGACCTGGTTGAAGTACCAGCAGCAAACCGGCGACCTGGACGGAATGCCCGCCTGAAACCGCATTGACATCTATTATAAAAATTTTATGCTGGACTAGACCATTCGTGGGGATGCCTTGTCCAACCCGCTTCCAGTCCATCGCCAGCCACGCCGAGGCTGGTTCCATCTCCTCGCCCTGGCCGGTTGCCTGCTGGGCCTGGCCGGCTGCGGGGGGCACCACGAGGCCAGCCCGGCATCGCGCGACGTCCGCGGCGAAACGCGCCGGGAAACAGACCGGGGGCGGCCGGGCAGCCTTTCCGGCCGGCTCACCGACCGCGCCACGGGGCTGGCCCTGGCCGGAGCGGCCATCCATGCCCAGGACACCCGGAGGCCGCGCATCCTGGCCAAGGCGGTCACCGCCGCCGACGGCAGCTACACGCTGACCCAGCTGCCGCTGGGGGTGCCGTTCCGGGTGGTCACCCAGCCCATCACCGGCGCCCTGGCCTATGGGGCCGAGATGAGCCAGCCGGTCACGCTGGTCCAGGGCACCCCGGCCCCGGCGGTGGACCTGGCCTGCGCCCAGGTGGCCCATGCCGGATCGGTGGAGATCGCCCGGCGTCCCGGCCAAGGCCGGGCCACGGAAATCGCCCTGGTCCAGAGCAGGGACATCGGCGGCGGGAATACCCTGAAGCTGGTAATCCGCACCGCGAACAGCGGCGAGGACGGCGCCCTCCGGGTCGAGTCGGTCCCTCCCGGCAGCTACGAGGTCCACTTCCTCACCCGCGACCGGCCCGGATCCCACCCTCACCGGCCCCCGCACCAGCCGCGGCCCGGCCATCCCCGGCCCGGCCATCCTCGGCCCGACCATCCTGGTCCGGACCCGCGCCAAAGGCCCCGCCCCAACGTGGAGATCACCGTGCAGGCCGCGACGACCTGCCACGTGAACTGGCCGGCGCGGCTGCTTTCGGGCAACCCCGCGACGGATGAAGTGGAAGACCTGGAAGAGGGCGAACCCGGATCAGACTGAGGCGTCGGCCAGACGGCCCAGGTCCGAGCTGCCCTGGCTGTTGGCCAGGGCCTTGGCCAGGGCCACCAGCACCCCCGCCCGGGCGTGCTCCGGCAGCTGCGGCAGCAGGTCCGCCGCGCCGGCCACCGCCAGGACCTGGTGGCTGTAGTTGAAGGCCGGGTCGTTGCTGGACGCCGCCTCGGCCAGCACCCGCAGCAGCGGATCCGGGCCTTCCCGATCCACCAGGAGCTGGGCCAGGCCCATGGCCGGCAGCGGCTCCCCGTCCAGGATGGCGTCCAGCGCGGCCGCCGCCGGATCCTGGGGCACGACGCGGGGCGGCGCCGGCACCGGCCGGTCCTCCTCCTCCCCGGTGGGAAACAGGTTCACCAGGGCCGCCGCCTGCACCCAGCCTTCCGGGGCGGAGGCCCCCGCTTCCGCGGTCCGCTTGGCCAGGGCGGCCAGGAACACGAAGTTCCACATGGTCTTGCCTTCCAGGTCCCGGCGCGCGTCCAGCTGCTTTTCTGCGGCGGCCAGCGCCAGCACCGCCAGCAGGTCGCCGCTGCCGCCGCCCCGGACCCGGGCCGAGAACCGGTCCAGCAGGTCCACCAGGCCGGAATCGCAGACTTCCCGCACCTGCTCCCGGTGCGCCTCCGGGGTCTGCAGCGCGGCCTGGAACGGGACCGGGCCGGCCTCGCCCAGGCGATGGGCCGCGCGCTCGTGCCAGAACCGGTCGTACGGCTCCGAGGCGCACTGCCATGCGGCCAGGGCCAGCATCGTCCGGCCGGCCTCCGCGGGCTCCTCCAGGGCCAGGAACAGCTCGCCCAGCGTCCGGGCCAGCACCGGCTTGTGCCCGACGTTGGCCATGTCCCCCTCCGCCGCCTCTTCCAGGAGCCGGAACGGCTCCCACCGGGCCTCGGCCATGGATCTGGCCTCGCCCCAGGCGATGGCCGGCCGGTGCTGGGCCAGGGCCATGCGCAGGTTGTCCCAGTTGCCGGAGCCGTTGCCGATGGCCCCCAGGCCGTGGGCGGCGTGGCACCGGCTTTCGTGCGCGAAGGCGTGCAACTGGGTGGCCAGGATCCGCCGGAAGCTGGCCGGCTGGAGCAGGGGCCGCAGCCGGTACACCGCCTGCAGCCCCATCAGCCCGTGGGGGATGTGCGGCAGGTAGGCCGCCCAGTCCACGGCCGGAGTCAGCCGGAGCACCGCCTCCCGGGTGGCGTCCTCGGGACCCGCAGCCTCCCCGGCCAGGCCGGAGAAGGCCCGGAAGAACCCCGCGGAAGGGTGGTCCAGCTCCATCAGCCAAGTTGCCAAAGCGGATCCGCCCATCCCATCTCCCCCCTGGTGCCCCAAGTCTACACCGGGCCTCAACGGGGGATGCCCCAGGTTTCGCACACCACCCGGCTCCAGTGGTGCTCCCAGGCCCGGCGCCACACCAGGGTGCCCTCCTCCAGCCGGGATTCGGTCAGCCGGGCGTGGAGCCCGTCGCGCAGCGGCTGGGCCTCGGCCCCCAGCCGCAGTTCCGCCTGGGCCACCATGGCGTTGAAGGCCTTGCGCTCGGCGTCGAAGTGGTCCAGGAAGCCGGGCGCGTCCGGCGCCGGCGCGGCGGCCTGGAGCCGCTTCCAGTCGGCGAACAGGGCCCGGCCCCGGGGATCCGAGCGCAGCGGCTCCTTCACCGCCTCCCAGCCGTCCAGGCCGGCCGGCGCCGCCGTCTCCCGGTCCAGGGCGGCGCGCAGCTTGACCGCCCGGGCCACGTCCTTGGCCAGGTGGGCCAGGGCCACGAAGCTGCGGGCCTGGGCCCGCTTTTCCCGGCGGGTGAAATAGGCCTCCATGGCGTTGACGATGGCGTCGGCCGGCACCCCTTCCCCGGCCCACAGCTGCAGCTGCAGGAAGTCCTCCCGGCTCATGAAGGCCGAGCGCCCGTGCAGATGGAAGGCCCATTCCGCCTCCACCCAGTCCAGCTCCTCCCGGGTGTAGCGCACCCCGGCGCTCAGGACCGGACCCCGGCCCGCACGCTGCCCCTCACGATGGAATGCCTTTTCATAACTGTCCCCCATACCCTGGATTTTAGCAGCCGTTACGGAGCCATCCGGGTCACGGCTGCCTCCAGATCGCCCGGGGAGCTTCCGGTGGCGGCGCCGCGCGGTAGACTTGGACCAGGGAGCGCACTGTGGCAATCCGCGAACAGATCCGATACAAGAGCAGAAGAGAAATGGAAAAGCTCAGGGAAGCCGGCCGCCTCGCGGCCAACGCCCTGAGGGTCGCGGCCCGGGCCGCCAAACCAGGGGTCACCCTCCTGGAACTGGACAAGCTGGCCGAGACCTACATCCGCAAGCAGGGCGGGGTACCCAATTTCAAGAACTACCACGGCTTTCCGGCCACCCTGTGCACCTCGGTCAACGACCGGGTGGTGCACGGCATCCCCGACCGCTACGTGCTGCGGGACGGCGACATCATCGCCATCGACTGCGGCGCCAAGCTGGACGGGTTCCACGGCGACACCTGCCTTTCGGTGGGCGTGGGCCAGGTGAGCCCCGAGGCCCGGCAGCTGATCCAGGCCACCCAGCTGGCCATGTTCGTCGGCATCGACTTCTGCCGCACCGGCTACCGCCTGGGCGACATGGCCACGGCCGTGCAGAAGTTCGGCGAGGAACGCGGCTACAGCATCGTGCGCGAGTACATCGGGCACGGCATCGGCCGCGACCTGCACGAGGACCCCCAGGTGGTCTACGCCGACACCCGCCCCGGCACCGGCTTCCGCATGGAAGTGGGCATGACCATCACCATCGAGCCGATCTTCAACCTCGGCACCCAGCGCTGCCTGGTGGAACCCGACGGCTGGACCGTGCGCACCGCCGACGGAGCGCTCAGCGCCCAGTTCGAGCACACCGTGGCCATCACCAAGGACGGCCCATGGATCCTCAGCATGCCCGACCCGGAATTCGAACTGGAGGACGGCCTCTGATCATCCACGCTCCCGCCAAGCTGAACCGTTTCCTCGCCGTCCTGGGCCGGCGCGCCGACGGCTACCACGACCTGGAGCTGGTGACCACCGTGCTGGAAGGGGTGGCGGGCCTCAGCGACACCCTGGAGGCGGAGCCCGCCGCCGGCCTCGTCCTGGAGCTCAGCGGCGCCGACGCCGAAGGCCTGGCGGTGGACGAGCGCAACCTGGTGCTGCGCGCCTGGCGCCTGCTGGAGCGGGAAGCCGGCCGCGAGCTGCCCGCCCGGATCCGGCTGCACAAGCGGATCCCCCACGGCGCCGGCCTGGGCGGGGGTTCCAGCGACGCCGCCGCGGCGCTGAAGCTGGGCGACGCCCTGTTCGGCCTGGGCCTCGCCCCGTCCCGGCTGCTGGCCCTGGGCGCCGAACTGGGCAGCGACGTGCCCCTGTTCCTGCTGGGCGGCACGGTGCTGGGCCTGGACCGGGGCGACCGGGTGTTCCCCCTGCGGCCGGTGCCGCTGGAGCCGATCCTGGTGGTCCACCCCGGCCTGTACGTGGCCACCTCCAGCGTGTTCAATTCCATCGCCCGGGTGGGCTACCCCATGCCCGCGCCCTGCCCCAGCCTGACCGCGGGCATGGTGCCCGACTGGCGCAACGATCTCACCGGCGCGGCCATCTGGGCCTGCCCGGCCCTGAGCGAGGTGCGCGCCGCCCTGCTGGACGGCGGCGGGGACCCCCTGCTGTGCGGTTCCGGCAGCTGCTGGGCCGCGCGCTACCCCGGCCCGGAGCAGCGCGACGCCGCCCGGGACCGGCTGGCCGCGGAGCACCCCGGCTGGCGTTTCTGGGCAGCCGGCCCGTGAGTTCCGGTCCCGCCCTGCGGGTCCGGGGCATCCGCAAGGCCTACCCCAAGGTGCTTGCGGTGGCCGGCCTGGACCTGGAGGTCCAGCGCGGCGAGGTGTTCGGGCTGCTGGGCCCGAACGGCGCCGGCAAGACCACCACCCTGGAGATGGTCGAGGGCCTCACCGAGCCGGACGCCGGCAGCATCGAGTTGCTGGGGCTGGACCTGAAGCGGCACGGCCGGGCCGTGCGGGCGCGCATCGGGGTGCAGTTGCAGAGCACCAGCCTGTTCAACAAGATCACCCCGCGCGAGGCCCTGGCCCTGTACGGCAGCTACTACCCCCGGCGGCGCTCCCCCGAGGAGCTGCTGGAGCTGGTGCAGCTCAAGGACAAGGCCGACGCCTACCACGTCACCCTGTCCGGCGGGCAGATGCAGCGCCTGGCCCTGGCCCTGGCCCTGGTGAACGATCCCGAGCTGGTGTTCCTGGACGAGCCCACCACCGGGCTGGATCCCCAGGCCCGGCGCGGGCTGTGGGACGTGGTGCGGCAGATCAAGGGCGAGGGGCGCACGGTGATCCTCACCACCCACTACATGGACGAGGCCGAAGTGCTGTGCGACCGGCTGGCCATCATGGACCACGGCCAGCTGCTCACCGAGGGCACCCCCATGGGCCTGATCCAGGGCCTGGCCATCCCCAGCGTGGTGGAGCTCACCTTCGAAGGCGCCCCGCCCGACCCGGGCGGCTTCAGCTCCCGGCTGGGGCTGGAGGTGTCCAGCCGGGGCGATTTCTGGGAGATCCCCACCCCGGATCCCAAGGCGCTGCTGCCCCGCCTGCTGGAGGCCGCCGAGAGCGCCGCCCTGCCCTACAAGCAGATCCACGTGCGCCGCGCCACCCTTGAGGACGTGTTCCTGCACCTCACCGGCCGCAGCCTGCGCGACTGAAAGGCCCCCCATGCTGCTGCTCCGGCAATTTCTGATGGAATGGAAGCTCTACAGCCGGGACCGGGTGGCCCTGTTCTGGACCTTCGCCTTCCCCCTGCTCCTGCTCCTGGGCTTCGGCACCATCTTCCGGTCCGGCTCGGCCCCCGCCCTCACCCTGGTGGTCACCCAGGGGACCGGCGACACCCAGGCCGGGCGCGACCTGCTGGGCGCCCTGGCGGCCACCCCGGTGAAGCTCCTGGAGCTCACCCCCCAGGCCGCCGGGGCCCGCTGGCGGCAGGGCGAGACCGCGGCCCAGCTGGAGCCCGGCCCCGGCGGATTCGCCGTGAAGGTGAACACCTACCTGGTCGCCCAGGGCCAGATGACCGCGCAGATCGTGCAGCAGGCCAACCTCGCGGTGCAGATCCGCCGCGACGGTGCCGAGCCGCACTGGCTCCCGGTGCAGCTGGAAAGCCCCGGCCACGCCCATTCCTCCAACTACGCCGCCTTCCTGCTGCCCGGGCTGCTGGGCATGAACCTGCTCAGCATGGGCCTGTTCAGCGTGGGCATGGTGAACGTCTCGTACCGCGAGAAGGGCAAGTTCCGGCGGCTGGCGGTGACCCCGCTGCCCAAGTGGGTCTTCCTGCTGGGCCAGATCCTGCACCGGCTCACGGTGACCTTCCTGCAATCCGCGCTGATGCTCGCGCTCGGCCTGTTCGCCTTCGGCATCGGCAACCAGGGTTCGTACCTGCTGCTGGCCGGCGTGATGGCGCTGGGCACCGCCTGCTTCATGGCCATGGGCTTCGCCCTGGCCGGGTTCACCCAGACCTCCGAAGGCTACGCCGCCGTCTCCAACGTGTTCTTCTTTCCCATGATGCTGCTGTCCGGGGTCTACTTCACCCTGGATTCGGCGCCCCGCTGGATGCAGCAGGCGGTGGTCGTGCTGCCGCTTTCGCCCTACCTCAAGACCCTGCGCGCCGTGTTCAACGACGGGGCCGGCATGGCCGGCCACTGGGCCCAGATGGCCATCGTGGCGGCGTGGACCGCCGCCTGCTTCCTGGTGGCCCTGAAAAAATTAAAGTGGGCCTAGCTAATGCTAGAATCGCCCGGAACCTGTTCTGAGGCGATCATCATGCCGCATTCCCTTCGTGGCCGTGCCAGCACGCTCCTGGCCTGCCTGGCGCTGCTGCTGGCGTTCGGCGGTTGTGCCCGGGGTCCCGCCACCCGTTCCAGGCCCGCCGAACGCAAGGAAGCGGCCATCCCCCGGCTGGGCTTCACCATCCAGGCCGGGGCCTTCGCCAAGCCCGAGAACGCCGCGCGGCTGGCGGAGCGGCTGCAGACCCTGGGGCTGAACGCGGTCTACTACGCCTCCGCGCCCGAAGGGGCCCCGCACCGGCTGTACCGGGTGCGCTTCGGGGATTTCCCCACCCGCGAGGCGGCCCGGGCCCGGGCCGAGGCCCTGCGCGCCTCGGAGGTGATCGAGGCGTTCTACATCGTCGCCCCGGAGGAGCCGCCGCTGGCCGGCCCGAGCCCCCAGGACGAGGACGGAACCCGCGCCAACCTGGTGGCCACCGCCAACAACTACCTGGGCGTTCCCTACCTGTGGGGCGGCACCAGCGACGCCGGGTTCGACTGCAGCGGGCTGACCATGGCGGTCTACCGGCTCAACGGGCTGCAACTGCCGCGCTCTTCCCGGGACCAGTTCGCCCGGGGCACCCCGGTGACGCTCGCCGAGGCGCGCAAGGGCGACCTGCTGTTCTTCACCACCAACCACGCCGGCACCGTCTCCCACGTGGGGATCTACGTGGGCGGCGAGACCTTCATCCACGCCCCCAAGCACGGCCGGAAGATCAGCCGGGAAAGGCTGTCCGCCTACTACCGGGACCGCCTGGTGGGCGTGCGCAGCTACATCTAGGAAAAAAGTTAGGCGTAACCCCGGAACCATCCGGCGGTTCCACGCATGAATCAAGCAGCCCGCCGCATGAGCGAGGGCCTCATCCGTCGCGATGGGATGAACTCAACTTCTGCCGACCGGACTCGTCCGTTCGGTCGTCAAAACCTCAACCATAGGAAAAAGGAATGAACAAGCAAAGAGGGTTCACCCTGGTGGAAGCCGCGGTGGCCATTGGCGTGGTGGGGATCCTTTCGGGCATCATCATCCCCATGGTCCTGCGCAACATCCGCTCGGCCCAGATCGCCCGGGCCAAGAACGACATCCATGTGCTGGCCGCCGCCATGGCCGCCCAGCTGCGGGACACCGGAACCCGCCCCGTCGCCGCCGGCGGCCCGGGCGGCGCCACCGGCGTCGCCCACGCGGTGTGGTGCTCGGACGGCGCCGAGCCGTACCTGGGGCCGCCCGCGCTGCCCGGCGGCGGCCCCGTGGCCGTGCCGC
>JARLGP010000013.1 GCA_031292735.1 Holophaga sp.
GCAGCGGGAACTGCAGGGCGGCGAAGATGCCCCGGACCATGGGCGCGCTCTGGGGCACGAAGGCCAGCCGGCCCTTGATCCCCAGCGCCTCCATGGCCGCCCAGGCCTCGGGCAGGTGCTGGTGGTTGAGCACCTTGTAGGGCCGGAAATCATTGGCGCGCAGGGGATGGTGGGTGCCGGCGGAGGGGCTGGCGCCGCTGCCGCTGGAACCGGTGGCGGCGCTCACCGCCATCCAGCCAATGTCCAGGCCCTTGAGCGGCAGCAGGGTGAGTTGCAGGGCGGTGGCGAAGCAGCCGGGCGAGGCGATCCGGCGGGCGCCGGGCAGGGCCGCCCGGTTCCATTCCGGCAGGCCGTAGACGAACCGGGCCAGGTGCTCGGGGCAGGGGTGCACGCCGCCGTAGGCCGATGCGAACACCTGGGGGTCCTTCAGCCGGAAGTCCCCGCTCAGGTCGATGAGCAGCAGCCGGTCCTGGATGCCGGCCGCGGCCCAGGCCGCCTCCAGCGCGGGCAGGCGCTGGGCCAGCTCGCCGTGGGGCAGGGCGGAAAAGACGATGGGCTGTTCCACGTCGGCCAGTTCGTTCCAGGCGATGTCCTCCTCGAAGCGGCCGTCGACGATGCCGTTCAGGTTGGGGTGGGCGGCCCAGAACGGCTTGCCGGCCAGGGCCCGGGCGGTGCCGCGGATGGAGCCCACCGACGGGTGGGTGGAGAGCCAGCGCAGCAGTTCGCCCCCGCCGTAGCCGGAGGCGCCGAGAATGACGACGGAATACACGATCACACCCCCATGGATTTGCGGACTTTGGCCAGCACCAGCTCGCCCAGCTCGTTCGGATTGTTGCGGGCATTGCAGGCCGGCAGGCCCAGGGACTGCACGAACCGCACCCCCACCCGGTTGTCGGTGGCGGGGCCGGCCACCACGTCCACGTCCAGGCCGAAGGCCTGCTTCAGGTGCTGGATGCCGCCCACCACGCCCACCGGGTCGTTGGCGCAAAGCACGTAGGCGGCCCCCCAGCCCACCAGCTCCGGGTCGGAGAGGATGGCCTGCACGCCGTATTCGCCGAGGATGCCGTCGCCGGTCTCGGCCACGATCACGTTCATGCCGCGGGCGGCCAGTTCGCTGAAGATGACCCGGGCCGCCTCCACCGCGGTTTCCGGCCCGGAGCAGGCCACCCCGGCGTCGGTGAAGTCGAGGATGGCCTCGGCGCCGTAGTCCTGCATGGCCAGGATGTCACGCATGAGGCTGACCCCGGTGAGCTTGGCGCCGCCCACCGAGAACCCGGCCTGGGACAGGGCGCGCACCAGGGCGCAGGCGGCCAGGGTCTTGCCGGAGTTCATGCAGGTGCCGGCCACGAACACCACCGGCACCGGGGTGGTGCCGGGCTGGCCGGGCAGGGCCCCGGACTGGATGAAGGCGGGCTGGCCCAGGCGGTTGCCGAACTGGGGAAAGATCAGCACCTGGCCCAGCACCTCCAGTTCGAACGGGGCGCCCACCCCGGGGTTGCTGGACACGCACTGGCCCAGTACGCCGCCCAGGTTGAGCATGTGCAGCCGGTCCCCGGCCTTCACCTGGGCGGGCAGCACCCCCTCGTAGCCCTGGAGCGCATTGCGGTGGCCCAGGGCGCCCACCACGATGTCGCCGTCGTGCAGGGTGCTCATGCGCCCGTGCACGTCCTCCAGCTGGTTGTAGACCGCCTTCTCACCGTGGATGCGCCCGGCGATCACGGCGCCTTCCTGGGCCTGCACCTCGGGGCTGAGGGTGACCCAGCGGCCGAGCTTGAGGTTGCGGGTGATGGAGGCGATCTTGTCGAGGTGGATGCGCATGGCTAGGAGCGCGCCTTCAGGGCGACCATCTGCGGCACGCCGAACACCTTGGCGAAGCCGGCGGCTTCGGGGCCGGACCACAGCCGGGTGCTTTCGCCGTAGCTGGCCATCTCGGGCCGCACCAGGGAGAACGGCGAGCGCACGCCCTCCACGTGGAAGCCCAGCGGGTGCAGCTGGAGGCGGACGTCGCCGGTGACCGTGGTCTGGCTGGAATCCAGGAAGGCCTCCAGGTCGCGGCAGATCGGGTCGAAGAAGTTCCCTTCGTGCAGCATGCTGCCGTACAGGTTGCCCAGGGACTCCTTCCAGAAGGCCTGCTTGCCGGTGAGCACCAGCTTCTCCAGCTCCCGGTGGGCGGCGATCAGGATGTGCGCGGCGGGGGCCTCGAAGCCCACCCGGCCCTTGATGCCCATGATGGTGTCGCCCAGGTGGATGCCGCGGCCGATGCCGAACGGCTTGCCGATCTCGTTCAGGCTCTGAACCAGGGCCACCGGGGCCATGGCCTTGCCGTCCAGGGCGCAGGGCACGCCCTTCTCGAAGCTGATCACCAGGGTCTGGGGGGCCCGGGCGGGATCCACCTCGCCGCCGGGGTAGGCCGCGGCCGGCAGGTGCTGCCAGGGGTCCAGGGTCTCCTTGCCGCCCACGCTGGTGCCCCACATGCCTTCGTTGATGCTGTAGGATTCCAGCTTCTCGGGGAACGGGAAGCCGCGCTCGGCCAGGTAGGCCCGCTCCTCGGCCCGGCTCGGGGCCAGTTCGCGGATGGGGGCCAGCAGCGCCATTTCCGGCGCCAGGGCGCGGAACGCCACGTCGAACCGCACCTGGTCGTTGCCGGCGCCGGTGGAGCCGTGCACCAGGGCGGTGGCGCCCATGGCCTTGGCTTCCGCCACCACGCGGCGGGCCTGGCAGACCCGCTCGGCGCTCACCGACAGCGGGTAGAGCCCGCCGCGCAGCACGTTGCCGGCGATCAGGTAGCGCAGGTACTGGTCGAACAGCTCGGCCCGGGCGTCCACGGTGACGTGCGAGGTGGCGCCCAGGGCCATGGCGTGGGCATGGATGTGGGTCAGCTCGGCCGGGGAGAAGCCGCCGGTGTCCACGGTGACGGTGTGGGTCTCGTGGCCCTGGCTGTTGAGCCAGAGGACGCAGTAGGAGGTGTCGAGGCCTCCGGAGAAGGCGAGCAGTGCTTTGTGCTTCATGGTTTCCCCCATTGGAAAAGCTGTTCGGTGGTGTTTTGGATCAAGTACCTTCGCCCTTCGGTCCAGGCCGTGGAGGCGGCCAGGGCGGCGGTTCCGGCCTCCAGCTCCAGGGCGGCCAGGGGCGGGGCGGGATCCGGCACGAAGGTGCCGGCCTTGAGCTTCTCGGCCACCACCCGGTAGGCGTCCCGGAACGGCATGCCTTCCGCGGCCAGCCGGGAGGCCTCCTTGGCGGCGTACAGTTCCTGGGTGCAGGCGGCGGCGCAGGCCTCTTTCTGGATCTCCAGCCCGGGCAGCAGGTGGGCGAAGACGCGGAACAGCTCCTCGCCCTTGGCCAGGGTCTCCAGGAAGGGGGCCTTGAACAGCTGCTGGTCGCGGTGGTAGCTGGAGGGCAGGCCCCCGGCCAGGTGCGCCAGCAGCCCGGCCAGGCCGCGCAGTTCGCGGCACCGGGCCCGGGCCAGCTCCAGCACGTCGGGATTGTGCTTCTGGGGCATGATGCTGGAGCCGGTGGTGAAGGCGTCGGGCAGCCGGATGAAGCCGTACTCCTCGGTGCTGAACAGGGCCAGGTCCCAGATCGCCTTCTCCAGGGTGCCGGCGGCGGAGGTCACCCAGCCGGTGATGGCCTGCTCGTGGCGGCCGCGGCTGTTCATGACGTCCACGGGGCTGTTCTGCACCCGGGAGAA
>JARLGP010000095.1 GCA_031292735.1 Holophaga sp.
AGGCCTGCTCGCCCTCTGAGCGTCCGGAACCGGAAAGGCCAGGGGCGTCCCGTCGCCGGCCACCCCATCGTAGATGGGCAGGGAGCCGCCCGGTTTCAGGACGCGCCGGAGGCTCCCGTAGAACCCGGCCCGGTCGGCTATGTTCATCGCCACATGCTGGGTCCAGGCGTGGTCGAAGCTGGCATCGAGGAACGGCAGATCCAGGGCATCGGCCTGCAGGAAGCGGGCGCGTTCCCCAAGCCCGCAGCGTTCCGCGAGCATCCGGGCCACCTCCACGAAAGCGGGGTTGATATCGATGCCCGTCACCTGGGCTCCGAACACCGCGGCCAGATTAAAGCACGCGCTCCCGGCGGGCACCAGGACTGCATGCCTACTGCGGTTGACTTACGGTGTTGGCAACGGCTTTTTGCAGCGTCCTGCTGAAGCTCTGGCCCGGCGCATAGGCCATGGCCACGGATGAACCATGGTCTTCCAGGCGGCGTCCGTGTGGAAGCGGGTATCCCGTCGTCAGCGGCTGTGGGTCGCCCCGGGCGAATTTTTTATTTACAAAATTCACAATCAAGTTTCACAACCTGGGGTGGGGCCCCAAGCGTGCGAGAGTACCAACCATTCCCAACAGACAACCCTACCCGAGATGGATGGAAGGAATATTCTTGCCTGCCGCAAAAACCAACCCAGCTCATTCCGCCACCGCCGGGCCCGGTTTTCCGGACGGGTGCCCCAATAACCCACCACCAAGCATTTCGTTCATTCACCCCACCCACGGCCCACATCGGGCCAAGCGTTTGGAGGCAGCATGGATCCGTCGGCAGTCAAGACCCTTCCCGATAAAGTAAAAATACCCTTCTACCGTGTCCTCTATGTCCAGGTGCTGTTCGCCATCATCGTTGGCGGACTGCTGGGCTGGAAATTTCCGGTGATCGCCACCAATGACTGGGTCAAGGCCATGGGCGACGGCTTCATCAAGCTGATCAAGATGGTCATCGCCCCCATCATCTTCTGCACCGTGGTCTCGGGCATCGCCCATGTGCAGGGGGCCAAGACCGTGGGCCGGATCGGGGTCAAGGCCATGATCTACTTCGAGATCGTGTCCACCTTCTCGCTGATCATCGGCGTCGTCATCGCCAACCTGCTGCATCCGGGCGCCAACTTCGGTGGCAAGGCGCCGGACGCCTCGGTGGTGGCCAGCTTCGCCAAGCAGGCCCACGAGATGAAGTCGGTGGACTTCGTGCTCAACATCATTCCGGAAAGCGCCGTGGGCGGGTTCGCCAAGGGCGACATCCTCCAGGTGCTGCTGTTCTCCATCCTGTTCGGGCTGGCGCTGATGGCCCTGGGCGAGAAGACCAAGGCCCTGCGCTCGATCATCGATGAGCTGGCCCAGGCGGTGTTCGGGGTCATCGGGCTGGTCATGAAGGCCGCCCCGTTCGGCGCCTTCGGCGCCATGGCCTACACCGTCGGCAAGTACGGGCCCCAGGCCCTGGGCAATCTGCTGGGACTGATCGCCACCTTCTACCTGACCTCCGCCCTGTTCGTGATCGTCGTCCTGGGCCTCGTCGCCCGCTTCATCGGCTTCAACATCTTCAAATATCTCAACTACATCAAGGACGAGCTTCTTATCGTGCTGGGCACCAGCTCCTCGGAAAGCGCCCTGCCCAACCTCATGCGGAAGATGGAAGCCATGGGCTGCTCCAAGCCGGTGGTCGGCCTGGTGGTTCCCACCGGGTATTCCTTCAACCTGGACGGCACCAACATCTACATGAGCCTGGCCACCATCTTCATCGCCCAGGCGCTGGGCTTCCACCTGGGGCTCAAGGACCAGCTGGCCATCATCCTGGTGGCGATGCTCACCTCCAAGGGCGCCTCCGGCGTCTCCGGCGCCGGCTTCGTCACCCTGGCGGCGACGCTGAGCGTGGTGAGCCCGGCCCTGGTGCCCGGCATGGCCATCGTGCTGGGCATCGACAAGTTCATGAGCGAATGCCGCGCCCTCACCAACATCACCGGCAACGGGATCGCCTGTGCTTTCGTCTCCTGGTGGGAGGGCGAACTGAACCGGCACAAGCTGCATGCCATCATCGGTGGCCGTGACTTCACCGTTGAGGACGGCGCCAAAACCGAAGTGAACGCCGAAGGATAGGTGAAAGCCCCAAGAAACGGCTCATCGAGCGTTCCTGGCCTTCCACCTGAGGGAGAACGCCATGTCCCGGGAGGGCGTGGCGTTCTTCAACGAGCACCTGCGGCTACTGCATGGAGGCGTGCCCCCAGTTCCACGAAGGCTCCCTGTTCATCGGGCCCGCGCCGCTGGGCCAGGTGCGCCTGCACGCCATCATGGGCGAGGGCGGCATCACCCCTGGATCTTCTCAGGGTAATGGATGGAGGTGCGGAAGATCGTGCCGCCACCCTCCCGGTCGGCAACCTCCAGCCGGCCCCCCAGGGCCGTCACTCGTTTGAAGACGTGGAACAGCCCGAACCCACGGTCCTCCCCCTTGGTGGAGAAGCCCCGCTGGAACAGCCGCTCCCGGAGTTCCGGAGGGATCCCGGGGCCGCTGTCCTCCACGGTGACCACGAGCCGATCGGAAGCGTGCTGGAGATCCACCAGGATCTCCCGGCGGGTGGATTCCCCAATGGCTTCCACCGCGTTTTCCAGCAGGTTGCCCAGGATCGTGACCAGGTCGTGGGCCACCGATTCGCTGGCGCAGAGCGGCAGCTGGGAGGCGTCCGACAACTGCATGGTGATGTTCTGCTCCCGGGCGGCGCTGGACCGGGCCAGCAGGAAGCCGGCGATCACCGGGTCCTTGACCCTTGGCACCACCTGCCCGACCTCGTCCTGGAGCTTGCCCGTGATGCCGGTGATGTAGCTGGACAGCCGGTCGAATTCCCCCAGGCGGATCAGGCCGAGGATGACGTGGAGCTTGTTCATGAATTCATGGGTCTGGGCCCGCAGCGCCTCCGCGTAGAGCCGGATCCCGGAGACCTGCTCGGCCAGTTGCCGGCGGAGCCGGCGGAGCTGGATCTGATGATCGACCCGGGCGATGATCTCTTCCGCCTGGAAGGGCTTCGTCACATAATCGGCGCCACCCACCTTGAACGCTTCCACCTTGTCCAGGGCGTTGTCCAGGGCACTGATGAAAATGATGGGAATGTCCTTGAGCCGGTCGTCGGCCTGCAGCATCCGGCATACCTCGAACCCGTTCATGTCGGGCATGGCGATGTCCAGGACGATCAGGTCGGGCGGCATGACCTTGGCCGACGTCAGGGCGAGCGGGCCCGACAGGGCGCAGCGGATCCGGTAGTCATGGCCCCTGAGCACCTTTTCCAGCAAATCCAGGTTGGCCGGATTGTCGTCCACCAGAAGAATCTGTTCCGCCGTTTCATGGCTAGGCATGCACCCTCCCCGGGGCAATGAGCTGGCGCAGGGCTTCGAAGCGGAAGGCCTGCAGATGAACCGAGAAGGCATCCGCCAGGGTCCGGTCCGGCAGGCCGTCCAGAAGCTCCTGGGCCTCCGCCCGATCCCCGATGACCAGGGAACGGTCGAACGCTTCGATCCAGGCCGAATCCAGGGCCTCGACCCGGGGCGCCAGTTCGGCCTCGGGCAGGACCGGCGCGGGGGCCGCGGTGGCCAGCTCCAGCCCGCAGTGGCGGCAGAGCTTGTCCAGCAGTTCGCTTTCGGCGAAGGGCTTCACCAGCAGGTCGTCGAACCGGAGGACCTGGAGGGGATCCCGCTCCATGTCCAGGACGCTCGCGGTCATGGCGATCACCACCGTCCTGGGCCTCCCCAGCTTCGTTTCCAGGGCCCGGAGCCGTTCCGCGGTCTCCTCGCCATCCATTCCCGGCATGCGCAGGTCCATCCACACGGCGTGCGGCTGCCACGCCTCCCACAGGGCCAGCGCCGACGGGCCGTCCCCGGCCTCCCGGACCTCCATCCCCAGGGAGGAGAGGAGCCGCACCAGGAGGGTCCGGTTGTCCTCCACATCGTCCACCACCAGCATCCTCTGGGGAGGCTGGCCCTGGACGAGCCCCAGCGGCGCCTGGGCTGCCTGCCCGAGGGCGAGCGGGTCCTCGGCCATGGGGATCTCGAAGCGGAAGACGCTGCCCTGGGCCACCGTGCTCTCCACTTCGATGTTCCCCCCCATGAGCCGGACCATGGCCTGGCTGATGTGCAGGCCCAGGCCCGTGCCTTCGGCGACTTCGCGCCCGGACTGGGTCTGTTGGAAAGCCTGGAAGAGCTTCGGGATCTCATCGGCGCTCATGCCCGAGCCGGTGTCCCGGACGGCGAAGCAGACCTTGGTGCCCATCCGTTCCACCGACAGGGTCACCCGGCCGCGCTGGGTGAACTTCATTCCGTTGCTCAGCAGGTTCACCAGGATCTGGCGCAGCTTCAACGGATCCCCCACCAGGAATTCAGGGAAGGGCTGGCGGACCTCCAGGCGGAATTCCAGCCCCTTGGCCACGGCCCGGATCCGGGCCATGTCCTCGATGGATTTGAAGAACAGTTCCGTGGGAAAGGACTGCATGTCCAGGGTGAGCTTCCCGGCTTCGATCCTGGAAAGGGACAGGACGTGGTTGATGAGCCCCAGGAGATGCTCCCCGGCCCGGTGGATCCGCTGGAGGTTGTCCCGGTTGCCCGGATCCCGGACCGTGTGGTTGAGCAGCTGGGCGTAGCCCAGGATGACGTTCAGCGGCGTGCGCAGTTCGTGGCTCATGCTGGCCAGGAAGATGCTCTTGGCCTTGGTGGCGGCCTCCGCGGCCTCCTTGGCCTCCCGGAGTTCGGTGGTCCTGCGCTCCACCAGCTCTTCCAGGTGCTCCCGGTAGACCCTGAGCTCGATCTCGGTGCGCTTGCGGACGGAAATGTCATCGAAGATCCAGATGGAACCATCGTTGGGATGTTCCGGGTCGAGCGCCTTGCCCAGGATCTGGGACCAGAACGGCACCCCGTCCGGACCCGCGCACAGGACCTCGGCCTGGAACTGGCCGCCCTGGGACATGGTGGGATAGGCTTCGCTTTCCACCCGCTGGTATTCCTCGTTGCTGGCATAGATCATGCGAATGGAACACCCCTGGATGTTCTCCTGGGGCTGGCCCAGGATCGCCGACATCCTCGGGTTCACCCATTCGAACACGCCCTGCCGGATGAAGGCGATGCCGACCGTGCTGTTGCCCAGGATGAGGGCCTGGATCCCGTTGGCATGGCGCAACTTGTGCTCGCTTTCCCGGAGCAGGACCTCGGCCTTTTCCCGGGCGCCGATCACGGAGGCGAGGAGGGCGATGGTGATCGCCATGGCCCCGAGGATCCCGGTGGCGGTGAAGACGACGTTCTTGTTCACAAGGTAGGCCGGGCCGCCCCTGGCCAGGGCCATGATGGTCCAGTCGGTAAGGATTTGGCGGGTCGAGACCGACCAGTGCTCCCCCTGGAACAGGATGGTCTGCTTGCCGCCGAACAGGTTGGGGAAGGGCTTCAGCTTCTGGTCGCCGAACTGCTGGCTGGCGTGGATCCGTTCCAGCTCGTCAGCCTTCATGGGCTTGACATAGTGGAACAGCAGGTCCTTCTGGTTGGAGGCGAAGATGACCCCGTCCGGAGAGACCAGGAACACCGGCATCGGGTCCGCCACCAGGATGGCGTCGATGGCATCCATGCTGGCCTTGACCACCAGCACTCCCACGATGCGCCGGTTGGCCAGGACGATGGGCGTGCTGCGGTACAGCCCGCGCTGCCCGGTGGTGACCCCCATGGCCGGGTAGACCGCCTCGTTGCCGTGGAGCGCCGCGATGAAGTAGGGCCGGAAGCCGTACTGGTTGCCGGTCAGGGTCTTGCCGCCTTCATACCGGGTGCAGGAGACCACGGTCCCCGCCCGGTTCAGCACATAGACGATTCCCGCGCCGCAGACCCGCCGGGCGGTCTCCAGGACCAGGCTGACCTGGGGATTGTCCGGGCGGTCCAGCCCCCGCGCCACCCGGACGATCTCATCGGACTGGGTCAGGGAACGCAGATCCGGCTGGTGGTTGGAAAAGGTGGCTTCGTCGATGCGGGTGGCGATGTGCTGGATGGGGCGGCTCTCCGCGGTGCCCTTGAGGCCCATGCGGTAGGCGAAGGCCACCGCCAGCGCCATGGACAGCCCCAGAACCGAAAGCACGATCGTGAAAGGGCTCTTCCACGGAAGCCATCCGTGCATCATCCGCCACCTCAGGGCTGGTCCCCATCCCATGATAACGGACAAGACCAGCTCCGTCCGTCACGAGTGGGGCATGCCAACCAAGGCGGGAAGCTTGCCGCGGATCTCGGCCACGGTGGCGGCCAGTAGTTTCCGCTCTATTCACCGTTCAGGAATTGCCAGACCTCGTCCACATAGGCCTTCTGGACGGTGAACCGGTGGATCGGCCGCCCCACGGATCCGTAGGCGTTTTCCATCTTCAGCACCTTGAGGCCGCAAAGGAATTCGCAGTATTTCCGGACGGAAACCCTGGAGATGCCGATCGGTTCGGCGATCTCGTCGCAGGTGAACCAGGGGGTCTCCTTGGGCCACTCGAAGATGACCTTGCAGACCCGCTCCAGGGTGATGCGGTCCAGTCCCTTGGGCAGGGCCTGGTCCGCGCGGGAACCGGACCCGCGCCGGCCCATGACCAGGTCCAGTTCCGTCTGGCTCACCGGGTCGTCCATGCTCATCCGCCGGTGGGTTTCCCGGTAGGCCTCCAGGGCCTGCTTGAGCCGCTCGAACTCGAACGGCTTGATGAGGTAGTCCACGGCTCCAAGCTTCAGGGCCGTGCTGACGGTCCGGGTGTCGCGAGCCGCCGTCACGAAGATGACGTCCACCTCCAGGGCCTGGGAACGGATCTCGGCGAGGAGGTCGACCCCGCTCTGCCCAGCCATGGAAATGTCAAGAAGGATCAGGTCGACCTTGCGCTCCCGGAGCACCTGCTTGGCCTGCTGGGCGTTCTCGACCGAAGCGGCGATCTCGAACCCCTCGACGCGGTTGACATAGTGGCGGTTCAGTTCCGCCACCATGGGGTCATCTTCAACCAGCAATACACGAATCAACGGAGGCCTTCTGTTGGGTGCGACCTGGGGAACCACTTGAATGGAATGGATGGGAACCGTGACTGATCCTGACATGGATATCTAGAACATTTGAAGTCATGGCCCAATGGATGTCATTTTCCCGCATCATTCTTTCCGGAGCAAGTGGCGGCAGGAAGATCCACGCCCGGAAGGAGGCCCCGCAACCTCAGCGGCGGCGGGGCTCAAACTGGCGGAGAGAGAGGGATTCGAACCCCCGAACGGCTCACACCGTCACCTGATTTCGAGTCAGGCGCCTTCAACCACTCGGCCATCTCTCCAGGGCTGCCAGTATATCAGGTTTTGCGCCCACGCCAGGGCCTCCGGACCGCCCTGCCGCGGCGCATCCGGAACCCCGGAATTCCGGCCCGCCGTCATCCGGGTTCGGGGCGGGGCGCCACGGCCTGCGGCATCAGCCAATGCCCCCGGGTGGTCGCCACCGGGCGCTGGGGGTCGTCCTGCCAGAGGTTGGCCTGCACCAGCGACACCCGATGGCCCAGGCGGATGGTGATGCCCTGGGCATAGGTGTCCACGGGCCGGGCCGGACGCAGGTAGTCGATGGAGAAATCCACGGCCTTGGGCACGCCCTTGGCCATGTCCGGGTTGCTGGCCACCAGGTGCAGCATCATCACGGTCTCGCTGAACCCGGCCAGGACGCCGCCATGGATGGCCGGAAGCTTGGGATTGCCGATCAGGTCCTCGTGGTACGGCAGGCGGAAGATGGGCCCGGCATGCGCCTGCGGAAACTTGACGACGCCCAGGAAGTCCACATACGGCGACCGGCCCGCGGGCAGCGCGGGATGGGTGGCCCGGGACACGGCCCGGAGAACCTCCGGGGGTAGCGGGTTCAAGGCCGGGGGGCCGATGAGCGGCTGGTGAGCGCCCGAGGGGCTGCGCCCGGAACGCGCGGTGTGCATGAAGGTGGCGTTGGCCAGGGCGATCACGCTCCCGCCCTGGCGCACTTCGCCCCCCACGAACGCCACGCTGCGGGACAACCGGTGGCAACGGGCGTCGCACACGAGGTCCTGGCCGGCGTCGGCGGAACGCAGGTAGTCCATGCGCAGGTCCAGGGTGGCGAAGGTCCCCGACTCCCGGGCGGAGGTCCACGCGGCGAAACCGCAGGCGGTGTCGGCCAGGGCGCAGATGGCTCCGGTATGGATCCGGTTGCGCACGCTGTCGCCGCACCACATGGAACGGGCGGGCAGCAGAAGGCTGTCCCGCCCCTTCTCCACCGAGATGGCGGTCATCCCGGACATCCGCACATAGGGAAGGATCTCGATGCGCCGGGCCACCCATTGCTGGAAGTCGTCGGACGGGGTTGGGTCTGATTTGAGAATCATAGGTCAGCTCGCCAACCAGTCTACCGCCTCCGCCGGAAGAAGCTCTGCAACTGCTCTCGGCACTCCGGTTCCAGCAGGCCCCCGGCGAAGACCAGCTTGTGGTTCAGGTTGGCCTCCCGCAACGGGCGCTCCAGGCGGCTCACCCCCACCTTGGGATCGGGCGCGCCGAACACCACCCGGGCCACCCGGGCCTGGATCAGGGCGCCGAAGCACATGAGGCAGGGTTCCAGGGTCACGTAGAGGGTGGCCCCGGGCATGCGGTAGTTGCGCAGCCAGGCGCCGGCGCTGCGCAGGGCCATGATCTCGGCGTGGGCGGTGGGATCGTTGCTCTCCACCGGGCAGTTGTGGCCCACGGACACCAGGTTCTGGTCCATGACCAGGACGGCGCCGATGGGCACTTCGTCCCGCCGGTCCGCCTTGTCCGCCTCCTCGATGGCGAGCTTCATGAAATAGATGTCATCGCCCGACCACATTCAGCGTCTCCCTGGTGCCCTCCCCATCATCTCGCCAAAGACGCGTTCCAGCTCTGCTTGTTCCTGGGTGCAGTCCAGGGCGGTGAGCGCATCCCGCAGGGGCTGGAACACGGCGGTCTGTTCTTCCCGGCGCCGCTCCAGGACCCAGCTCTGCTCGCCCCGGTACAGGCTGTCCAGGGGGCGGTGGTCCAGGGTGTCCCACACGGCCCGGAACCAGTCGCGCATGACACTGAAATTGCCCTGCCGCTTCAATTCGGCCGCCACCGCCCGCTGGACTTCATAGGGCAGCCAGGAACGCCAGTCGCCCCGGGGGCTCCAGAAGGCGGTGTTCTGGGCCAGGGCCAGCACCGACGGCTGGGACGGGTGGAACCGGGCCCAGCTGATCCAGGCCCGCCACAGGTAGGTGCGGTTGGGCCAGACGCGGATGGCCTGTTCCAGGGCCGGCAGGGCCTGCTGGGCGGCGGCGCCCCACAGGCTGGGGTCGGGCCGCCAGCTGGACTTGGGGTCGAATTCCAGGGCCACCCTGGCCCTGGCGGCGTCTTCGGCCAGGATCGGCTCCAGCCGGCGGTCCGGCATCCGCTTCATGAGCAGCTCCACCCGCTCCCGGCGCGCCGCCAGGTGGTCGGGCTGGGACGCCAGCAGCCCCTGCAGCCGCTGCAGCAGGGTGGGCCCTTCCCCTTCCAGGACGCTGGCCAGGGCCTTGGCTTCGGGGCAGTGGCTGCCGGTGGCGCGCAGCTCCTCGCCCCGGTAGAGCGCCCAGCGCGGCCCCGGCGCCCAGCCGAAGCGGGCGCGGGCCTTGTCGAAGGCTTCCCGGTCGGCGACCTCCCAGCGCAGTTCGGCCGGCGACCAGGGCGCCAATTCCGGGGCGCCGCGCAGGGCGGTCCAGGCCAGCAGCCACCTGGGCATTCCGTTCACCACCAGACGCAAGGGGGGGGCCAGGGCCGGCATGGCGGGGGGCTCGCCGTCCCGGCCCAGCACCTGGGTGACCAGCAGCCGCCAGGCGTTGGGGTCGCCGCCCGGACCGGTGAACAGCGAGCCCCGGCTGAGCAGGGCGTCCCGCACGCCCTGGCTGCCGCCCCACTGCCGGGCCTCGCCCAGGGCGCTGCCGGCCAGGTCCCAGGTGCCCAGCCCGGCCATGGCGATGCCGCGCTGGGCCAGGAGGGCGCTCTGCAGCCGGCAGTAGTTGTCCCAGCCGTGGGGCGACATGGGTTCCGGGGGCCCCTGGGGGGTCAGGTCGGACACCAGCCGCAGCGCGCCGTTCCAGTCCCTGCGCCGGTAGCTGGGCTCCAGGAACCGGCTCAGCATGCCGGGATCCGGCCAGGGGTCCCCGGGCACCGGGAGGCAGAGCCCGGCCAGGTTGCCCAGGGGCAGCCCGGCGGCATCCATGGTCTCCACCCAGAAATGGGCCAGGTCCTGGTCGTAGGGGTCCTCCCGGAGCCGCTGCTCCAGGCTGGCCGCGGCCCGGGCGCAGAGCTTGCGCATGCGCGAGGACTGGCCCACGTCGTAGAAGCCCAGGTGGGAGGCCACCGCGCCGGCTTCCCGCTCCCATCCGGGCAGGCTGATGAGCTGTTCCAGGGCATCCGCCACCTCGGCGTACAGTTCGTCGGCCATGGCGTCGCCGCGGCCGGGGGCGAGGCTGACCCGCGGGTTGGTGAAGCTGGGCCGGGCCGAGGGGTCGGTGTGCCAGGCCGGGATGTGCACCTTGCCTTCCCGGTCCAGGGCCAGGAGCCGCACCCGCAGGATCTGGAAGGCCTGGTTCAGCGCCTCCAGCCGGGCCTCGCCCTGGTCCGGATGCTCCCGCAGGAACTGGTCCCGGGCCTCCCAGCGGGGCCGGGCCCCGACGGCGTGGATGGCGTCCAGCACCTGGTCGCCCTTGGGCCGGCCGGGGCCGGAACCGGCCTCGTCCCCGGTGGGGGACAGCAGCAGCCAGTGCGGCTCGGAGCCCCAGCTCTTCTGGGACCAGAGGTCCTGGGCCAGGGCGCCGGCCAGCGGTTCCAGGTTGCAGTCCCCGGCCGTGAGGAGCTTCTGGAAGGTGGGATCCTTGTAGGCTTCGAAATTGGGGAAATCGCCCTGGCGCACGCACACGGTCCACTTGCCCAGACGGGGATCCTGGCGCCGGCGCTGGACGAAATCACCCCAGGGCGAGGCGCTGGCCAGGACACCGGTCAGCAGCAGGGCGGGAACCAGGAAAGAGAATCGCATTAACCATTAATGCGGCAACAGGCGTCCAGGATTCAAGGGGTCGGCGAAATTTTTCCCCAGGATGCAGTCGGCCACCCGCGCGCCCACCGCCAGCCCGGAGGTCATGCCGTGGCCGCCCAGGCCCGCCGCCCAGAACAGCTTGGGCTGGATCGGGTCGGGGCCCAGCACGAAGCGCCGGTCCGGGGAGAAGGTGCGCAGGCCGCACCAGAGCCGGGCCACCGGCGCCGCCTCCATGGCGGGGATGAGCTCCTTCAGGGAGGCGGCCAGGCCCTCCAGCATGGATTCGTCGTTGTCCGGCTGCCGGCCCCGGGCCGGCAGCGGCGTGCTGGACTCTTCGCAGGCGCAAAGCAGCGCGCCGCCGGATTCCGGGCGGATGTAGAGCGGCCGGTCCGCCCACCAGGCCCAGGGCTGGTCCGCCGGGCAGGGCGCGGTGCTCCACACCAGGTGCCGGCGCAGGGGCTGGAACGGGATGTCCAGGCCCCCGGCCATGCGCCCCAGGTCCTGGGCCCAGGCGCCGGCGGCGTTCACCAGGATCCGGGCGCGGATCGTACCCTGGTCGGTGGTCACCCGGAACCCGGACGGCTCCGGGGTGATGGTCTGCACCTGGCAGCCGAAGTGCAGCTGGGCGCCGCCGGCCCGGGCGGTGTCGGCGCAATAGCGCAGCTCGCCGTCGGTGTCGATCAGCCCGTCCCCGGCCAGGTGCAGCCACTCGGCCGCGCGCAGCCCGGGGATCGGGGTGCCGGAGCCCAGGGTCGGATCCAGCCCGAACGCCCGGGCCTCGTCGGCCAGGGCGCGGGTGCCGCCCACCTCGGCTCCCAGCAGGTAGCCGCCGGTGACCCGCATGAGCCCCGCCTTCAGCAGGCGCGCGCAGCCCTGCACGGTGAGGGCGGTGTGTTCGGCCCGGCCGGTGAGGCGGCGGGCGATGCCGGCGTTGTGGCCGCTGGCGTAGAACCCCGGCTGGACCTCCCGCTCCACCAGCGCCACCCCGCCCTGGCCGGCCAGGGCCAGGTTGCAGGCGGTGGCCAGCCCGGCGATGCCGCCGCCGATGATGAGTATTTCTGCACTGTCTTCCATGTGGGACTCCCCAACCAGTCTGCCAGCCTTGACAGGATCCGGAACCAGGACTAACTTGAGGCATCCCCCCCCAGGTGGGGTGGGTAATGGAGGACAGCATGATAAAGCTGAAGATCACCGGCATGAGTTGCAACAACTGCGTGAACCACGTAAGCCACGCCCTGGCCGGGGTGGCCGGGGTTTCCGGCCCGGTGGAGGTGAGCCTGGAACGGGGCGAGGCCACCGTCGCCGGCACCGCCGAGCCCAAGGCCCTGGTGGCCGCGGTGGAAGCGGAAGGCTACCACGCCGTCCTGGTGCCCTGAGCCATGGCCGCGGACCATGGCTGTTGCGGAGGAGGCCTGCACCTGGACCCGGACGTGCGGGAGGACGCCAAGCGCCGCCTGCTTTCGGTACGGGGCCACGTGGAGGGCATCCTCCGCATGCTGGGGGACGATTCGGTGTACTGCGTGGACGTGCTCAAGCAGCTGAAGGCGGTGGACGGCGCCCTGGACAAGGTGGGCGGCATGATCCTGCAAAGCCACCTCAAGCGGCACGTGGTCACCTCCCACGAGCGCGGCGACGAGGACCGGATCGTTTCGGAACTTATGGAATTGCTTAAATACCGTTAAGGGGGAAGCCATGGCCGAGCAGACCTTTCGCGTGGAGGGAATGACCTGCGCCAGTTGCGTGAAGCGGGTGGAAAAGGCCTTGGCCGGCGTGCCGGGGGTGGACGCGGTGCGGGTGAACCTGGCCACCGAGGAGGCCACGGTGAGCTCCCGCGGGGTGGCCTTCAACACCCTGGCCACGGCGCTCGCCGACCGGGGCTACCGGCTGCTGACGGCCGAGGCGGCCGATCCCCACGACGGCAACGTCCGCCTGGCCGGACTGCGCGCCGGGGCGGCCTGGATCCTCACGCTGCCGCTCATGGCGGGGATGCTGCCGGGCCTGCACCTGCACCTGCCGTGGCCGCTCCAGGCGGCCCTGGCCGCCCTGGCGGCGCTGGGCGCCGGCAGCGGGTTCTTCCTGCGGGCGGCGCGCCAGGCCCTGCGCGGGGAGACCAGCATGGACACCCTCATCGCCCTGGGCGCCTCGGTGACCCTGGGCTTCGGCATCCAGCAGGGGCTGCAGGGCGCCATGCATCCGCCGTTCGAGACCGCGGCCGGGCTGGTGGCGTTCCTGCTCACCGGCAAGTATCTGGAGGCCAAGGCCAAGCACCGGGCCACCCACAGCCTGGAGGCCCTGCTCAAGCTGGCCCCGGCCACGGCCCTGCGCCTGGCCCCGGACGGTTCCGAACAGTCCGTGCCCACCAGCGAGATCCGCCCCGGGGACCGGGTGCGGGTGAAGCCGGGCTCGGCGGTGCCGGTGGACGGCGTGGTGCTGGCCGGCACCGCGGAGGTGGAGGAGGCGCTGCTCACCGGGGAACCGCTGCCGGTGGCCAAGGGGCCCGGGGACGCGCTGATCGCCGGCGCCCTGGTGCACGGCGGCGCCCTGGAGCTGCGCGCCGCCGCCACCGGCGAGGACACCTGGCTGGCCCGGCTGGCCCGGCAGGTGGCCCAGGCCCAGGGCTCCCGGGCCCCGGCCCAGGAGCTGGCCGACCGGGTCTCGGCGGTGTTCGTGCCGGTGATCCTGGCCCTGGCCGCGCTCACCCTGGCCGGATGGTGGTGGCACACCGGCTCCTTGGCCCTGGCCTGGCGGCCGGCGGTGACCCTGCTGGTGATCGCCTGCCCCTGCGCCCTGGGCCTGGCCACCCCGGTGGCCATGGCCGCGGCGCTCGGCACCGCGGCCCGCAACGGCCTGCTGGTGCGGGACGCCGCCGCCATGGAGGCGCTGGCCCGGATCACCGACCTGGCCTTCGACAAGACCGGCACCCTCACCCAGGGCCGCCCGGTGCTGCTGGACGTGATCGGCCAGGACCGGGACCAGATCCTCCGCCTGGCCTCGGCCCTGGAGCGGGATTCCGAGCACCCGGTGGCCATCGGCATCCGCGCCGCCGCCGCGGGGCTGGCCCCGGCGACGGTGACCGAATTCCGCAGCTACCCCGCCCTGGGCGTGGCGGGCCGGGTGGACGGCCGCGAGCTCCGCCTGGGCAACGCCGCCTTCCTGGAGCTGGACCTGCCCCCGGCGCCCCAGCACGGCCTGGTGGTGGGCCTGGCGGAAGGCAAGCGGCTGCTGGGCGCCCTGGTGCTGGCCGACGCCCAGCGGCCCGAGGCCCAGGCGGCAGTGACCGCCCTGGCCGGTCAGGGCCTGCGCCTGCACCTGTTCAGCGGCGACCGCCCGGAGGCGGCCGCCGCCCTGGCGGCCGAGCTGGGCATCCCGGGCGTCCAGGGCGGCTGCACCCCCGCGGACAAGCAGGCCCGCATCCAGGAGCTGCAGGCCCAGGGCGCTGTGGTGGGGTTCGTGGGCGACGGGGTGAACGACGGCCCCGCCCTGGCCCAGGCCGACGCCGGCATCAGCCTGCCCGGGCTGGAGGCGGCCCAGGCGGCGGCCCCGCTGAACCTGCTGCGCGAAGGCCTGGAACCGCTGCTGCAGGCCCGCCGGCTGGCCCTGCGCACCCGCCGGGTGATCCACCAGAACCTGGCCTGGGCGTTCGGCTACAACCTGGTGCTGGTGCCGCTGGCGGCGTTCAACCTGCTGGACCGGTTCGGCGGCCCCATGCTGGCCGGCGCGGCCATGGGGCTCAGCTCTCTGACGGTTGTGCTGAACGCGCTCCGGCTGAGGTCCGAATAAATTCCGACTTCTTTGTCCGTATGAACCCGGTTAACCTTTTCCCGAGGAATGTGCAGCGTGCGCAGGTTGTTTCAGGTTTTCGCCCTTCTGCTGGTGATCCTGTCCGGATCCATGCCGGGGCTGACCCTGCCCGTGGCCGCCCAGCCGGAACCCTGCCGGTGCGGCATGCCCATGGATTCCTGCCCCATGAAGATGCCCGTGCGCACGGGCTCCGCGCCGGGCGGCCTGGCGGCCCCCGTCTCCCTGGTCACGGCCGCCTCCCGGCTGGCCCAGGCTCCGGCCCAGGACGCCCGCAGGGAAGCTTCCCCCTTCCCCCAGGCCGCCTGTCCGAGCAGCGCCGCCCGCCTGCTGGCGTCCGGTCCCGCGCTCCTGGCCCGCCCGGGCCCCACGTTGACGCCGCCGACCCCGGCCAGGCTATCGGTGTTCCGGATCTGAGAGCAACCATCTACTTCAATTAAGTAGTATGGTTTCTTTCTTTTTCCAACACCGGAGCTGCCCATGCGCATGCCTATGTACCTGGCCGCCGGCCTCATCCCCATGGTGGGGATGGTGCAGGCCCAGGTTCCCCCCACCCCCGTCCCGGCCGCCGCCGGGGAAGACCCGACATTGCTGGCCCTGATCCAGGACGCCGAAGCCAAGAACCCCGACCTGGCCCAGGCCAAGCTCCTGGTGGACGCCGACCGGGAGCGCATCCCCCAGGCCAAGGCCCTGCCCGACCCGTCCCTTTCGCTGGGCATCCAGAACGATGGCTTCCACAAGATCCAAGTGGGCCAGATGGAGACCAGCTACTACCAGGTGATGCTCACCCAGCCCCTGCCCTGGCCCGGCAAGCGCGGGCTGCGCGGCGAGATCGCCCAGCTGGGGGCCCAGGCCACGGACGTGGCGGTGGCCCGCACCCGGCTGTCGGTGGAGGCCAACATCCGGCGCAGCTACACCGGCCTGCTGCTGGTGCGCGGCCAGCTCAGGCTGCTGGAGGACCAGGCCCTGTTCCTGCAGCAGGCCGAAGCCACCGCCAAGAGCCGCTACGAAGTGGGCCAGGGCGTCCAGGCCGACCTGCTGCGGGCCCAACTGGAGCGCACCCGGCTGAACCAGACCCGGTTCCAGCTCCAGTCCGAGGAGCGCATCCGCCAGGGCGAGCTCAACCGGCTGCGGGGCATGTCCCCCGCCACCCCCATCCCCACCCCGTGGACCCTGGACCAGGTGCCGGACCCCCAGCCGGCGTCCCCGGATTTCCTGGCCCAGGCCGTGGCCCAAAGCCCCGAGCTGCGTTCGGCCCGCCTGGGCATCCAGCAGGCCCAGCGCAACCTGGACCTGGCCAAGCTGAACCGGCACCCCGACTTCTCGGTGAGCGCGGGGCTGATGCCCCGGGGCGGGCTGGAGCCCATGTGGACCGCCAGCGTCGGCATCACCCTGCCCCTGTGGCAGAAGAACAAGCAGAAGCGGGCCGTGGCCGAGCAGGAATACCGGCAGAGCGCCTCGGGCTGGGAAGTGGAAAAAGTGCGCTGCCTGCTGGAACAGCGCATCCAGGAGCGGGACAGCCAGCTGACCTCGGCCCTGCAGGTGCTCCATCTCTACCGGGAGGGGCTGCTGGTCCAGAGCGAAGCCAGTTTCCGGGCCACCCTGAGCCAGTACACCGTCGGCCGGACCCCGTTCCTGTCGGTGCTGGAAGCCCTGAACGGCTGGGTGGCCGACCAGAGCGGCCTGCTCCAGGCCAAGGCCCAGGCCCAGGCCATCCAGATCGCCCAGAACGAGCTGAACCTGGGCTCCACTCCCGGAATCGGCGCCCCGGCGCTGTCCGGAAGCGCCATGGGCTCCGGCTCCGCCGCCTCCACCGCGTCCGCCCCTGCTTCCGCCCAGGCCGCCGCCGGCGCCGACAGCGGCGCCTCCTCTTCGATGTCCTCCAGTTCCATGTGACGAGGTAACCCCCATGAGTTCAGATCGTTCCCAACCCAATGCGGCGAAATCCCAGATCCCGCGCACCGCGGGCATGCTGCTGGTGGCCCTGGCCGTGGGCGCCGGCGGCACCTGGCTGGCCATGCGCCACGGCGCCGTCCGGGGCGCGCCGTCCCCGGAAGCCCAGGGCCAGGCCGGAGACCCCATCGTGTTCTACCGCAACCCCATGAATCCCAAGATCACCTCCAAGGTCTTCATGAAGGACGAGATGGGCATGGACTACATCCCGGTCCACGCCAGCGAGCTCAAGGGCGAGCCGGCGCCCCCCGCGGACAAGGGCAAGATCGCCTTCTACCGCAGCCCCATGGATCCCACGATCACCTCCCCGGTGTTCAAGAAGGACCAGATGGGCATGGACTACCTGCCGGTCTACGAAAGCGAGCTCAAGGGCGGAGCCGGACCCGCGGTGGAGGGCCTGGCGGCGGTGAAGATCGATCCCGACCGCCAGCAGCTCATCGGCCTGACCACGGCCCGGGTCACCGAGGGCCAGGTGGGTGGCGAGATCCGCACCACGGCCCGGGTGGCGGTGGACGAGACCCGGATCCGGCACATCCACGTGAAGGTCGAGGGCTACATCGAGAAGCTGTTCGTGGACTTCGTCGGCATGCCGGTGGCCAAGGGCAAGCCGCTGTTCACCTTCTACAGCCCTGACTTCGTCAGCGCCCAGGAGGAGTACCTCCTGGCCGTGAAGACCCAGAAGAGCCTGCAGGGCGGTTCCCTGCAGGGCAGCGGCAGCGACCTGGTGGAAGCCGCCCGGCGGCGCATGGCCCTGTGGGACGTGCCGCCCGGCGAGCTGGCCCGCATCGAGCAGGGCGGCACGGTGCGCAAGTCGCTCACCCTGTACTCCCCGATCAGCGGCGTGGTGACCGCCAAGACGGCGGTGGAGGGCATCCGCATCAGCCCGGCCGACACGCCGTTCGAGATCACCGACCTGGGCCAGGTCTGGGGCATCGCCGACGTCTACGAGCCGGAGATCCCCCAGGTGAAGGTGGGCATGCCCGCGGACCTGGTGCTGAGCACCTACCCGGGCCGCACCTTCCATGGCCGGGTGGCGTTCATCGATCCCCAGGTGGACCCCAAGAGCCGCACCGTCAAGGTGCGGGTGCAGCTGCCCAACCCCAAGGGCGAGCTCAAGCCGGAGATGTACGGCGAGATGGTGCTGAAGAGCCAGGCCCGCAAGGGGCTGGTGGTGCCGGTGGACGCGGTGCTGGATTCCGGCGCCCGCAAGATCGTCTTCGTCGCCCTGGGCGACGGCCGCTTCGAGCCCCGGGAGGTGCAGACCGGCTCCAACCTGGGCGAATCGGTGGAAGTGCGCTCCGGGCTCAAGGCCGGGGAATCCGTGGTCACCCGGGCCAGCTTCCTGGTGGATTCCGAATCCCGCCTGCGCGCCGCCCTGGCCCAGTTCGCCAGCAAACCGAAGCAGTAGGAGACACCCATGATAAAGACCATCATCCGGTTCTCCGCCACGCACAAGTTCCTGGTCCTGGCCGGGGGCCTCATCGCCCTGTTCATCTCGTTCTGGGCCATGCGCACCATCCCCCTGGACGCCCTGCCGGACCTCAGCGACACCCAGGTCATCATCTATTCCAAGTGGGACCGCAGCCCCGACCAGGTGGAGGACCAGGTCACCTACCCCATCGTCACCGCCCTGCTGGGCGCGCCCAAGGTCAAGGCCGTGCGCGGCCTGTCCGACTTCGGCTTCTCCTACGTCTACGTGATCTTCGAGGACGGCACCGACATCTACTGGGCCCGCTCCCGGGTGCTGGAATACCTCAGCAAGATCACCGCCTCGCTGCCCCCCACGGTGAAGACCGAGCTGGGCCCGGACGCCACCGGGGTGGGCTGGGTCTACCAGTACGCCCTGGTGGACCACAGCGGCAAGCACAGCTCCGACGAGCTGAAATCCACCCAGGACTGGTTCCTGCGCTACGCCCTGCAGGCGGTGCCCGGGGTGGCGGAAGTGGCCTCGGTGGGCGGCCAGTCCCGGCAGTTCCAGGTGAGCCTCAACCCGAACAAGATGGCCTCCTACCGGATCACCATCGACAAGGTGATCGCCGCGGTCAAGGCGGCCAACAACGAAGGCGGCGGCCGCCTGGTGGAGTACAGCGGCCGGGAGTACATGATCCGCGGCCGCGGCTACGCCAAGACCACCCAGGACCTGGAAAGCGCCGTGCTCAAGTCGGAGAACGGCACCCCGGTCCGGCTTTCCGACGTGGCCACGGTCAGCCTCGGCCCGGAAATGCGCCGGGGCCTGGCCGACCTGGACGGCCAGGGCGACGCCGTGGGCGGCATCATCGTCATGCGCCAGGGCGAGAACGCCCTGCACGTCATCGACCGGGTGAAGGAGAAGCTGCAGGAGCTCAAGCCCTCCCTGCCGTCCGGCGTGGAGATCGTGCCGGTCTACGACCGCTCCACCCTCATCGAGCGGGCCATCGCCACGGTGAAGGACAAGCTGGTGGAGGAGATGATCGTGGTCTCCCTGGTGATCCTGGTGTTCCTCTGGCACATCCCGTCGGCCATCATCCCGATCATCACCATCCCGCTGTCGGTGGCCCTGGCCTTCATCCCCATGCTGCTCATCGGCCAGAACGCCAACCTCATGTCGCTGGCCGGCATCGCCATCTCCATCGGCATCCTGGTGGACGGCGCCATCGTCGAGGTGGAGAACGCCTACAAGAAGCTGGAGCACTGGAACAGCTCCGGCCGGGTCGGCGACTTCCACAAGGTGCGCCTGGATGCCCTGCTGGAAGTTGGGCCCAGCGTGTTCTTCTCGCTGCTGGTGATCGCCATCGCCTTCCTGCCGGTGTTCACCCTGGTGGACCAGGAGGGCCGGCTGTTCCGGCCCCTGGCCTACTCCAAGAACCTGGCCATGGCCATCGCCGCCATCCTGGCCATCACCGTGGATCCGGCCATGCGCATGCTGTTCGCGCGCATGGACCCGTTCAAGTTCAAGCCCCGGTGGCTGTCCTGGACCGCCACCCAGGTGCTGGTGGGCAAGTACTACCCCGAGGAGAAGCACCCCATCAGCTCCCTGCTGCACCGGATCTACGAGCCGCCCTGCCGCTTCGTGCTGCGCCACGCCAAGGCCACCATCGCCGTGGCGGTGCTGATGGTGGCGGTCACCGTCCCGGTGTTCATGCGGCTGGGCAGCGAGTTCATGCCGCGGCTGGGCGAGGGCACCATCCTCTACATGCCCTCCACCCTGCCGGGCATCAGCGAGACCGAGGCCCAGCACCTGCTCCAGATCCAGGACCGGCTGATCCGCACCGTGCCGGAAGTGGAGCGGGTGTTCGGCAAGGCCGGCCGGGCCGACACGGCCACCGATCCGGCGCCGTTCTCCATGATGGAGACCCTGATCCAGCTCAAGCCCGAGTCCCAGTGGCGGGAAAAGCCCCGCTGGTATTCCAGCTGGGCGCCCAGCGGTCTGAAGGCCGTGCTCCGGCCGTTCTGGCGCGACCGGCTCACCGAGGAGGAGATCGTCGCCGACCTGGACCGCACCGTGCAGCTGCCGGCCATCCCCAACGCCTGGACCATGCCCATCAAGGCCCGCATCGACATGCTGGCCACCGGCATCCGCACCCCCGTCGGCCTCAAGATCAACGGCGCCGACCTGAAGGTGATCCAGGACATCGCCGTGCAGGCCGAGACCATCCTGGGCAAGGTGCCGGGCACCCGCAGCGCCCTGGCCGAGCGCACCGCCGAAGGCTACTTCCTGGACTTCCAGCTCAAGCGCGACCAGCTGGCCCGCTACGGGCTCAGCGTGGAGGAGGCCAACATGATGGTGATGACCGCCATCGGCGGCGACAACCAGACCACCATCTTCGACGGCCGGGCCCGCTACCCGGTGAATGTGCGCTACGCCCGGGACTACCGGGAGACCCTGGACTCGCTGAACCGGGTGCTGGTGCCCCTGGGCAACGGCAACACCATCCCCATGGAGGAGATCGCCGACCTCAAGCTGGTCAACGGCCCGGCCATGATCCGGGACGAGAACGCCCTGCTGGACGGCTACGTGCTGGTGGATTTCGACACCTCCCAGGTGGACGTGGGCACCTATGTGAAGCATGCCAAGGCCGCCATCGACCGGGAGCTGAAGCTGCCGGCCGGCTACAGCCTCAACTGGAGCGGCCAGTTCGAGAACATGATCCGGGTGAAGGAGCGGCTGAAGCTGATCCTGCCCATCACCCTGGTGCTGATCTTCGGGCTGCTCTACGCCAACACCAAGAGCGGCTTCAAGGCCGGGCTGGTGATGATGGCGGTGCCGTTCTCGGCCATCGGCGCCTTCTGGCTCATGTGGATCCTCGGCTACAACATGTCCATCGCCGTGTGGGTGGGGCTGATCGCCCTGCTCGGGCTGGACGCCGAAACCGGAGTGTTCATGCTGCTGTTCCTGGACCTGTCCCACGACGAGCTCAAGGCGGCGGGCCGGCTGAACACCACCGGCGACCTGGTGGAGGCCATCATCCACGGCGCGGTGAAGCGGGTGCGGCCCAAGGCCATGACCGTCTGCGCCGCCTTCATGGGCCTGCTGCCGATCATGTGGTCCACCGGCACCGG
>JARLGP010000096.1 GCA_031292735.1 Holophaga sp.
CGGCGGCCTGGGCACCATGGGCTTCGCGCTGCCCGCGGCGATCGGCGCCAAGCTGGCCCGGCCCGAGGCCGAAGTGTGGGTGGTGGCCGGCGACGGCGGCATCCAGATGAACTCCCAGGAGTTCATGACCCTGGTGCAGGAAGGCCTCAAGCTCAATGTGGCGGTCCTCAACAACGGCACCCTGGGCATGGTGCGCCAGCTGCAGACCCACTTCTACCAGGACCGCCGCTCGGCGGTGGCCATGGCCAACCCCGACTTCCCGCGGCTGGCCCGGGCCTACGGCATGCAGGGCCTGCGCGCCACCACCCTGGCCGAGGCGGTCGCCGCGGTGGACCAGGCCCGGAGCAGCCCCGAACCGGCGCTCATCGAATTCGTGGTGGATCCCGAAGCTGGGGTCTATCCGCTGGTGCCGCCGGGCAGCCGGCTGCAGGACATGGTCCATGAATCCATCTGAAGGGGGCCGCCCAGTGAACGTCGCCCTGGAACTTTTCAGGTTAATGACACATTTATTGTAGTGGAGCCAGCCCACGGCGGTTGCCACTGGGGTTTTGTTATGCCTGGCGCTTCCGTCGGTCGGCTCCTTTTCTAAGGGTGCCGGCCCTGGACCAGCCGCCCATAGGCCCGCCCCAGGCGCTGGGCGGCCCAGATCCAGGCGCCGATCACCACCAGCAGGATCACCGCGATCTGCCCCGGCACCGCCCGCAGCGAGTGGAACAGGCCGATCAGCAGCTGCTGGATCAGCGAGCCGCCGGCCTTGCCCAGGCGGGCGCCCACCACGTCGATGGCGGCCTTGCCCTTGACCTTGGATTCCGGGTCCAGGGGGATGTAGGCCATCTCCTTGGTGGGGTCGAACAGGGAATACTTGGTGGCCTTGCTCAGCACGTTCTGGACGGTGCCGAACAGCACCGCCGCGGCCAGCGGGGTGGTGCCGAAGTCGGCCAGCAGCGGGGCGGCCGAGTCCTCGCACAGGATGAAGCCGAAGAAGCCGATGCCGGTGACCAGCAGCACCACCGGGGTGGCCAGCGCGGCCAGGGTCCAGCCGAACACCCGGATCAGGTTGTTGGCCACGAACAGCATCAGGAACGAGGTGGTGAGCCCGGTGGCCAGGGAGAAGTTGGCCATGAAGTCCTGGTAGTCCTTGGGCTGGGGATGGAGCAGGCCCACGTGGGTCTTCCAGGTCACCTCGATCAGGTTGATGGCGATGCCGTAGCTGATCACCAGCACGGCGATCCAGAGCAGGTAGCGGGAGCGCAGCAGGAAGCGGAACGCCTCGGGCAGCGACATGCGCGGCCGGGCGGCGTGGTGCTCCAGCTGCTCGGCCGGGGTGTAGAAGCGCGGGTCGGTGAGCACCTCCCGGTTGATCCAGCGGTAGATCAGCAGGATGCAGACGATGCTCAGCAGCACCACGCCCATCAGCAGGATCATGTAGGCCGACCAGTCCGCCATGGGCCGGCGGCGGATCAGGAACTGCTCCAGGTGATGGATGAACTGGTTGGCGAACTTCACGGCGATCAGGGCGAGGTTGGCGCCCAGCCCGAACAGGGCGTAGAACCGCCGGGATTCCTCGATCCTGACGATGTCGTTGGCGAAGGTCCAGAACAGCAGCGACAGGGCCACGCTGCCCCACAGTTCGGCCATGACGTAGAACAGGCACAGCACCCAGTGCCGGGCCATGGCCGCCAGGTGGGCCAGCCCCGGGGGCAGCTGGGCCTGCCAATGGGGCTGGATGCTTTCCCGCACCGGGAAGACGAAGGCGAAGGCCAGGAAGAACAGGAAGAAGGGCGCCAGGGCGGTGTGGAACAGGGCCTGCTTGCTGAGCCCGTTGCTCAGCTTGGCGTAGACCAGCAGGTAGAGCACCGACATGGGGATGACCCCGTAGACTTTCAGGAACGGGATCAGGTCCGCCCCCCCGCCCGGCGCGGTGACGATCAGGCTGTCCTTGGTGTTGCGCAGCAGCGAGTAGACCAGGGAGATGAAAAAGAACATGAAGAACATGGGCAGGAACTTCTTCAGCTCATGGCCGCGGATCGGCCAAACCACCCGGCGCAGCTTGCCGAACGCCTGTCCGTTCTGTTCCATGGCTCCCCCGGGTCGAAGCTGCAAAGGCTCCCGCTTGCCCTTTTCATGCGCCCCTGGCCGGGACAGGTTCCGCGCCGGTTGAAGCAAGACAGTTGCGGCCTGCGGAATAAGCCGTTAGAATCCCCAGATGGTCAGCCGTTCCAGCTCTTCCGCCAGTTCCCCGGAGTCCCGGGGCGGAAGCGGTATGGGCGCGCCAGCCGTCACTTCCGCCTTGATGATGGCGGGCTCCGGTATGACTACCACTGCGCGCTCGACGCGGGGGCCGGGACCGTCCTAGGGACGAAGGCAAACAAACCAATCACCCGGCCCCGCTCACCAGCGGGGCCTTTTTTATTAAAGGCAGACCATGGACAGCTCCGATCCCGTTCGCTCCCTCCCCCTTGCCCCCGCCGGGGCCAAGGGCATCCTGGTGATGAAGTTCGGCGGCACTTCCGTGGCCGGCGAGGCCGGGCTGGCCCGGGTGGCCGGCCTGACCCGGAAGGCATTGGCCGGCCAGCGGGTGCTGCTGGTGGCCTCGGCCATGGCGGGGATCACCGATCTCCTGGTGGCCGGGGCCCGCCGGGACAAGGGGATCGAGGAGGTGCTGGAGGGCTACGGCCTGGTCCACCGCCGGGCCCTGGCGGCCCTGGCGCCGGCCTTCAAGGGAGACCAGCTTAAGGCGCTGGAGCGCCAGCTGGACGCGCTGGAAGCGGAGCTGGCCCGCCTGCTCCAGGGGATCAACCTGCTGGGCGACTGTTCGCCCCTGGTGCTGGCGCGGATCTGCTCCCTGGGAGAGCGGGCCTCCTGCGCCCTCCTGGCCGGCCTGCTGGAGGCCCAGGGGCAGCCCTGCCTGCGCCTGGACCCCACCCAGGTGCTGATCTGCCAGGGCAACCCCCTGGAGGCGGCGCCCCTGCCGGCCCGGATCCGGGAACGGCTGGCGCCGTTCCGCCGCGGCGACCAGCCGCTGGCGCTGCTGCCGGGCTTCTTCGGCGGCAACGAGGCCGGGGAGCCGGTGCTGCTGGGCCGGGGCGGCTCCGACCTGTCGGCGGCCCTGGCCGCGGCCGCGGTGGACGCCGCGCTGCTGGAGATCTGGACCGACGTGGACGGGGTGTTCACCGCCGATCCCCGGCTGGTGGAGAACGCCCAGTGCCTGAAGGAGCTGAGCTACGAGGAGGCCATGGAACTGGCCTACTTCGGCGCCAAGGTGCTGCATCCGCGCACCCTGGGCTATGTGCGCGGCCCGGCCATCCCCACCCGGGTGCGCAACACCCACCGCCCGGAGCACCCGGGCACCCTGGTCACCGCCGGGGCCGTGGCCTCCGACGACCTGCCCCGGGGCCTCACCCTGCTGCCCGGGCTGGCGCTGCTCGACCTGTCCGGCTCGGGCCTGAAGGGCGTGCCGGGGGTGGCGGCGCGGGCCTTCGGTTCGCTGGCCGCCAAGGGGGTGAACGTGGTGCTGATCACCCAGGGCTCCAGTGAATGCGCCATCACCATCTGCGTGCGGGCCGGGGAGGCGGTGCCGGCCCGGGAGGCCCTGGCGGTCACCTTCGAGGCGGAACTGGCGGCCGGCCTCATGGACCCGCTGGTGGTCAAGGCCGACCACGCGGTGGTGAGCGTGGTGGGCGACGGCATGGGCAAGTACGTGGGCGTGGCCGGCTCGTTCTTCGGGGCCATGGGCGGCCAGGGCTGCAAGGTGGTGGCCATCGCCCAGGGCGCCAGCGGGCGCTCCATCTCGGCGGTGGTGGCGGAGCCCGAGGGGCCCCGGGCCCTGGCGGCGGTGCACCGGCGCTTTTTTGGCGGCCTGGAGCCGCTGGAGCTGCACCTCATGGGCGTCGGCCTGGTGGGCAAGCAGTTCCTGGTGCAGCTGCAGCACCTCAAGCAGCGCATGCCGGCCGTGGCGGCCTCGCTGAAGCTTTGCGCGGTGACCAACTCCCGGCGGATGCTGATCGATTCCGAAGGGTTGGACCCGGCCACCGCCCTGGCCGAGCTGGCGGCCCGGGGCGAGCCGCTGGACGAGGACCGGCTGCGCGATACCGTGCGCACCCGCCGGCCCGACCACGCGGTGCTGGTGGACTGCACCACCTCCCAGAGCCTGGCCGACAGCTACCTGAGCTTCGTGGAGGCCGGCTTCCACCTGGTGAGCGCCAGCAAGAAGGCCAACAGCGGCACCATGGCCTCCTGGCGCGAACTGCGCCTGGCGTTGGCCCGGCACGGCCGGGTGTTCCATTTCGAAACCAACGTCGGCGCCGGGCTGCCCATCCTGGGGACGCTGCGCGACCTGCGCAACGGCGGCGACCGGGTGCTGCGCCTGGAGGGCATCCTCAGCGGCTCGCTCTCCTACATCTACGGGCGGCTGGACGCCGGCGCGGACTTCAGCCAGGCGGTGCGGGAGGCCCGGGAAGCCGGCTTCACCGAGCCGGACCCCCGGGACGACCTGTCCGGGCTGGACGTGGCGCGCAAGGCGCTGATCCTGCACCGGGAGATGGGCGGCGCGCTGGAACTGGGGCAGGTGCAAGTGGAGGGGGCGCTGCCGGCGGGGTTCGACGCCAGCGGCTCGGTGGACACCTTCATGGCCCGGCTGCGGGAGCTGGACGAACCGTTCCGGGCACGCATGGCCGCCCTGGCGGCCCAGGGCAAGGCCCTGCGCTACGCCGCCACGGTCACGCCGGAAGGCTGCCAGGTGGGCGCCATCGAAGTGGAGGCCGGGCATCCGCTGGCGGGGATCCGCGGCGGCGAGAACGCGCTCTGCCTGTCCACCGAGGCCTACCACCCGCACCCCATGGTGGTGCGCGGCTACGGCGCCGGCGCGGCGGTCACCGCCACCGGGGTGCTGGCCGACGTGCTCCGCATCGCCCGGGGCGCGCGTTCATGAAGCGGGTGCAGGTCTTCGCCCCGGCCAGCATCGGCAACTTCGCCGCCGGGTTCGACGTGCTGGGGGCGGCCATCGCGCCCCTGGCCGGGCCGCCCCTGGGCGACCAGGTGGAGATCCGCCTGGCCCGCGCCGCCAGCTACACGGCCGACGGCCCCTACGCCCACCGGCTGCCGCGCCGGCCGGAGGACGACCTGGTGCTGCGCGCGTGCGATGCCTTCGCCCGGGCCTGGGGGCGCGAGCTGCCGCCCCTGGCCATCCGGCTGCACAAGCAGCTGCCGGTGGGCAGCGGCCTGGGCTCCAGCAGCACCTCGGTGGTGGCCACCCTGGTGGCCCTGGACACCCTGCTGGAGGCCGGCCTGGGCCCGGAGACAATGCTGCGGGCCGCGGGCGAAACCGAGGCCCTGGGCAGCGGCGCCTTCCACCTGGACAACGTGGCGCCGGCCATGCTGGGCGGGCTGCGCCTGGTGGTGCCGGCCGGCCCGCCTCGGGCCCTGCCGTTCCCCGACCATCTGCTGTTCGCCGTGGCCAGCCCGGACCTGGAACTCAACACCCGGGACGCCCGCCGGGCCCTTCCGGCCCAGGTGCCGCGGGAGCTGGCCGTGGAGCATGCCCAGAACCTGGCCGGGCTGGTGCTGGCCCTGGGCGCAGGCGACGCCGACCTGCGCCGGGCCTGCCTGCGCGACCTGCTGGCGGAGCCGTACCGGGCGCCGCTGGTGCCGGGCTTCCGGGCGGTGCAGGCGGCGGCCATGGCCCAGGGGGCGGAAGGCTGCACCCTGTCCGGCGCCGGGCCGGCGATCTTCGCGGTGGTGGACCAGGGCCGGGCGGAAGCGGTGGCCGGGGCCATGGCCGAGGCCTGGAACGGGGCGGAAATCCCTTGCCAGGTGCGGATCTGCCGGCTGGAAGGGCAGGGCGCCCGGGTGCTTTCCTGAGCCCGATCCTTGACGCTTCATAATGCCGTCGGTATGCTGAGGGCTGATACAGGTTATGGCTACCCTTATTTCGGTGCGGCGATTCAACCGCAATAATAATACCAACCCTCGCGCGGATCGTGCGTGGGACGGTGAGGGAATGAGCTAGAGCAAAACCTGCAACACCGAAACACCCCCGATTCGCTGCGGCGGACCGGGGGTGTTTTTTATTTTATTCATTTAGGGAGGACTCATGTCCCAGACCGCCGAAGAAACCTACCAGCAGGTGGGCCAACGCTTGGGCAACTACCAGAAGGATCTTCAGGGGCGCGGCACCACCCTGGGCGATGAGATCGAACGGCGCTACCTGAGCAAGTGGCGCAGCGAAGCGCTCTGCCACGTGCTGAGGGTGCGCACCGCCCTGGTGGCGGGCATGCAGGAATGGCTGGTGGACCAGGGGCTGCTGAACCTGGAGCGGGTGTCCATGAGCCTGCTGACCGATCCCTTGGCCCACGACGTGGAGCACCTGCCTCAGATCCCGTACCGGCAGAGCCCGTACGTGGCCACCCACAGCATGATCTACGCCAAGTTCATGGCCTGCCACAACCCGCACCTGCGCGGGATCTTCGTGGACAGCCCCAACATCCGGCTGGAGCTGCCCGATCCCCAGGGCCGCCAGCGGGGCCGCTACCTGCTGGACTTCAGCCAGCTGGACGTGGAAGTGCGGCGCCAGCGGATGATCACCCTGGAGGAGTATCTGGACGATCCCAAGGGGGTCACCGCCCACCTGCAGGGTGAGCTCCAGGAAGCCCTGGCCTTCTTCGAAGGCATGACCCGGGCCGGCCTGAAGCGGGCCCGCAGCCGCGCGGCCCAGAGCCTGGAGGCCCTGGGCGTGCGCCTGGAACTGCCCGAAACCAGCTTCCCGGTGTTCTACCTGGACGAGGCCACCCAGCGCTTCGGCGAAGGCCAGGAGGAGCGGGGCATCGGCGAAGTCTCCCCGTCGCCCTTCTTCTGGGTGGTGGGCCTGCTGCGGGAGAACTACGACCTGGTTTATCCCTACCTGCGCAAGGACGGCAGCCGCCGGAACCCCAAGGAGGCGATCAGCCGGGAGATCTTCAACTACGATCTGGTGGCGCGCAACCAGCCGCTCCACGGCCCCGCCGCCCCGGCCCGGGAAGTGCTCAGCGGCGGCCTGCGGGAATGGCTGCCCGAGGCCATCGTGCCCCGGCTGCTGGACAACGGGATCATCCCCGAGGCCCCGCGGTTCGGCGCCGGCCGGCTGGAGAACATCGAGGCCCTGGGCGGCTACGGCCCGTTCCTGTCGGTGGCCTGCAACCGGGACGAGGCCGGCGCCAGCACCTTCCCGCCCACCTACGGCGGCGGCATCGGGGTGGAGCGGCTGCTCTGGTCGGTGCTGCGCGGGCCCCTGGTGGAGACCATCGACGACGTGACCTTCTTCGGCAAGAACCCCGACAGCGCCGAGCTGTTCCTGTTCTGAGCGGAATGCCCTTATCCTGGGGTTTGCTTCCCGGCCGGCTTCCCGCCGGTGGGGGCGCCCCGGGAGCCCCATGCAGACCACCTTTCTTTCCGCCACCCTGCTGCTGGTCCTCACCACCGATCCGCTGGGCAACATTCCCCTGTTCATCTCCACCCTGGAGAAGGTGAAGCCCGAGCGCCGCTTCTTCATCATCACCCGCGAGGTGCTCATCGCCCTCGCCGTGCTCCTGCTGTTCATGCTGTTCGGCCAGGGCTTCCTGGCGCTGCTGCACCTGAGCGACGAGGCCCTGAGCGTGGCCGGCGGGGTGATCCTGCTGCTGATCGCCATCGATATGGTGTTCCCGCACCGGCGCCCCAAGGTGGAGGGGGCCGAACCCGCGGGCGAACCGTTCATCGTGCCCCTGGCCATCCCGGTCATTTCCGGGCCTTCGGCCATGGCCACCGTGCTGCTGCTGTCCAGCCGCAATCCCGGCCGGCGGCTGGAGTGGGCCGGCGCCATCTGCCTCACCATGGCCATCGTCTACCTGGTGTTCCTGCTGGCCATCCGGCTGCGCAAGCTGCTGGGGGCCGAGGCCATCACCGCCATGGAACGGCTGATGGGGCTGGTGCTCACGGCCCTGGCGGTGGAGATGCTGCTGGGCGGGGTGACCTCCTACATCCGGGACATGCCGGTGCGCTGAGCCGGGTCAGCGGGACAGGATGAAGCCCCAGACCAGCAGGCCCACCAGGGCGGCCAGGACCGGCCGCCGGGGGCCGGTCCTGGCCCCGACGATCTGCCGGGCCCCGCAGAACAGCACCGCCACCGCCAGGGCGTAGCCGATGCCGCTGCCGACGATGGTCACCGGATCGGGCTTGCCCTGCTTGATCACGAAGCCGATGCTGGCCAGCACCGGCACGGCCGCGTCGGCCCAGTCCAGCCGTATCAGGGAGCGGGGTTCCGGCGTCATGCCCGGTTATTCGTGGTCGTGGCCGCAGCCGCAGCCTTCCTCGCCGCAACCGCCCTCTTCGCAGTCGCCGCCGCAGGAACCGCCGCAGCCGCCGCCGGCCAGGTAGCCGGTGGCCATGTCCATGAGGTTGTTGTGGGGCAGCATCTTCACCCGGAGGGCGAGGTTCACCACCTTGATCCGGTCTTCCCGGCTCACGCCCAGCGCCTCCAGGTTGGAATTGGCCTGCTGGAAGGCGTCGGGGTTGTTGGCGGCCATGGCGGTGGCCAGGGCCACCAGCTCGGCGACCGACTCGGTGATCAGGGTGACGGGAGTTTCGGTTTCCACGGCCATTCCTCGAAAAAGCGGCCGGAAGCCGGCCGGGCTCCTCTGATCATGGGGCCTCGCGGGGGGTCTTGGCTACCCCCGGGCGAACAGCTCGGGCCGGGCGTACAGCCCCGGCGCGCCGCCGGTGTGCAGGAACAGCACGTTCTCGCCCTTGGCGAAGCGGCCCCGGTGGGCCAGGTCGACGAGGCCGGCCATGGCCTTGCCGGTGTAGGTGGGATCCAGCAGGATGCCTTCGGTGCGCGCCAGCAGTTGCACCGCCTCAAGCATGCCCTCGGTGGGCAGGGTGTAGCCGGCCCCCAGGTAGTCGTCCAGGCAGGTCACCTGGCTGGCCGGAACATCCGCGGCACCGCCCATGAACCTGGCGGTGGCCCGGATCAGCTCCAGCGCCGAGGCTTCGGCCTCGGCCCTGGGGTTCATCACGGTCACCCCGGTCACCGGGATGGCGCTGCCGCCGGCGCGCAGCCCCAGCAGCAGGCCGGCCAGGGTGCCCGCGCTGCCCACCGGCAGGACGATCTGGTGCAGGGCCAGCCCGGCCTCCCCGGCCTGGGACAGCAGCTCCTGGGCGCAGGCCACGTAGCCCAGCGCGCCCAGGGGGTTGGAACCGCCCAGCGGGATGAGGTAGGGCCGGTGCCCTTCGGCCCGGGCGTCCGCGCCGGCCTGCTCCAGGGCGGCCAGCAGGTCGGTGCCCCAGGGCACGGGGATGATCCGTTCGGCCCCCAGCAGGTGGTAGAGCAGGACATTGCCGCTGTCCTCCGGCCGGTAGGCGCCGGGGGCGCTTTCGGCCAGCACCAGCCGGCACCGCAGGCCCTCCTGGGCGGCCGCCGACAGGGTGAGCCGGCAGTGGTTGGACTGCACCCCGCCGCAGGTGATGAGGGTATCCGCGCCCTGGGCCAGGGCTTCGGCCACCAGGAACTCCAGCTTGCGGGCCTTGTTGCCGCCTCCGGCCAGGCCCAGCTGGTCGTCCCGCTTGATGTAGACCGTGGGGCCGTCCACCCCAAGGGAGCGGGAGAACCGCTCCAGCCGCTCGATGGCGGTGGGTCCGTGGGTGTAGCGGCGGCGGGGGAGGCTGGAGAGGTCCATGGCGGGTCTTCCTTCAAAGTCTAGAATCCATTCTGGTCCCGTTCGGCCGCCCCGGGGATGAGGGCCGGATTTCCGGCTTGGCTCCTGCCGACCCGCCGCCCCATTCGCAGCGGATTGTTCCGGGTCCGGCCATGCCGGCCATGGCGAATGTTACCATTGGACAATGACCGAGCCCGCCCCCGTGCGCACCAGCCTCCTGGACCCCCTGCGCTCCCGTCTGTTCCTGATGATCTGGATCGCCAACATGGCCTCCAATATCGGCACCCAGATCCAGAGCGTGGGCGAAAAGTGGCAGATGGCCCACCTCACCACCTCGCCGCTGCTGGTGGCGCTGATCGAGACCGGAACCACCCTGCCGGTGCTGCTGCTGGGGCTTTCCGCCGGGGCCATCGCCGACATCCTGGACCGGCGCCGGCTGCTCATCACCACCCAGGTGTTCATGCTGGGCTGCGCGGCGGTGCTGTCCGGGCTCACCTTCATGCACCAGATCACGCCGGTGGTGCTGCTCACCATGTCCTTCCTGATCGGCATCGGCTCGGCCCTGAGCATGCCGGCGTTCCAGGCCATCGTGCCGGAGCTGCTGGACCGGGACAGCCTGGTGGGCGGGGTCGCGCTCAACAGCGCGGGCTTCAACCTGAGCCGGGCGGTGGGGCCGGCGGTGGGCGGCCTGATCGTCGGGCTCATGGGCGCCGGATGGGCCTTCGCCTTCAACGCGGCCTCGTTCCTGGCGGTGGTGGTGGCGTTCCTGGCCTGGAAGCACTCCCCGCCGGTGTCCAGCCTGCCCGGGGAGCGCTTCCTGGGCGCGCTGAAGGTGGGCTTCCGCTACGCCCGGCACAGCCGCCCGTTCCAGGTGATCCTGCTGCGGGCCCTGGGCTACTCCTGGTTCGCAGGGGTGATCTTCTCGCTGCTGCCGGCCCTGGCCATCCACGACCTGAAGCTCGGCTCCCAGGCGTTCGGCGCCCTCATGGGCTGCATCGGCGCGGGCGCGGTGGCCTCGGTGTTCTTCCTGGCGCCGCTGCGCCGGCGCTTCAACACCAACCAGATCCTGGGCGGCTTCAGCGTGCTGGCCGCCCTGGCCCAGGGGATCATCGCCTACGTGCCGCACACCCCCACCGTGGGCCTGTGCCTGTTCGTCTGCGGCATGAGCTGGCTGGCCATCCTGTCCACCCTCAACACCGCCATCCAGCTTTCGGTGCCGCCCTGGGTGAAGGCCCGGGCCTTCGGCACCTACCAGACCGCCTGGGGCGGCGCCCTGGCCCTGGGCGCCGCGTTCTGGGGCGAGGTGGCGCAGAAGCTGGGCCTGCGCACCGCCATGGGCCTGTCCGCGGCCGGCATGCTGGCCTCGGTGGTGCTGCTGGGCCGGCTGCGGATCACCGCCTTCGACCAGGAACTGGACCTGAGCCCGCACCAGGACGGGCCGCACAAACCCACCGCCATCCCGCTGGAGGCCGGCCCGATCCTGGTGCAGATGGAATACACCGTGCCCACCGCGCGGAAGCACGCCTTCCTGGATGCCATGGTCCCGGTGCGCCGGCTGCGGCTTCGGGACGGGGCCATGCGCTGGGCGCTGTTCGAGGAGCCGGACCAGCCCCTGGAGGGCGCCGTGCGGTTCCAGGAAACCTACCTCAGCTCCACCATGGGCGAGCACCTGCGCCAGCACCACCGGGCCACCGCCCAGGACCGGGCGGTGCTGGCCCGCGCCTATGTGCTCACCGAGCGGGGCCGGCCCAGCACCCGGCACCTGGTGGTGGTGGAGGACCATGATTCCAGCCTGCTGCAGAAGATCTGGCAGGGCTGGGTGGGGGAGTGAGCTGGACCGGGCCTATTCCTCGTCGCCGGAATGCAGCCAGGCCGAGTAGGTCTGGGTTGTGCTTACCTCCGGTGCCGGCACGGGTACCTGCTGCATGCCGGCATTCCCCTCCTGCTGGCCCAGCTGGTCCAGTTCGGCGGACCTCCGGGCCATGCGGTCGGTCACCTGGGCCGGGCCGCCGCCCTTGCAGGCCGCCACGCCCAGGAGCGTGGCCACGGTCATGGCACCCATCAAACAACGAGCGAACGGGATGGTAATCATTGGCTACTCCATGAGCACCGTGGGCGCTTTCCCTTTTCCGGAAACCGTTGCCCTGGGGAGTCGAGCATTTCCCGTACCATGAAGCAAACCAATAGATTTAAAGCCATTACCCATAAGCCGCGGGAGGCCGTGGGCTGCCGGCCCGGTCGTTATGACCGGGTGCCCCATTCATTTCGATCACGGCGGGGCAACGCTCAGGCCACCCAGCCGTCCCGCCGCACCTGGCCATCGATCCCCACCACCACCAGCCGGATGGGCACCTTCCGTGCGGCCCGCTCCGCCGCGGCCTGCACCAGGCGCAACAGGCCGCCGCAGCAGGGCACCTCCATGATCATCACGGTGACGCTTTTCACCTGGGCTTCCTGGATGAGGGCGGTGAGCTTGGCCAGGTAGGCCTCCTGGTTGCCGTCCAGCTTGGGGCAGGCGATGGCCAGGCGCTTGCCGGGCAGGCAGGTCCGGTTGAAGTCGGCCATGGCGAACGCGGTGCAGTCGGCCGCCAGCAGCAGGTCGGCCTGCTGGAACACCGGGTTCTGGGGGGAGATCAGGTGCAGCTGCACCGGCCATTGGCCGAGCTGGCTGGCCTGGCTGGCCTGGCCCGGCCCGGGCGCCGGGGTCTGGGGCGCCAGGGTGCGGGGGGCGGAGCCCGGGCAGCCCCGGTGGCCCGGGGCCGGCACGGCGACGCCCAGCTCCTTCAGGTAGCCCAGCGCCTGGTCCAGGTAGGCGGTCTGGGCGTGGTCGGCCAGGTGCTTGAGGTGGGCCTTCAGGGTGTTGGCGCCCTTGGGCAGGAGCTGGTCGAGGGTGCGCCGCTCGTCGTAGGGCTCCGCCTCCCGGGTCTCCACGGCGATGGCCCCCCGGGGGCATTCGCCGATGCAGGCGCCCAGTCCGTCGCAGGTGATCTCGCTCACCAGCCGGGCCTTGCCGTCGATCATCTGCAGCGCCCCTTCCGGGCAGCCCTGGGCGCATTGCCCGCAGCCGTCGCATTTCTCCTCGTCGATCCGGATGATCTGGCGCTCCATGCCGCCCTCCAAGCCTCCAGGGTGGCCCATCGCCGGCCGGCGCGCCTTGATCTGGATCAAGAGCCGCGCCTTCTCCTGGACGCCGTAGGCGGGCAAGATGGAGATCCAGGCCGTTCCGGCCCCGCCTTTTCAGGATCCAAACCATGGCCAAACGCCCCAGCGATCAGCCCGAAATCATCTATTCCATGATGCGGGTGAGCAAGTCCTACAACAACAAGACGGTCATCAAGGACATTTCCCTGTCCTATTTCCTCGGCGCCAAGATCGGCGTGCTCGGCCTGAACGGCTCCGGCAAGTCCACGGTGCTGCGCATCATGGCCGGGGTGGACCGCGATTTCAACGGCGAGGCGGTCCTGTCCAAGGGGTACACCACCGGGCTGCTGGAGCAGGAGCCGGTGCTGGACGACAGCAAGACGGTGCGCGACGTGGTGGAGGAGGGCGCCGCCACCCAGGTGCAGCTGCTGCGCGAGTACAACGAGATCAGCGAGCAGTTCGCCGACCCCGAGGCGGACATGGAGGCGCTCCTGGCCCGCCAGGGCGAGCTGCAGGACCAGATCGACCACCTGGACTGCTGGGACCTGGACAGCCAACTGGAGCAGGCCATGGACGCCCTGCGCTGCCCCGATCCGGACACCCCGATCAAGGTGCTGTCCGGCGGCGAGCGCCGGCGGGTGGCGCTGTGCCGGCTGCTGCTGCAGAAGCCGGACATCCTGCTGCTGGACGAGCCCACCAACCACCTGGACGCGGAATCGGTGGCCTGGCTGGAACTGCACCTGCAGAAGTACGAGGGCACGGTCATCGCCGTCACCCATGACCGCTATTTCCTGGACCACGTGGCCGAGTGGATCCTGGAGCTGGACCGCGGCGAAGGCATCCCCTGGAAGGGCAACTACTCCAGCTGGCTGGAGCAGAAGCGCGACCGGCTGGCCCTGGAGGAGAAGGGCGACCAGAAGCGCTCCAAGACCCTGGAACGCGAGCTGGAGTGGATCCGCATGTCGCCCAAGGGCCAGCACGCCAAGAGCCAGGACCGCATCAACCGCTACGAGGCCATGCTCTCCGAGGAGGGCGCCCAGCGGGAGAAGGATCTGGAGATCTACATCCCGGCCGGTCCCAGGCTGGGCGACCTGGTGGCCGAGCTCAAGGGCGTCTCCAAGGCGTACGGGGACAAGGTGCTGTTCGAGAACCTGGATTTCGCCATCCCGCCCGGCGGCATCCTGGGGGTGATCGGCGCCAACGGCGCCGGCAAGACCACCCTGTTCCGCATGCTGGCCGGGCAGGAACAGGCCGATTCCGGCTCCATCCGGATCGGCGCCACGGTGAAGATGGCGGTGGTGGACCAGCTGCGCGAGAACCTGAATCCCGAGCAGACGGTGTTCGACGCGGTGTCCGGCGGCAGCGACCTGATCGAGCTGGGCGGACGGCAGGTGAACGCCCGGGCCTGGCTGTCGCGCTTCGGCTTCTCCGGGGACAGCCAGCAGAAGAAGGTGGGTGAGCTGTCCGGCGGCCAGCAGAACCGCCTGAACCTGGCGCTCACCCTCAAGAGCGGCGCCAACGTCCTGTTCTTCGACGAGCCCACCAACGACCTGGACGTGAACACCATGCGCGCCCTGGAAGAGGCCATCGAAGGCTTCGCCGGCAGCGCCGTCATCATCAGCCATGACCGCTGGTTCCTGGACCGCCTGGCCACCCACATCCTCGCCTTCGAAGGGGACAGCCGGGTGGTCTACTTCGATGGCAACTACTCCCAGTACGAAGTCTACCGGCGCGAGCAGCTGGGTCTGGACGCCCGGCCGCATCGCATCCATTACCGCAAGCTCACCCGCTGATCCGGGGGCGATCCTACTCCTTCTGGAAGGCCTGGTCGAAAAAGGCGCCCAGCTCGCCGCCCAGCCGGGTGAGGAAGGCCGCCCGGTCGAACCCCGGAGGGTTGTCGCCCAGATCGCCGTCCGGGGAGGAGATGGCCATGGTGGGGGTGTCCAGGAACGCGAAGTGGCCGGCGTTGGGCACCCGGCGCAGTTCGGCCCCGGGCATGTTCCGGGCGATCCATTCCGAGTGGAACCGCGGCACCAGGAACCGGTCCAGCTGCGGCGCGTAGATGACGGTGGGGATCCGGATGGCGGCCAGCGATTCGGGGGTGAACACGGCGCCCACCGGGGCCATGGCCACCACCGCGCGCACCCGCCCGTCGCGCAGGGCCGGGGCCGGGGCGGGATCCGGAAGCCGGGATCCCTTGCGCAGGCTGCAGAAGATCGGGTCTTCGGCCCCCTCTTCCCCGCAGTGCCTGGCCAGCCGGGCCAGGTCCGGCGCCCCGCCGGCCAGGGCCAGGACCGTGTAGCCCCCCGCCGAGTGCCCCAGCGCGCCGACGCGGGGACCCCGGGCATCCCGGGCGATCCGGTCCTTCCACTTGGGATCCAGCAGCAGGGCGTCCAGCACGTGGCTCACCTGGCGCGGCCGCACGTTGAAGTAGAGCTCGGGCGTCTTTTCCAGCAGCGACTGGTCCTTCCAGTTGTCGCCCGGATGGCGCAGGGCCGCCACCAGGTAGCCCTGTCGCGCCAGCGCCTCGGCCAGCCGGCTGTAGCTGATCTCGCTGCCGCCCTGGCCGTGGCTGAGCATGATCAGGGCCTTGACCGTGGGGTCCGGCGGGGCCTGGAGCGCCACGTTGAGCACCAGCGGCCCCATGGTGACGGCGCTGGCCCGCGCCTGGGTGGGATAGTACAGGGCCACGGTGGTCATCCCGGCGTCCGGGGCGCTGCCGGACACGGAGATCTGGGTCCAGCCCACCTGGGCCGCCAGGGTCTGGGCGGCGATGAGCAGGCCGGCGATCCAGGTCAGAATATGCCGGGGGCAGGGGGTCATGGCGGTTCTCCTCGGGGCTTGGTTCCAGATTAACCACCCATCCGCAGCCTCGGAAAAAAAACAAAATGCTGTAAGATCCCAGGGGATAGCGGCTGCCCGGGGATGCCCGCAGCCCAGCAGGGCACCCTCTTGAGCTAGGATGGAAGGCGGAGATCCCGTGGCGCTTATCGATATCCTCAGCAGTCCGCACCCGCCCCGGCGCCTGCTGGGAAGGCCGGAACCCCAGGACCTGCTGGTTTCCCGCCTGCCCTGGATCCTGGGCAGCATGCTGATTTGGGTGGTGATGATCACCCTGCGCCTGGTCTGGCTGCAGGTGGTGGAGCACCCCTACTACCGCACCCGGGCGGAGCACCAGCACACCGTGGTGGTGCCCATCGAGCCGATCCGGGGCGAGCTGCGCGACCGCAGGGGCGGGTCCCTGGCCATCTCCCTGAAGGTGGAAAGCCTGTTCTGCACCCCCCCGGCGTTCTACCCGGATTACCGGGCCGGCAAGGGGGATTCGGTGCGCAACTGGGGCGATCCGGACCGCGACGCCGCCCGCAAGGTGGCGGTGAAGCTGGCGCCCCTGCTGGACATGCCGGTGCCGGTGGTGCTGGAGAAGCTGCTGCGCAAGAAGCCGTTCGTGTGGATGGAGCGGCAGCTGGCCCCGGTCAAGGCCGCCGGCATCCGCGCGCTCAAGCTGGACGGGGTGGACTTCCTGCCGGAGAGCAAGCGCCAGTACCCGCGCGGCAGCCTGGCCTGCCAGATCGTCGGCTTCACCAACATCGACGGCATCGGCCAGCTGGGCATCGAAAGGACCTTCAACGAGCAGCTGGCGGGCCAGCAGGGCGAGCTCATCGCCCCCCGGGACGCCAAGGGCCGCCTGCTGATCCTGGAGGAGAACTTCGCCAAGATTCCGGTGAACGGCTCCACCCTGCAGCTCACCCTGGACGCCACCATCCAGCACCTGATCGAGGAGGCCCTGGATGCGGCGGTGCAGCGCTGCCACCCGGCCACCGCCTACGCGGTGGTGGTGGATCCCTACACCGGGGAGATCCTGGCCATGGCCGGAACCCCCACCTTCGACCCCAACCACATCATGCCGAAGAAGTTCATGAACCGCAGCGAAAACGAGTGGTCCGCCGCGGACAAGGAGGAGTACAAGCAGTACCAGGACCGGCAGCGGGCCGCGCGCAAGGTGCACCCGCTGGAGGACAGCTACGAGCCCGGCTCCACCATGAAGATCTTCACCACCGCCATCGCCCTGGAGGAACGCAAGGTGCACCTGGGCGAGGTCATCAACTGCGAAGGCGGCCGCTGGTACCACAACGGCGCCGCGATCACCGACGACCATCACTTCGGCTCGCTCACCTTCGAAGAGGTCCTGTGGCACAGCTCCAACATCGGCGCCGCCAAGATCGGCCTGCGGCTGGACCCGGCGGTGCACTACCAGTACCTGCGCAAGTTCGGCTTCGGCGAGCCCACCGGGCTGAATTTCCCCGGGGAGACCGCGGGCCGGCTGCTGGCGCCGGACCGCTGGAGCAACACCACCCAGCAGACCATGTGCTACGGCTACGGCCTGTCGGTCTCGCCGCTGCAGGTGCTCATGGCCGGCTGCGCCCTGGCCAACGGGGGCCGGCTCATGCAGCCCTACATCGTGCAGAAGATCTTCAACGACCAGGGGGTGATGCTCACCGAGTTCAAGCCCCAGGTGAAGGCCCAGGTGATCAGCGAGGAGACCTCGGGCATGATGCGCGAGGCGCTCAAGGGCGTCATCCTCAACGGCACCGCGCGGCTGGCCAAGCTGGACGGCAACGTGGAGGCCTTCGGCAAGACCGGCACCGCCCGCAAGCTCATCAACGGCAAGTATGACCCTCGGCGGCACTACGCCTCCTTCATGGGGTTCTTTCCCGCCGACAAGCCGCAGTACGGGATCCTGTTCATGCTGGACGACCCGGGCGGCGACGTGGAAGGCGGCACCGTGGCGGCGCCGCTGTTCAAGCAGGTGGCCGACGGGATCATGCGCTACCGGCTGACCGGCCGGGACAGCGAACCCGAGGCGGACCTGAAGCTGGGCCTCCGGGACTGGCCGGTGAGCGAGAACGACGAGGCGGTGGTCCACGTGGAGGTGGGCAAGGTGCCCGAGCTCAAGGGCCTCACCTTGAAATCGGCCATCCAGCGGGTGATCCTGGCCGGCGGGGTGCCGGAGCTGGAGGGGCTGGGAACCATCGGCCAGACCGCGCTCAGGGTGCAGGACCAGAGCCCGCCGGCCGGGACCGCCCTGTCGGCGCAGACCATCGTGAAAATCAGAGTGGGGGGTCCATGAGATTCGTAGACTGGATGCGCGACGAGGATGTGCAGGAAGCCTCCGGGCTGCCGGTGGGCGGCGCCGAGGTGGAGCACGTGACCTGTGACAGCCGCGAGGTGAAGCCGGGCTGGGCCTTCGTGGCGCTCAAGGGCGAACGCAAGGACGGCGCCGAGTTCGTGCCGGCGGTGCTGGCGGCGGGGGCCGCGGCGGTGCTGTGCGACCGCCCGCTGGAGCTCCCCGCCCAGGTCCCCTATGCCCGGCTGGGCGACGGCCGGCGCAGCATGGCGCTGCTGGCCCGCAAGCTGTACGGCGAACCGGACCGGCGGCTGGCCCTCATCGGCGTCACCGGCACCAACGGCAAGACCACCACCACCACCCTCATCCGCCAGCTGCTGCGGCTGTCCGGCCTGGGCTGCGGGCTCATGGGCAGCGTCACCAACGCCGCCGGCGACCGGGAGGAACGGGCCCTGCTCACCACCCCGGAAAGCCCGGTGTTCTACCGCTGGATCAAGGAGTCGGTGGACGTGGGCGACGTGGCGGTGGCGGTGGAGGTTTCCAGCCACAGCCTGATGCAGGCCCGGGTGCACGGCGCCCGGTTCAAGGTCGGCCTGTTCACCAACCTCACCCAGGACCACCTGGATTTCCACGTGACCATGGAGGCCTACTTCCAGGCCAAGGTCCGGCTGTTCCTGCAGAGCGGGCGCGGCCTGAGCAACGCCGACGACCCCTACGGCCGGCGGCTCCTGGCCGAACATCCGGGGCTGCTGTCCTACGCGGTGGACCAGCCCGCGGACTACCGGATCACCGACCTGGCCCTCAGCCCCACCGGCACCTCGTTCCGGCTGACCACCCCGGCCGGCGCCTGGCAGGTGCAGAGCCCGCTGCTGGGCCGGTTCAACGCCTACAACCTGCTGGCCGCCCTGGCCGCCCTGGCCGAGGCCGGGTTCCCGCTGGAGCGGCTGCTGCCGGCCCTGCCGGGCATCACCGGCGCGCCCGGCCGGCTGGACCGGGTGGACTGCGGCCAGCCGTTCGGGGTCATGGTGGACTACGCCCACACCCCCGACGCCCTGGAAAAGCTGCTGATCGAAGGCAAGCGCCTGCTGCCCCCGGGCGGCCGGCTGCACGTGCTGTTCGGTTGCGGCGGCAGCCGGGACCGCACCAAGCGCCCCATCATGGCCGCCACCGTGGCCGCCGGGGCGGACGTGATCTGGCACACCTCCGACAACACCCGCTGGGAGGAGCCGGAACCGATCATGGACGACGGGGCCCAGGGCATTCCCGAAGCGCTGCGCCAGGATCCGGCCCGCTACCACCGGATCACCGACCGGGCCCTGGCGGTGGCCGCGGCGGTGGCCGACTGCCGTCCCGGCGACCTGCTGCTGCTGGCCGGCAAGGGCCACGAACCCTACCAGGACGTGATGGGGGTCAAGCACCCCTACAGCGACCGCGCCGCGGTGGAAGCGGCCCTCCAGGGCCGCACGGTGCCCCGGCCCTGGGCCCAGGAAGCGTCCCGATGAGCCTCTGGACCCTCGCACAGGCCCAGGCGGCGGTGGGCGGAACCCTGGTGGGCGACGGCCGGCTGGCGCCGGCGGCGCTGTCCATGGACACCCGCACCATCCGGCCCGGCGACGGCTTCGTGGCCATCCGCGCCCAGCGGGACGGCCACGCCTTCGCCGCCCAGGCGGTGGCCAAGGGCGCCGCCGCCCTGGTGGTCGATCACGAGCTGCCCTTCGACCTGCCCCAGCTCATCGTGCCGGACACCCTGGCCGGGCTCCAGCGCTGGGGCCAGGCCCGGCTCGAGGCCTGCCGGCCCCGGGTGGTGCTGGCGGTCACCGGCTCGGTGGGCAAGACCAGCACCAAGGAGCTGCTGGCCGGCGCCACCGGCGGCTGGAAGACCCCCGGCAACCGCAACAACACCTTCGGCCTGCCCGAGGCCCTGGCCACCCTGCCCGAAGGCCTGGACGCGGCGGTGCTGGAGATGGGCATGTCCACTGCCGACGAGATCAGCCGGCTCACCGCCATCGCCCCGCCGGATTTCGGCGCGATCACCAACATCGGCTCGGCGCACATGGAGAACTTCCCCGACGGCCAGCAGGGCATCGCCCGGGCCAAGGGACAGCTGGTGGAGGGGCTCCGGCCCGGTGGCGCCTGGGTGCACCTGGCCGCCGATTCCTGGTGCCGCTGGGTGGCGCTGCAGCCCTGGGCCGGCCGGGCCCGGGCGGTGGCGGTGGGCGAGGGCTGCGCCTTCGGCTGGGAGGACGAGCAATCCCTGGGGGTCCGGGGCGAGCGCTTCGCCCTGCGCTTTCCCGGCGGCCGGCTGGAAGTCCGGCTGCGGCTGCGGGGCGGGCACCAGGTGCGCAACGCCGCCCTGGCCGGATCCCTGGCCATCCTGGCCGGGTTCGATCCGGAGCGGGTGGTCCTGGGCATGGGCACGGTGGAGCCGGACCCGGGCCGGGGCCGGCTGCACGCCCTGGCCCAGGGCGGCTGGCTGCTGGACGAGAGCTACAACGCCAGCCCGGATTCCATCCTGGCCTGCGTGAGCGCCCTGCTGCCGCTGGAAGGCGGCGAGCCGGTGGCGGTGCTGGGCTGCATGCGCGAACTGGGGCCCGGGTCCGAGCAGATGCACCGGGAAACCGGGGCGGCGCTCCGGGCGGCGGGGCTCAGCCGGGTGTGGGTGTACGGCGACCAGGCGCGGGCCCTGGCCGAGGGCTTCGGCCCCCAGGCCCGGGCCTACCCGGATTTCCCGGACCTGCGCGACGATCCCCAGGGGCTGGCCGCGCTGCCGGCCGGCGGCCGGATCCTGGTAAAGGGCAGCCGCTACTGGGCCACGGAGCAGGCGGTGCAGTGGCTCCTGGAGCATGCCAAGGCCTGATCGGCCGGTCTCCGGTTGGGAAAAAAACGCAACGAATCGAATCAACGTATGATGGATATCCATGATCCCTTGGCTGCTCTTTCCCCTTCGCGACACCATCCCCGGATTCGCCGTATTCCGCTACGTGACCTTCCGGGCGGCCATGGCCGCGGCCTCGGCCATGATCCTGTCGCTGCTGTTCGGCCCGCTGGTGATCCGCACCCTCACCCGGCTCAAGATGGACCAGCCGATCCTGGCCGACAGCCCCGAGAACCACCAGTGCAAGGCCGGCACCCCCACCATGGGCGGCCTGCTGATCGTCGGCGCCATCGTGGTGTCCACCGTGCTCTGGTGCGACCTGGCCAGCGGCGGCATCTGGGTGGCCCTGGTCTCCCTGGTGGGCTTCGGCCTGGTGGGCGCCTGCGATGACGCCAAGAAGCTCATGCGCAAGCAGAACCTGGGGCTGCGCAGCTGGCAGAAGATGCTGCTGCTCACCGTCATCACCCTGATGGTGGCCTACCTGATCCTGCACTTCAACCTGCGCGGCACCCACACCGAGCAGCTGTCGGTGCCCTTCTTCAAGAACTTCAAGCCGCACGTGGGCATCTTCCTGGTGCCCTGGATCTGGCTGGTGATGGAGGGCACCAGCAACGCGGTGAACCTCACCGACGGCCTGGACGGCCTGGCGGTGGGCGGCACCCTGATCGTGGCCACCACCTTCGCCATCCTGGCCTACGTGGCGGGCCACGCCAAGATCGCCACCTACCTCATGGTGCCCCACGTGCCCGGCGGCGGCGAGCTGACCGTGTTCATGGCCGCCATGGGCGGGGCCTCCCTGGGCTTCCTCTGGTACAACGCGCATCCCGCCGAGGTGTTCATGGGCGACACCGGCTCCCTGGCCCTGGGCGGCGCCCTGGGCACGGTGGCCATCATGATCAAGCAGGAGCTGCTGCTGGTGATCGCCGGCGGCCTGTTCGTGCTGGAGGCCTTCAGCGTGATCCTGCAGGTGGGCAGCTTCAAGCTCCGGGGCGGCAAGCGGATCTTCCGCATGGCCCCGTTCCATCACCACATGGAGCTGGGCGGGCTGAAGGAGACCAAGGTGGTGATCCGCCTGTGGATCACCGCCATCGTCTGCTGCGTGCTGGCGCTCAGCTCGCTCAAGCTGAGGTAGGCGGCCGCAGCGGCTCCGGCTGGCCGAAGATGAAGCCCTGGCCCCAGGGCACGTCGGCGTCGATGACCGCCTGCAGCTCCTCCGCCGTCTCGATCCCTTCGGCGATGTAGCCCACCCGCATGCGCTCGGCGAACAGGGCCAGGGCGTTGAGCAGCGCGGCCTGGTAGGGGTGCCGGTGCACGTCGCGCACCAGGCTGCGGTCCACCTTGATGAAGTCCGGCGCCAGCCGGGCCATGTGCGAAAGGGAGGCGACGCCCGAGCCCAGGTCGTCCACCGCCACCCGCAGGCCGATGTCGCGCAGGCGCCGGGCGAAGCCCTCCAGCTGGTCCAGGTCGTGCATGGCGCTGGTCTCGGTGAGCTCCAGGACGATCCGGTGCGGCGGGATGGGCAGGTCCCACACCCAGGCCTGGATGCGGTCCCAGAAATCGGGATGCTCCAGGGTCAGCGGGCTGAGGTTGACGAACACCAGGTGGTCGGTGATGGGGTGCCGGGCCAGGGCGTCGAACACCGTGCCCACGCACAGCAGGTCCAGCCGCACCCGCAGCTCGGGGGACAGGCTGAGGTCCTCCAGCAGGCTGCCCACGGCGCGCAGCCGGCCGTCGTCCCCCTGGAACCGGGTGAGCATCTCCTCGGCCTTGGTCTCGCCGCTCTTCAGCGCCACGATGGGGTGGGCGTAGGTGATCGCCTGGCGCTCGCCGCTCAGGATGCTCTGGAGCATGTTCTCGTTCATGGCTGAGCGGGGCCTCCACAGGGCCCATTCTGAACTCATTTGGCCGGTCCAAGCAGCGGAAAGCTGGCGCCGGGAGCCCTTCTTTTGCCACACTGGGGGACGGGAGTCAGCATGGGCCGGATCATTGTGGTGGGAGCAGGGCGTTCGGGACTGGGGGCCGCGGAATACCTGGTCAAGGCGGGCCGGGAGGTGGTGGTCACCGAAAGCCGGCCCGGGCCGGATGCCCCGGTGGCGGCGCGGCTGGCGGAGCTGTCGGTGCTGGCCGTGTGGGGCAGCCACCCGCTGTCGCTGCTGGACAACTGCGACGAGGTGGTGCTCAGCCCCGGGGTGCCCCCCGGCAGCCCGTTCCCGCTGGCGGCGGCCCAGCGCGGCATCTCCGTGATCGGCGAACTGGAACTGGCCCACCGGGCCCTGCGCGAGCGGGCCGACGGCTCCATGCTGTTGGCAGTCACCGGCACCAACGGCAAGAGCACCACCACCGGCCTGGTGGCCCACCTGCTCAAGGCCTGCGACCTGCCCGCGGTGGCCTGCGGCAACCTGGGCACCCCGCTGATCACCGCCATGGTGGGGGCCAAGCCGGCCACCGTGTACGCCCTGGAATGCTCCAGCTACCAGCTGGAGACGGTGCGGGACTTCCACGCCGAAGGGGCGGCCGCGCTCAACCTCACCCCCGACCACCTGGCCCGGCACGGCACCATGGAAGCCTACCGGGCGACCAAGGTGCGGATCTTCCAGCACCAGGTGGAGGACGACCTGCGCCTCACCCCCCTGGCCGATCCCGCCTTCGACGCCATGGCCCCGGGCCGGGGCCGCAGCGCCCGGTTCGGCTGGGAGTGCCCGGAGGGGCCGGGCGCCTGGTGCGACGGGCACGGCACCCTGTGGCTCAAGGACGAGTTCGGCGAGCATGCCCTGGTCTCCCGGTCCCAGCTGCTCATCCCGGGCGACCACAACGTGGAGAACGCCCTGGCGGCGGCGGTGCTGGCCCGCCACGGCGGGGCCGACCTGGAGGGCCTGCGCCTGGGCCTGAAGAGCTACCCCGGCCTGGCCCACCGCATCGCCCTGTGCGGCGAGCGGAACGGCATCAAGGCCTACAACGATTCCAAGGGCACCAACGTGGACGCCACGCTCACCGCCATCCGGGCGCTGCCCGGGCCGCTGGTGCTGCTGCTGGGCGGCCAGGACAAGGGCTCCAGCTACGGGCCGCTGCGCCAGGCCCTGGAAGGCAAGCTGCGCCGGCTGGTGTTCCTGGGCGAGGCCATCCCGCAGCTGGAGCGGGACCTGGGCGACCTGCCGCACGACACCATCCGCCCGTTCGACGAGGCCGTGGCCCGGGCCCTGGAACTGGCCCAGCCCGGCGACCAGGTGCTGCTCAGCCCGGCCTGCGCCAGCTTCGACCAGTTCGACAACTTCGAGCAGCGCGGCGACCACTTCGAAGAGCTGGTGCGGACCTGGGCGAAGGGATGAGCGCCGTGGCCGATCCCCTCCTCGCCGTGCGCTACCGCGCCCTGGCCCTGGCCGGACTGGCCCGGCCGGGGTCGCCGGCCCGGGCCCTGCCGGCCCGGGTGCTGGTGGTGGACGTGACCGGCCAGCGCCTGGGGCTGCTGGAGGACGGCCGGCTCAGCGCCGAGTTCCCGGTTTCCACCGCCAGCGCCGGGATCGGCGGGGCGGACGGCTCCCTGCGCACCCCGCCGGGCTGGCACCGGATCCAGGCCCGCATCGGGGCAGGGGCGGAAGCGGGCGCGGTGTTCGTGGACCGGCTGGCCACCGGCGAGGTGTGGCGCGGGGAGGCCCGGGAAGACGACCTCATCCTCACCCGGATCCTCACCCTGGACGGGCTGGAGCCGGGGGTGAACCGCGGCCCCGGATGCGATTCCCTGGAGCGCACCATCTACCTGCACGGCACCAACCACCCCGACCAGCTGGGCGCCCCGCTGTCCCACGGCTGCGTGCGGCTGGCCAGCGCCGACGTGACGGACCTGTTCGAGCGGGTGCGGGAAGGGGACCTGGTGCTGGTGGCGGAGCGGACCGATCCGCTGGGCCTGGGCCGGCTGCATTTCGCCGGGGTGGGCGGCAGCGGCATGAGCGCCCTGGCCCAGTACGTGGTCATGCGCGGCGGGCGCGCCAGCGGCAGTGACCGCAGCTTCGACCGGGGCCAGGGCGGCGAAGCCCGGGCCCGGCTGGAGCGGCTGGGGGTGGCGATCACCGCCCAGGACGGCGGCGGGGTGGCCGGGGACTGCGCGGCGGTGGTCTATTCCACCGCGGTGGAGGAGCAGGTGCCCGATTTCAGCGAGGCCCGCCGGCTGGGGGTGCCGCTGGTGCACCGGTCGGAGCTGCTGGCCCACTTCGTGGCGGACCGGCGCACCCTGGCCATCACCGGCACCAGCGGCAAGTCCACCACCGTGGCCATGGCCTTCGAGATCCTGCGCGGGGCAGGGCGGGACCCCTCGGTGATCACCGGCGGCGAGCTGGTGGAACTGCAGCGGAAGGGGCTGTGGGGCAACGCCTGGGCCGGGGCTTCCGACCTGCTGGTGGTGGAGGCCGACGAAAGCGACGGTTCGGTGGTGCGCTACCGGCCGGCCGTGGGGGTGATCCTCAACCTGCAGCGCGACCACAAGGAGGAATCCGTGGTGGCCGGGATGTTCGAGGCGTTCCGGGCCCAGGCCCGGGAGGGCTTCGTGGTGGGCGAGGCGGACAACCTGGCCCCGTTCGCCGCCGGCGCCCGCGTATTCGGCCTGGGGCCCCGGGCCCAGGTGCGGGCCGAGGAGCTGGTGGAGACCGGGGCGGGGTCCAGCTTCCGGGTGGCCGGAACCCGGTTCCGCCTGGCCGTCCCCGGGCGGCACAACGTGGAGAACGCCCTGGCCGCCATCGCCGCCTGCCAGGCGCTGGGGGTGCCGCTGGAAGCCATGGTGCGGCCGCTGGAGCGGTTCCAGGGGGTGGCCCGGCGCTTCCAGGTGCTGGGCGCGGCCCGCGGGGTGGAGGTGGTGGACGACTTCGGCCACAATCCGGCCAAGGTCACCGCCTCCATCCGCACCGCGCACCTGCGGGCGAACCGGGTGCTGGCGGTGTTCCAGCCGCACGGCTTCGGCCCCATGCGCTTCCTGCGCGCGGATTTCGTCGCCGCCTTCGCCGCCGAGCTGCGGCCCGAGGACCGGCTATGGATGCTGGAGATCTTCTACGCCGGCGGCACCGCCGCCCGGGACCTGTCCTCGGCCGACGTGGTGGCCGAGATCGCCCAGCGCGGAGTCCAGGCCCGGTTCGCCCCGTCCCGCCCGGAACTGGTGGCGGAACTGGCGGCCGCGGCGCGTCCGGGCGACCTGATCCTGGTGATGGGCGCGCGCGACCCGTCGCTCACCGCCCTGGGCCGGGATATCCTGGCGGCGCTGAATCAGGTAACATGAAAAGCTAACATAAGACGGGCGCCATCTTGCTGCAACGCTGCCATGCCTATTTCGACGCCTATCCCCGTCAGTTCTGGATGATCGCCTGCGGAGTCCTGGTCAGTTCCACCGGCTCCAGCCTGGTCTGGCCGTTCCAGTTCATCTACATCAGCCGGACCCTGGGCATGAGCCTGTCCACCGTGGCCACCCTGATCACCATCAGCTCCGCCACCGGGCTGCTGGTCTCGTTCCTGGCCGGGGCCATCGCCGACCGGCTGGGGCGCAAGCCGGTGATGTTCGTGGCCCAGGCGGCCCAGGCCCTGGCCTGGCTGCTGATGAGCCAGGCCGGAAGCTACCTGGGCTTCCTGGTGCCCCTGACCATCCTGGCCGCCGCCCAGCCGCTCTATTCGGTGGGGTCGGACGCCATGATGGCCGATATGATCCCGCCCGGTCAGCGGGCCTCGGGCTATTCCATCCTGCGCACCTTCAACAACGCCGGCATCGCCCTGGGGCCGGCGGTGGGCGGTTTCATCGTGTCCCGGTCGTACGTGGCCGGCTTCCATGGCGCGGCCCTGGTGATGCTCGCCTACAGCGTGTTCCTGCTGTTCTGGGTGCGGGAGACCCGGCCCCTGGCGAGGGTCGCGGCAGGGCCCATGGTGGGGGGCTACCGGGAGGTGTTCCGGGACCGGGGCTACATCGTCTTCTCCCTGATCGTCACCCTGGGGATGATCGCCCCGCTGATGATGTGGACCCTGCTGGCGGTCTACACCAAGCAGAATTTCCAGTTCCCCGAGCACCTGTACAGCTGGCTGCCGATCACCAACGCGCTCATGTGCGTGTCGGTGCAGGTGCTGGTCACCCGCTTCACCCGCCGGCACAAGCCGCTGCCCATGCTCACCCTGGGCATGCTGGTCTACGCGCTGGGCGTGGGCAGCGTGGCCCTGATGAGCAGCTTCTGGGGCTTCTGGGTGAGCATGGTGATCTTCTCCTTCGGCGAACTGATCGTCGCGCCCACCGGCACCGCCTACGTGGCCAACCGGGCGCCGATCGCCTTCCGCGGCCGCTACATGAGCATCTACTGGATGACCTGGGGCCTGGCCCGGGCCGTGGCGCCGGTGGTGGGGGGCTTCCTCAACGACCGGATCAGCCCCCATGCGGTGTGGTATGGCGGCCTGGCCATCGGGTTGGCCAGCACCCTGGGGCTGTTCATCCTGGCCGGGAGCAAGGCCCGGGCCGCGGCCGCCGCGCCGTCCCTGCCCTGAGGGGGGCCGGCCGGACCGCTACCAGTGCCGTCCGTTGCCCACCCGCACGTGCTGGAATTCGGACATGAAGCCGAAGGCGGAGAGCACCCAGAAGATCACGCAAATGATGACCACCACGTTGATGATCCGCTTGATGGTGGACTGCATGGGGATGTAGGTGTTGATCAGCCAGAGCAGCACCCCGACCACCACCAGGACCATGACGAGATGACTGAGCAACATGAATTCTCCTTGGATGGCAGGTTCAGGGGGTGCGCGCCGCGCTGCCGACCCCGGCGTGTTCGGCGCCCGAGTAGATGCAGCTTAGGGTGAGGCCCAGGCAGACGAGACCGAACAGGGACCAGGAGGCGATAAGAAAGGAAAGTTGGGCCTTCATGGGGACTCCTGGATGGGTTCGGGCCGGAACGGAAAGGCTCTCGGGATGGATTGAGCACGATCCATGCCGTTATCTAAGTAGTTCATTCAAGATTAGATAAGTTGAGTCAAGCGGGGTTGTGCGCTGCTTTACCTTGATCAATTTGAAACAACCACCCTGTCAATTCGATTCCCCGAGAACACCGGCGCCGGCCATCCCGGAATAAACGAATGCCGGCCGGCGGAAGGGACTAGACTTGCCGCATGATCACCGAAACCTTCCCCGCCAGCCGCTGGACCCAGGGGAACCGCTTGTTCCCCACCGAGATCGAAGTGACCGACAACGCCGTCACCCAGCGGAAGCGCTCACTGTTCTCCCGCAACGAGGTGTCCATTCCCATGATGCGGGTGGCCAGCGTACGCATCCATTCCGGCCTGATCTGGGCCGACCTGCTCATCGAGTCCACCGGAGGCGGCGATCCCCTCACCAGCCATGGGCATCCCAAGGCGGACGCGCTCCGGATCAAGGAACTGATCGCCCAGGCCCAGAATGGCCAGGCCCGCGCCCCGGTGCCGGAGGGGTGAGCCCTTATGGGGCATCCGGCAAATCGGGAGTTTGAAGGTGGGGCATCGAGAGTGAGGAAAGCCTCGGAAAGGAACTTCCTTTCCTGATCCGCCTTTTCCAACAGCAGGTCGTCATGGGGAGGTTTGGCGTGGCAGCAAACAACAGGACAGTGCTCATTACAGGTTCAACCGATGGCGTTGGGCGGCGGGTGGCCGTGCGAATGGCAGCCAAAGGCGCAACGGTTCTGATTCATGGTCGTGATCCATCTCGGGCTGAACGTCTTCTTGCCGAAATCAAGGAGGCAGGGGGGACCGGGACGGTTCACCTGGCCGACTTTTCTTCGCTGGCTGCAGTTCGCGCCTTGGCGGAAGCGGTGGGGCGCCAGAATGACCGGATCGACATCTTGATCAATAATGCCGGCATCGGCGTTGGGAAGCCTGGTTCCGGGCGGCAGATCAGCCATGATGGCCATGAATTGCGCTTCGCCGTCAACTATCTGTCCGGCTTTCTGTTGACCCACCTTCTGCTGCCACTTTTGAAGGCCAGCAGTCATGCACGAATCGTCAATGTCGCTTCCGTTGGACAGCGACCACTCAACTTTGCCGACGTCATGCTGGCCCACGAGTACAGCGGCGCGCGGGCCTATTGTCAAAGCAAATTGGCGCAGATCATGTTCACTTTTGACCTTGCGCAGGAATTCCAAGGTTCATCTGTGACAGCCAACTGCCTGCACCCAGCCACCTACATGGATACAACGATGGTGCGGACAGACGGCATTTCACCGATTAGCTCGGTGGAAGAAGGAGCCGACGCGATCCTGCACCTGGCCAGTTCGGTTGAGATGGAAGGAAGAACCGGCCTTTACTTCGATGGCCTTCACTCATCCAGGGCAAACGCCCAGGCCTATGACATCACTGCCCGCGAACGTCTACGAACACTCAGCCGGGAGTTGACTGGTTTGTCCTAAGCCGTTGTGATGGAATAACCCTTCCCGTTTCGGAGTCCACATGAACCGCAAGTCCTGGTTGATTCTTCTCGTCGCATACGGCTGCGGGGTCCTGGCCACCTTCGCCCAGTTCTCGGTGCCGCCCATCCTGCCCTCCCTGCGGGTCCAGTTCGGGATGTCCTACACCCAGTCCGGCATGCTGATGTCGCTCTTCGCCATCGCCACCCTGTTCTTCGCCACGCCATGCGGATTCATCATCCATCGCTACGGAGTGCGCCGGGTGGGCCTGCTGGGCTTCATCCTGATGATGCTGGGCCTGGGGGTGTGCTTCCTGGCGGGATCCTTCGGGGTGTTCCTGGCGGGCCGGGCCATCCAGGGGGTCGGCTTCGGCCTGGTGGCCGTCTCCGCCCCCACCGCCATCGGCCAGTTCCTGCCCCGGGAGATGATGCCGATGGCCATGGGTCTGTGGTCCACCTGGATCCCGGTGGGGAACCTGATCATCTTCTTCACCGCGCCCCGGGTGCTGCAGGCCACCTCCGTGGCCGTCTACTGGGCGATCCTCATCGCCTCGATGGTGCCCGGCCTGGTGGCCTTCGCCTGGGCGATCCCGAACCCCCCCAAGGCCACCCAGGCCGGACCGGTTCTGCCCAGCCGGCAGGTGCTCAAGGACGAACTGGCCAACGGCGATGTCTGGGCGGCATCCATCACCTTCGCTGCCTTCACGTTCGGCATGTTCTCGCTCACCACCTGGAGTTCCACCTACCTCCACGAGGTGATGGGGCTTTCGCTGGTGCTGGCGGCCTCGGGCACCATCATCTACGGCATCACGTCCATCTTCAGTGATCTCTACGGCGGCGTGCTGCTCAAGCGGTTCGGGCACAGCCGCTGGATGTTCATCCTGCCTCCGGCCTTCCTGATCCTCCTGTGGCCGCTGTACACCATCCCCAGCGTGACCGTCTTCTGCATCGTCATCGGGGTCTACTCGCTCATCGGGGGCGTCATCCCGCCCATCATCTTCGCCTCGGCGCCGATGCTGGCCCGGCGGCCCGAAGGGGTGGGCATGGCCACGGCCATCATCATCATCGGCGAGAACATGGGGCTGCTGGTGGGACCGCAGGTGTTCGGCATCCTCCGGGACTGGACCGGCTCCTACCGGGCCAGCTTCTGGCTGATGATGCTCGGGCCGCTGGTGCAGGTCTTCAGCCTGCACCGCATCTGGGCCACCGGCGTGTTCGCGGGCGCCCGCCGGCCGGCACCGGCCCTGCTGGAGGCCGGGGAGGCGTGACCGTCCTCGCGGCGCGATGACAGGCGCCCTTGGCTGGGTATTGCTGTCGCTATCTTGTCCCTATCAATCTTCCTGCGTGACCATCAGCCCGCCATGGGATGGCAAGCCGGCAGCATCCCCTTTGTCCAGGCCGGAAGGGGCAGGCAGGATGGACCGACACTAGGATCTGGGACCTTGTTCAGGCGGCTTGTGTGCCGCCGGGGCCGGATGGGCTGGAGGCGGTGCACTGGCGTGCTGGGGCTGCTGGGGCTGCGGGGGCTTGGCTTGCGGCGGTTGGGGTGCTCTGGCCTGCGGTTGCTGCGGAGCCCTGGCCTGCGGCTGTTGCGGGGCCCTGGCCTGCGGCTGCTGCGGAGCCCTGGCCTGCGGTTGCTGTGGGGCCCTGGACTGCGGCTGTTGCGGGGCCCTGGACTGCGGCTGTTGCGGGGCCCTGGACTGCGGCTGTTGCGGGGCCCCGGCCTGCGGCTGCTGCGGGGTCCTGGCCTGTGGTTGTTGCGGGGCCTTGGCCTGCGGTTGTTGCGGTGTCCTGGACTGCGGCTGTTGCGGGGTCCTGGCCTGCGGCTGCTGCGGGGCCCTGGCTTGCGGTTGTTGCGGGGCCCCGGCCTGCGGCTGCTGCGGGGTCCTGGCCTGCGGTTGTTGCGGGGCCTTGGCCTGCGGTTGCTGCGGAGGTCGTCCTGTGGGCGCGGCTTTTGCCCCTGGCGCCATGGTATGCGGAGAGGCCTTCAGCGCGGCTTCCGGCACCTGTCCGCCGGCGGCCTTGGCTGGCATCCCATGACCGGCGGAGAAGTCGCCAGGCCGCCCGGTGGCGGCCACGGCGGGTTTGCCGCGGTTGACGGAGGCGAGCATCTGCTGGTTCTGGCTGGCGCTGTGGAAGTGCTGGGCCTGTTCCGGAGTGGGCGGCACGTGGTGTTCGTGCTCCGCCCCTCGATCCTGCCGGGTGGGCGCGGCGCGCACGCCGCCCTGGCCGCCATTGTAGGAGACGTGGGAGGTGTGGTTGACGACCACCGTCTGGTTGTAGACGTTGGTGACGTGGGTGCTGCCCAGGTTGGTGACCGCGCGGTTGTAGTAGTAGTTCTGGCCCTGCCAGTGGCCGCCTTCATAGCCGGAACCGCCATAGCCATAGCCGTAGTTGATGCCGCCGTAGAACCCCACCCGGGGGCCCCAGTAGCCGGTGTGGAACACCATGCCCCCGCCGCTCCAGCCCCAGTAGCCGGGGGTCCATAGCATGCCCACCGCTGGGATCAGGACCCAGGTGCCCGGCACCCAGAAGTAGCCCTGGTCGCCCCAGGCCCAGTAGCCGGGTGCCCAGGTGTAGCCGTCCCCGGGGAAGGCGGGCTGGTCGTAGACCGGGATCGGCGGGGGTCCCACCGTGATGGAGAGGCTCATGTCCGCGTGCAGCAGGGAAGGTGCGGCCAGGGCCAGAACCATCCACGCGACCTGGGGCTTGAAGAAACGGTTGGGCATGGGCCTGACCTCCGGGGATGGCTCGAGCCTCAGGGCCTGAGGCGGGCGGAGGGTATCCTGCATGTTCCGTTCCACTGGCTCATGTCGGCTACTTGTAGAGGCTTATCGGGCATCCGCCGGGGCGGGGCCAGCTTCATCGCATCAATTTGAAGCGCCAACTCGTTCGATTTGATGGGGGAAAGGCGGCCCTGGGATCTCCGGCCGGAACGAATGCCGTGGAAGGGGTGGCCCCTGGGGTGTGGCGCGAATGTTGCCTGTCCTTCCGGGTGCCGCGGGCCTCCCTGCGACCGCCGGACCGGAACAGCCATTTTCCTGGGGATAGCCATGAACGAGAAACGAAAAGCCTACTACGAGAAATTCGATGCGCAACTGGACGAGTGGGGTGTGCAGATCGATCACCTCAAGGCCAGGACCGCCGCGGCCAAGGATGAATTCATCCGCGACCACGAGCCGGCCCTGGACGCCCTGCAGCGCAAGCACGAAGAGGCCATGGCCACGATGAAGGACCTGAAGGCCGCGGGCGACGATGCCTGGGACGACCTGGTGGCGGGGCTGGAAAAGATCCTGGCCGACGGCAAGGCCGCCTACCACAACGCCGTGTCCCATTTCACCAAGGAGGATTGACATGCTTGGAACCATCGTTATTGTCGTCCTGGTCCTGATGCTGCTGGGCGCGCTGCCCACTTGGCCGCACAGCCGGCAGTGGGGCTACTACCCCAGCGGCGGCCTGGGCCTGGTGGTGCTGGTGCTGGTCATCCTCCTGCTCATGGGCCGGTTGTAGCCGGTCCGCTACCGCCAGATGAACAGCTGGATCCAGCCCACCCCGAGCACCAGGGAAATGAGGGTGATCACCGAGGCGGAGCGGGTGAATTCCCGGAAGGTCAGCCGCACGCCCCGGCGAGCGGCCCCCTCCGCCACGATGAGGTTGGCCACCGAGCCCAGCAGGGTCAGGTTCCCGGCCAGGGTGGAAGTGGCCGCCAGGGTCAGCCAGGCCGCCTGCGGGTGGGCCAGCCTGCCCATGAGGGGTTTCAGCAGAAGCACGGCCGGGACGTTGCTCACCAGGTTCGACAGGAGCACCGCGATGGCGGAAAACACCACCGCGCCGCCGTTCAGCCAGGGCCGGGCGTACTGGAACATCCGGGCCGAAAGCCCGCTGGATTCGATGGTCCCGCTCACCACGAACAGCGCCGCGAAGAACACCAGCAGCTCGGTGTCGATGGCGTCGAGCATCTTGGTGGGCCTCACCCGGCGGGTGAACAGCAGGGCGCACCCGGCGATGAAGGCCGCCTCCGCGGTGGGCGCTCCGGCCAGGAATGCGGCCAGCAGACCGGCGGTGACCACCAGGCTCTTGGTGAGCAGCCGCCGGTCGAAGTAGGGCCGTCCCAGGTCTGGCTCCAGGACGCCGGGCCTGAACTCGTCCCGGTAGAACAGCACCAGGATCAGCCAGATGCCGCCCAGCCCCAGCAGGGCGATGGGGGCCAGGGCGGTGGTGAACTGGAGGTAGGGGATCCGCGACGCGGTGCCGATGATCATGTTCTGCGGATTGCCGGTGAGCGTGGCCACGGAGCCGATGTTGGAGGCGGTGGCCAGCGCGATGAGGTAGGGCACCGGGTTGCGCCTGGCGCCGAGGGTGATGTCCAGCACCAGCGGGGTGAGCATCAGGCAGACGGTGTCGTTGAGGAACAAGGCGCTCAGGATTCCGGCCACGATGATTTCCAGGGCCAGGAGCGAGCGCGGGCTGCGGGTGTAGTGCAGGATGCCGGCCCCCGCCAGCCGGAAGAAGCCGGCCATCTGCAGGTTGGCGTTGATGATCATCATGCCGAACAGGAGCACCAGGGTGTCGAGGCTGAGGAAGCTGCCGGCCTGCTGGAAGGTGATCTGCCGGGAGGCCAGCAGGAGGCCGGCGCCCATCAGGGTGATGGTGGTCCGGTTGGAACGGATGAAGGGAAATTTCCCCAGGGCGATGCCGACGAAGGTCAGGGTCACGATGACGAGGGTCAGCCACAGGTGCATGGGGTCCACATTCCTTTCCGAGGCCTCGGGCCCGCCGCCCGTCAGCCCCGGCGCTGGGCCAGCATCGCCTCCACAATCGGGATGTCCGCCGGCACATCCACCCCCAGGCTCAGGTGCGGGGTGCGGGCCACGCCGATGGCCATGCCGGCCGCCAGGGCCCGCAGCTGCTCCAGCATCTCCAGCTGCTCCAGGGGGTGCGGGGGGAGCCGGGTGAAGCGCAGCAGGGCCTCGGGCCGGTACGCGTAGATGCCCAGGTGGCGCTGGAACAGGGCCAGCTGCTCGGGCCGCAGCCAGGGCCGGAAGTCGGCCTGGAACACCTGGCTGTTGCGCACGTAGGGGATGGGGTTGCGGCTGAAATAGAGGGCCCGGCCCGCGTCATCGGTGACCACCTTGACGATGTTGGGGCTGAACAGCTCCTCGGCGGTGCGGAACGGGCAGCTGGCGGTGCCCATGGGCAGCCCGGGCTCGGCCCGCATCAGCTCCACCAGCGCGGCGATGGTGCCGGGGTGCATGGCGGGCTCGTCGCCCTGGAGGTTGAGCACCAGGTCGAAGCCGGGCATCGCCGCGACCACCGCCGCCACCCGGTCGGTGCCGGAGGGCAGGGCCGGGTCGGTCATCACCGCCTGGCCGCCGAAGGCCTGCACCGCGGCCTCGATCCGGGCGTCGTCGGTGGCCACCACCACCGCGTCCACCCCGGCCGCCCCGGCCGCGGCTTCCAAGGCCCACTGGATCATGGGCCGGCCGGCGATGAGGGCCAGGGGCTTGCCCGGGAAACGGGAAGCCTGGAAGCGGGACGGCAGGACGGCGAGGGTGCGCATGGGTAAACCTTTTGCAAGTTCGCTTGATCATAACAAGAGGACGCTGCCATGGGCCTTGCGGGAGCCTTGGCCCGGGGCGGCGGGAACTCCGCCGTGGATAAATCCGGTGAATTCATTCACAATCATGGGTTCGGTCTGCACTTTTTTTCAGGAGGTACCTTTGAATCAACGGCTTTCCCGTCCCGTGGGGATCACAGCCACCGGCCAGTTCTACCCTGAACGCATCGTCACCAACGCCGACCTTGCCAACCTGGTGGATACCAATGACGAGTGGATCCTGACCCGCACCGGCATCCGGACCCGCCGTTGGGTGGAGCCCGGGGTCGCTTCCTCCGACCTGGGCGCCGAGGCCCTGAAGATGGCCCTGGACCGGCGGGGTTTCGTGCCCGACGACCTGGACGCCATCGTGGTGGCCACGGTCACCCCGGACATGTTCTTCCCGTGCACCGCCGCCCTGATCCAGCACAAGATCGGCGCCACCAAGGTGTTCGGCTTCGACGTGAACGCCGCCTGCTCCAGCTTCCTGTTCGCCCTCACCGCCGCCGCCGGCCTCATCGCCGGGGCCGGCCTGAAGCGGGTGGCGGTGGTGGGCTGCGACGTGATGACCTCGGTCATGGACAAGAGCGACCGCAACACCGCCGTCCTGTTCGGGGACGGGGCCGGGGCGGTGATCCTGGAGGAGGTGGAGGAGGGCTACGGCATCCTCGACTTCGAGCACCGCATCGACGGTTCCGGCGGCCCCTTCCTGTGCATGCCCGGGGGCGGTTCGCTGCACCCCTCCACCCACGAGACGGTGAACGCCAAGATGCACTTCATCCACCAGGACGGCAGGGAGGTCTACAAGCGGGCCGTGCGCGACATGGCCGAGGTGAGCCGGCTCATGCTGGACCGCAACGGCATCCGCACCGACCAGCTGGGGCTGTTCGTCCCGCACCAGGCCAACGTCCGCATCATGGACGCGGCCGCCAAGCGGCTGGAGCTGCCCACGGAACGCATGGCCAGCAACATCGGCGAGTTCGCCAACACCACCTCGGCCACCCTGCCCACCGCGCTGCACCAGTCGCTGGAGGCGGGCAAGCTGGCCAAGGGCGACCTGGTGGTGCTGGCCTCGTTCGGCGCCGGGTTCACCTGGGGCGGCACCCTGCTGCGCTGGGTCTAGTCGTTTGCGGATCATCGCCGGCGCCCTGAAGGGCCGCAGCCTGCAGGCCCCGCCGGACCAGAGGGTGCGCCCCACCGCCGACCGGGCCCGGGAGGCGCTGTTCTCCATCCTCCAGCGCTGGCCCCAGGGGCCATTCCTGGACCTGTTCGCCGGCACCGGGGCGGTGGCCCTGGAGGCCTGGTCCCGGGACTACGGCCCGGTGGCCTGCGTGGAGCGGGAACCCGCGGCGCTGGCCTGCATCCAGCGCAACGGCCGGGGCGCCGGCCTGCAGGTGCTGGCCAAGGATGTGCTGCGCCTGGCCCGGGAGGCCTTTCCGCCCCAGGCGGTGGTGTTCGCCGACCCCCCCTACGAGGCCAGCGCCCAGCTCTGGCCGGCCCTGGCCCCGCGGATCCGGCCCTGGCTGCGGCCGGACGGCATCCTGGTGTGGGAAACCGGCCATCCCGCCACCCTGCCGCCCGTGGACGGCCTGGAACTGGTGGAGTCCCGGCGCTACGGCGCCGCGGTATTCCATCTGTTCCGGCCCATCTGACCCGCCGGCCCCCCGGGCCCGCTACACTGGGGGGGATGTTCCGGATCTCCATCAAGACCAAGCTGAGCGCGGTGATCGCCATTCTGGTGCTGGGCTTTGCCTTGTTCAACGTGGCCTACTACCCGCGCCAGGTGGAGCGCCGGTTCCGGGCCCAGGCCGAGCTGAGCGCCCGGCAGGTGGCCGAAGCGGCCAGCTTCGCCCTGGCGCCCGCCCTGGAGAACGGCAACCAGGCGGAGATCAGCCGGATCCTCCGGGGGGTCAAGCGCATTCCCGCCTTCCGCTTCAGCGTGGTGGCCGGTCCCGGCGGCAGGGTGGTGGACGCCACCGCCTCCGCCCCCGCCTGGGCCCGGGGCTACGCCCGGGAGAAGGGGGTCACCAAGTCCTTCCTGCATTCCCAGGGCGGCACCCTGGTGGCCATCGCCCCGATCTCCTTCCTGGACGACACCGAGCAGCGTGGCGCGCTGATCCTGGGCTTTTCCACCGAGGAGATCCGCCGGCTGGCCAGCGACAACTTCGACCGCGGCCTGTGGGTGGGCATCGTCGCCATGGCCCTGGGCATCGGCGCCTCGGTCTACCTGGCCAACCTCTACATCCGGCCCGTGGTGGCGCTCACCACCGCCGCCCAGCGGGTGGCCCAGGGCAACTTCGAGGGCCTGTCGGTGCGGGTGCGCTCCCATGACGAGCTGGAGGACCTGGGCCGCAGCTTCGAGGTGATGACCAGCAAGCTGCGCATCTCCCGGGACGAGATCGAGCGGCAGAACCGGCTGCTGGAATCCCGGGTGCAGGAACGCACCCGCCAGCTCATGGAGACCATCTGGGAGCTGGAGGAGATCCGGGCCAACCTGGAGCAGCTGGTGCAGGACCGCACCCGGGGCCTGGAACAGTCCCGGGCGGAGCTGGCCGCCTGGGCCGGCACCCTGGAGGAGAAGGTCAAGGAGAAGACCCAGGAGCTCACCGAGGTCAACCAGAGCCTCAGCATCAGCCTGCAGCGCCTGCAGGAGCTGGACCGGATCAAGGACGAGTTCCTGGCCAACATGAGCCACGAGCTGAAGACCCCGCTCAACGCGGTGATCGGCTTCTCCGGCCTGCTCCTGCTGGAGGCGCCGAACCGGCTGCCCGACGACATGCGCGACGACCTCCAGATCATCCACCAGAACGGCCGCAGCCTGCTGGGCATGATCGATTCGATCCTGGACCTGTCCAAGATCGAGGCCGGCAAGTTCGAGCTGGAGCTGTCCGCCATGGACCCGGTGCCGGTGCTGGAGGAGGTGGCCGCGCTCAGCGCCGGGCTGATCCTGGAACGCCCCATCAGCTTCGCCTTCACCCCGCCGGCCTGGTCCGCGCGGGTGCTGGGCGATCCGGTCCGGTTCAAGCAGGTGATCACCAACCTGGTGGGCAACGCCATCAAGTTCACCGAAAACGGCACCGTCACCATGGCCCTGGAGCGGGTCGCCAGCCGGCTGCGGATCCGCATCAGCGACCAGGGCATCGGCATGACCCCCGAGGAGATGGACCGCCTGTTCAAGCCCTTCCAGCAGGTGGACGGCAGCATCACCCGGCGCTTCGGCGGCACCGGCCTGGGCCTTGCGCTTTCCCAGCGGCTCATGACAATGATGAACGGACAGATCACCGTGGAAAGCGAAAAAGGCCGGGGCAGCACGTTCACGGTGGAAATTCCCCTTCTCAAGGATGTCCCATGACCGCCCAACCCATCAGGATCCTTTGCATCGAGGACAACCCGGTGAACTGGCGGCTGGTCCAGCGCCTGCTCACCCAGGCCGGCTACGAGATGCACTGGGCCGCCGACGGCATGAAGGGCTTCGAGATGGCCCTGGCCCTGAAGCCCGCGCTGATCCTGCTGGACATCAACCTGCCCGGGCTGTCGGGCTTCGAGGTGGCCACCAAGTTCCGGCAGAACCAGGATCTGCAGAACATCCCCATGGTGGCGCTCACCGCCAAGACCCTCAAGTCGGACCGGGAAACCGCCCTGGTGGCGGGCTGCGACGGCTTCATCCCCAAGCCCCTGGACCCCTTCACCTTCGTGGGCCAGGTGGGCGCCTACCTGGCCGGCGCCCGGGAATTCCTGGAGACCTCCCAGGAGAAGGACGCCCTGCGCCACTTCAACCGCCACGTGCTGGAGCACCTGGAATCCCAGCTGAAGGAGGCCCAGGAGGCCAACAAGAAGCTGCTGGCGGCCCAGGAGGCCCTGGAAGCCCGGAACCGCAGCCTGGCCCGGCTGCTGGCCCTCAGCCAGAGCATCCTCACCGAGCACGATCCCCACGCCCTGCTGCAGCGGGTGCTGGACGAAGTGCGGGCCGAGCTCCGGGCCACCGGACTGTGGTCCTACCGGATCCATCCCAGCGGCGGCTACTTCGAGGGGCTGCGCTGGAACGGCCGGTTCGAGCCGACCCCGGTGCTGCCCCTTGACCATCCCTTCGTGCTGCGCGCCCGGGCGCTGCCCCAGGGCGGGCCGCTGCGGGGCGAAGGCCTGCGCAGCGACCGGGTGTGGGACGAGGGCCTGGGCCTGGGCTTCTGGTCCCCCGCCTCCGAGGCCTGCATGCTGGTGCTGCGGGACCACCAGACCGATCCCGAGCTGTTCGGGTTCTGGATCATCACCCGGTCCGCGGACCAGCGGCTGCTGCCGGCGGAGCTGGAGATGGTGAGCCTGCACGCCAGCATCGCCATGGTGAGCCTGGAGAACGCCGAGCTGATCGCCACCCTCAACAACAGCACCCGGGCCCTGGCCTCCAGCTACGAAAAGATCGAAGCCGCCTACCAGGACCTGCAGAACGCCCGGGAGGTGCTGGGCCGGCGGGACCGCCAGGAGCTGCTGGGCGACCTCATCTTCAAGATCGCCCAGCGGCTGGAGGCGCCGGTGGCCAGCCTGCACCGGCAAAGCCAGCTGCTGGACCAGCTCATGGCGCCCGGCGCGGCGCGCGACCCGGCGGTGATCCCCGAAGCCCAGCCCAAGGCCCTGGCCGAAATCCGGGAAGCGGTGTTCCGCATCGACAGCCTGCTCAAGGCCCTGCTGCGGCGGGTGGGCCGGGGCGGGCCGCCGACCCCCGAGTGGCTGGACCTGCACGACCTGCTCCAGCAGGAGCTGGGCCTGCTGCAGGTGGAGGGGGTGATCCCGGCCCACGTGGTGCCGACCCTGGACCTCGCCGCCAGTTCGCCCCTGCTGCACGGGGTCTACGGGGATTTCGCCGCGACCCTGCTGAACGTGGTGCAGCACGCCCTGGGCGGGCCGACCCCCTCGGCCACCCTGGTCGTGACCACCAGCCAGGAGGGCGAGGACTTCATCCTGGAACTGCGGGACGAAGGCGGCCCCATCCTGCCCAGCGAACTGGCCCAGGCCTTCGAGCCGTTCTCGGAACTGCATCAGCAGGTGGTGATCGGCGGCCGCAGCCCCGGCGAGGGGCTGGCCGGCTGCAAGCAGCTGCTGGCGGTCTACCACGGGGAGATCAGCATCGCCAACGAAGGCGAAGGCACCGTGGTCCGGGTGCGGATTCCCCTGCACTGAGCAAGAGGACCCGCTGGCGCTGCCCTCCGGTTTCAGGCCATGTAGCCGGTCAGCAGCGCCTGCTCCCAGTCCGGCCGGTTGCGCGCCTTGGCCAGGTCGGCCATGGCCCGGAAATCGTAGGGAACCGTGATCAGCGAGGGGATCCAGTTGCCGGCCCGCTGCTCGAGGATGGCGTAGTGCGCGTCCGGGGAGCCGGTCTGCACCATGAGCCGGAACGGATAGGTGGTTTCCAGCGCCGGCAGCCCGACGCTGCCGGGGTTCACCAGCAGTTGGCCCGAGCGGGAGCGCACCGCCCGCGGCACGTGGGTGTGGCCGCACAGCACCACCGGCGCGGATACGGTGAGCCGGGTCTCCACCTCCGCGGCGCTGGCGGACCTCTGCCCCGAGGGCTCCAGGGTCTCCAGCAGGGATTCCAGGTCGCTGTCCGGGGTGCCGTGGCACAGGAACACCTCGGGGCTGAACTGGACGGTGCCGGGCTGGGCGGCGATCCAGGCCAGTTCCGGCGCGGTCAGCTGGGCGTGGGCGTAGGCGTCGGAAGGGCCCCATTGGCCCGGGCCCTGGGTGAGGATCTGGCGCTCGTGGTTGCCGGCGATGGTGAGCCAGTTCTGGGCCATGAGGCACTGGGCGGTTTCCCGGGGCAGCAAGGGGCCGGACAGGCTGTCGCCCAGGTTCACCACGGCGTCCACCTCCCGGCTGCGGAAGTCCCGGATCACCGCTTCCAGGGCCCCCAGGTTGCCGTGGATGTCGGAAACGACGGCGAGTCTCATGGCCGGGCCAGGGTGGCCGTGCGGCCGTAGTGGGTCTTGATGTAGTCCAGCACGATGGCCTGGAACTCCTCGGCGATGTGTTCGCCGCGCAGGGTGACCGTCTTCACCCCGTCCACGAACACCGGCGCGGCCGGCGATTCCCCGCTGCCGGGCAGGCTGATGCCGATGTTGGCGTGCCGGGATTCGCCGGGGCCGTTGACGATGCAGCCCATCACCGCGACGTTCATGGCCTCCACCCCCGGGTAGCTCTGCTTCCACGCCGGCATCTGCTCGCGCAGGTAGGTCTGGATCCGGTCGGCCAGGTGCTGGAACACCGTGGAGGTGGTGCGGCCGCAGCCGGGGCAGGCCACCACCATCGGCGCGAACTTGCGGAAGCCCATGGTCTGCAGGATCTCCTGGGCCACCACCACCTCCCGGGCGCGGTCGCCGTCCGGCTCCGGGGTGAGCGAAACCCGGATGGTGTCGCCGATGCCCTCCTGCAGCAGCACCGCCAGGGCCGCGGTGGAGGCGACGATGCCCTTGCTGCCCATGCCCGCCTCGGTCAGGCCCAGGTGCAGGGCGTAGCGGCAGCGCCGGGCCAGTTCCCGGTAGACGGCGATCAGGTCCTGGACCCCGGAGACCTTGCAGGACAGGATGATCCGGTCCGCCCCCAGGCCGATGGCCTCCGCCTGGGCGGCGCTGTCCACGGCCGAGCTGACCAGGGCCTCGTACATCACCGCCTGGGTGGTCCAGGGCACCGGCCGGCGGCTGTTCTCGTCCATGATCCGGGCCAGCAGGTCCTGGTCCAGGCTGCCCCAGTTGACCCCGATGCGCACCGGCTTGTCGTAGCGGCAGGCCGCTTCCACGATCCGGGCGAACTGGCGGTCGTGCTTTTCCCCCTGGCCCACGTTGCCCGGGTTGATCCGGTACTTGGAGAGGGCCTGGGCGCACTCCGGGTAGTCGCCCAGGAGCTTGTGGCCGTTGTAATGGAAATCCCCGACCAGCGGCACCTCCACCCCGTCCGCGTCCAGCCGTTCGCGGATGAGCGGGACCGCCGCGGCGGCGGCCGGGGTGTTGACGGTGACCCGCACCAGTTCGGAACCGGCCAGGGCCAGCTCCTTCACCTGCCGGGTGGTGGCGGCCACATCCGCGGTGTCGGTGTTGGTCATGGACTGGATCACGATGGGCGCGCCGCCGCCCAGCAGCACCGCGCAACGGCCATGGACCACGCGGGTCGTCTGGCGATCGCCCCGTGCCGAGGGCCCGGAAGCCGCCGGATGTGTCACCGGAAGTTGCTCTGCCGACATATTCGCCCTTTTTCTATGAAATTTACATCCAGGATGAAGCTCCGGGGAGGCCTGGAGCCCCCTCATGAAAAGCCTACCATGCCCCCTGCGCCGGGGGCAGCGGGGGCCTGGACCGGGAACCGTGGTTGTAGCCTTAATTCCACAGGAAAAATGTGTTAGGCTTCGTAAAATCTCGGAAGGCATCTGCGTTGTCTTATTTCCGGACCCTCGTCCTCGCGCTGGCCGCCCTCGGGCTCTGGTCGGCTCCGCCTCCACTGGCGCCGGAATTGGTTC
>JARLGP010000014.1 GCA_031292735.1 Holophaga sp.
CATCACCGGCATGCCGGCCCACAAGCTGGTGGCCATGGGCATCTCCCACGTTCCCGAAGGCCGGAAGATCTTCCCGACCCTCACCGTGCGGGAGAACCTGGAGATGGCCGGCTGGACCGTCAAGAGCAAGGCCGAGATCAAGCGGCGCATGGAAGAGGTGTTCGAGATGCTGCCCCGCATCAAGGAGCGCATCAACCAGCTGGGCGGCACTCTGTCCGGCGGCGAGCAGCAGATGCTCGCCGTGGGCCGGGCCATGGTCACCGGCGGCGACATCCTGCTGCTGGACGAGCCCAGCATGGGCCTGGCCCCGGTGCTGGTGGACGAGATCTTCGACAAGATCATCCAGATCAACAAGCGCGGCACCACCATCCTTCTGGTGGAGCAGAACGCCACGGAAGCCCTGGAGATCGCTGATTTCGCCTACGTGCTGGAAGTGGGCTACACCACCATTTCCGGCCCGGCCAAGGAGATCGCGGCCGATCCCCGGGTGCGCGAAGCCTACCTGGGCGTCTAGCCGGCAGTTCCCCCTGCAAAGCAAAGCGGTGAACCGGATCCCTCCGGTTCACCGCTTTCCCTTGCAGGGGGTGCTGTCGGACTACGGGTTGACGGTGGTCCGGTAGACCTGCTTGCCGCCCTTGACCTCGATGATGACCGCGGACTTCACGGGGTTGCGGTCGCCGTCGAAGCGGACGTGGCCGGTGACACCCTGGAAATCTTCCTTGGCCATGGAATCCTTGATCTTGTCGCCGTCGGTGGCGCCGGCCTTCTGGATGGCGTCCAGCATGATGTTGGTGGCGTCGTAGCCCAGCGCGGCCAGGGCGTCAGGGGCGGCGTTGTACTTGGCCTGGTAGGCCTTCACGAAGTTCTGCACCATGGGCGAGGTGTCGTCCTTGGAGTAGTGGTTGGTGAAGAAGCAGCCCTCGACCGCCGCGCCGCCCACTTCCATGAGCTTGGGGGAGTCCCAGCCGTCGCCGCCCACCAGCGGGCCCTTGAAGCCCAGTTCGCGGGCCTGCTTGGCGATCAGGGCCACGTCGTTGTAGTAGTCGGACACGTAGAGGATGTCGGGCTTGGCGGCCAGCACCTTGGTGAGCTGGGCCTTGAAGTCGGTCGTGCCGGTGGCGTGGCCTTCATAGCCGACCACTTCGCCGCCCAGGGAGGTGAACTTGGCCTTGAAGAACTCGGACAGGCCCTTGGTGTAGTCGTTGCCCACGTCGAAGATGCAGGCGGCCTTCTTGGCCTTCAGGTCCTCGAAGGCGAACTTGGCGCCCACCGTGCCCTGGAACGGATCGATGAAGCAGACCCGGAACACGTAGTTGCCCACCAGGGTGACCTTGGGGTTGGTGGAGGAGGTGGCGATCATGGGGATCTTGGCGTTCTGGCAGATGGGGGCGCCGGCCAGGGAGCACTTGGACATGACGGTGCCGATGATGGCCACCGACTTGTCCTGCTCGATCAGCTTGGTGTAGACCGTGGCGGCCTCGGCGGGATCGCCCTTGTCGTCGGCGAACGCCATCTTGACCTGCTTGCCCAGCACGCCGCCCTTGCCGTTCCATTCGGCCAGCGCCATGTCCATGCCGTTCTTGGTGGAGGCGCCGAAGGTGGCGGCTTCGCCGGTGACCGGGCCGATGCCGCCGACCTTGATCTCCTTGGCGCCCTTGTCGCAAGCTACGAACGTTCCGGCTACGATCACGGCCATGGCCGCGGTGATGGTGTAGAGCTTCATGAGACCTCCTTGTGGGTTTGGATGGGTGCCAGGTGATTGGCCTTCCCTTGACCCACCGGTCCGGGGTGGGGGGGACGCCGGGTGTGAACATTCCAACGGAAAGTCAAGCACCACCGGGCGCGAGATGAAAACGGAAATTTGGCTCTGGGTTAAGAGAATTTCATGGATGCTTGCAAAGTCAAGAAAAAAAAGATGCTGGAAGTCACAGGGTGCCCCGTTTGGCGACCAGGAGATCGACCACGGCGGGGTCGGCCAGGGTGGAAATGTCGCCCAGATCAAGGTAGTTCTTGGCGGCGATGTTGCGCAGGATCCGGCGCATGATTTTTCCCGAGCGGGTCTTGGGCAGACCGGGGGCCACCAGGATCATGTCCGGGCTGGCGAACGGGCCGATGTGGTGGCGGACTTCGTTCTTCAGCTCGCCGATCAGCTCCTGGTTCTCCTCCCATCCGGCGTTGAGGATCACGTAGGCGAAGATGCCCTGGCCCTTGATGTCGTGCGGGTAGCCCACCACGGCCGCCTCGGCGCAGGCGGGATGGGTGACCAGGGCGCTCTCCACTTCGGCGGTGCCCAGGCGGTGGCCGGAGACGTTGATGACATCGTCCACCCGGCCGGTGATCCAGTAATAGCCGTCCTCGTCCCGCCGGCAGCCGTCGCCGGTGATGTAGTAGCCGGGGAACGGGCGCAGGTAGGTGTCCACGAAGCGCTGGTGGTCGTTCTGGATGGTGCGGGCCATGCCCGGCCAGGGGTGCTTGATGGCCAGCAGGCCGGAAACGCCGTTGCCCCGGATCTCCACCCCCTTGTCGTCCAGCACCACCGGCTCGATGCCGAAGAAGGGCAGGGTGGCCGATCCCGGCTTGAGCGGGGTGGCCCCAGGCAGCGGGCTGATGAGGATGCCGCCGGTCTCGGTCTGCCACCAGGTGTCCACCACCGGGCAGCGGCCCTCGCCCACCACGTGGTAGTACCAGCGCCAGGCTTCGGGGTTGATGGGCTCGCCCACGCTGCCCAGGATGCGCAGGGAGGAGCGGTCGTACGGCTTGACGAAGGTGTCGCCTTCCCTGGCGATGGCGCGGATGGCGGTGGGCGCGGTGTACAGCTGGGTGATGCGCAGCCGCTGGACCATCTCCCAGTAGCGGCCGGCGTCGGGGAAGGTGGGGATGCTTTCGAACAGCACGGTGGTGGCGCCGTTGCAGAGCGGCCCGTAGACCACGTAGGAATGGCCCGTGATCCAGCCGATGTCGGCCACGCAGGCGTAGATGTCGCCGGGCCGGTAGTCGAACACGTAGCGGTGGGTCATGGCCGCCTGGACCAGGTAGCCGGCGGTGGTGTGGGCCACCCCCTTGGGCTTGCCGGTGGAGCCCGAGGTGTAGAGCAGGAACAGGGTGTCCTCGCTGTCCATGTGCTCGATGGGGCAGAACGGGCGCTCGCCGTCCATGGCCTCGCGCAGCCAGACATCGTGCTGGGGATAGAACGGGATCTTGTTGCCGGTGCGCCTGGCCACGAACACGAACTTGACGGTGGGGCAGGCCATCACCGCCTCGTCCACGGTGCGCTTGAGCGGGATGACCTTGCCGCCGCGCAGGCCTTCGTCGGCGGTGATCACGGCCTTGCAGCGGGAATCGTTGATGCGGTCGCGCAGGCTCTCGGCGCTGAAGCCGGCGAACACCACGTTGTGCACCGCGCCGATGCGGGCGCAGGCCAGCATGGCGTAGACCGCCTCCAGCATCATGGGCATGTAGATGGCGACCCGGTCGTGCTTGCGCACCCCGTGGTGGCGCAGCACGTTGGCCAGCCGGCACACCTCCCGCTGGAGCTCCCGGAAGGTCACGCTGCGGCCTTCGCCCGGGGTGTCCGATTCCCAGATCAGGGCGATCTGGTCGCCCAGGCTGGCCACATGCCGGTCCACGCAGTTGTGGCAGGCATTCAGCCGGCCGTTGAGGAACCACTGCACCTGCCCGTACTCCCAGTCGAACTCCCGCACCCGGTCGAACGGGTGGAACCAGTCCAGGGTGGCCAGCGCCTGGTCGCCCCAGAACGCCTCCGGTTCCTTGATACTGTGTTCATACATCCGCTGGTAGGCCTGGAGCGAAGCCACATGGGCCCCCTCGCTGCTGGCGGCGGAAGGAGGATAGATGGGGTCGTGGATTTCGCCTTCAGGGGTTTGGGACATGAATGCTCCAGTCAAAGAAGGGTTGTGGTGGCGCAAAGCATAATCCGGTTTTGGGTTTAAGGAATATACAGAATTCAAGGAATTTTCCGATCCAGGCGATTAATGGCCGTTACGGAGCAACCATGGCTCGGCTTCGCCTTTCCACTACGGCCATTTATGCCGGGGCCGCGCGAAAAGGGAATGCCTATTCCATGACAACGGCTTAGACTTCGTAGATGGAGCCACTCACCCCTGCCGAACAAGCCATGCAGCTGCTGTTCAAGAAGCTGCACCCCCACCTGGAGGACGCCGCCCACGCCCTGGCGGTGGGCGCCGACGGGCCCGCCCTGGAGAAGCTCAACGTGAAGCTGGTGAAGGCCTGCCACGAGGCTTCCGAGGTGCTGGACGGCCTGGCCGGGGGCTGCGACGGGGAGCTGGCGGAGCTGCTGGGCACCCTGTCGGCCAACCTGCTGCCGGTGGGCGGCACCTACCAGCAGCAGCTCACCCTGGTGCAGCTCTGCCTGGAGGAGGCGCCCGCCGACCTGCTGCCGTTCACCCCGCCGGGGAGCGCCGCCGCGTCAAGCTGGGGCAAGCGCATGGTGGCCTTCCTGGGCCGGCTGGAGGATCCCGCGTTCCATGGCCAGGCCCGCTGGGCGGGGATCGATCCGGAGATCGGCGACGAGGCCCGGGAGTACTAGCCGCGGTGGTGCTGCCGGGCCGAAAAGGGGAGCCATGGGGGTGCCCTGTGCGCGATAATGACCAGGACCGCCCGTTTCGGAGATAGGCTGGAAAGGTTGGCCCTACCATTTTCCCGAGGATCCCATGGGCAGAATCGCAATCGTGGACGACAGCCGGCTCGCCCGCAGGTTTTCCGCGGCCTGCCTGCGCAAGCAGGGCCACGAGGTGTGGGAAGTGGATCCCACCAGCATCTTCGATGTGCTCCGGGCGCTCAAGGAGTCGGTGCCCGACCTGATGATCATGGACTTCCTCATGCCCAACTGCCCCGGCACCAGCTTGGCGCGGGTCTGCCGGGAGGATCCGGAACTCCAGGCCATGCGCGTGCTGGTGCTGACCGCGCACCGGGACGAGGACGTGACCGACCGGCTGCTGAACCTGGGCGTGTCCGAGGTGATGTTCAAGCCCTTCGAGCCCCAGGCCCTGGCGGACATGGTGCACGGCATCCTGGGCCGGCAGGGCCAGTAGCTATTCGAAGGTGAGCACGCCGCGGTCCTTGCGGTAGGCGAACAGCTCGCCGAAGCGGCCCCAGGCGACGATGGTCTCGAAGGTCAGCTCCGGGTCCTCCATGGGCAGCCGCCCGGCGATCTCCTGGAACAGCTCCTCCCGGGACAGCTCGCCTTCGCGCAGTTCCAGCAGCTCGCGCACCACCCGGAACAGCTTGAGCTCCAGCAGCTGCTTGCGCCAGATGAGCTTGCGCTCGTCCATGCCCTCCTGGACGAACTGCCGGCCCAGGTGGGTGAATTCCACCGAGCGCTTGGGGGTTTCCACCATCTCCAGCATCTCCAGGCCCTTCACGGTGGTGAGCACCTTCTCGAACGGCACGTGCATGTGGGCCACCACCTGGAACAGGTCGCAGATGCCGCCCTGGCCGTCGAGGAATTCCAGCAGCCCCAGCATGTCGCCGTACTGGGCGTTGGGCAGGGGCTCCACGATGTCGGCCTCCACCGAGGGCTCCACCGTGCTCACCTGGATATCCGGCAGCTCCGTGCTGGTGATGATGTCGTGCAGCTGGTCCACCAGGCGCAGGAAGTCCGGCGAGCGGGTGTCCCGGGGCCGGGGCAGGGGGTTCTCCACGATGGTGCGGACCCGGCCCGGGTTGGCGGACAGCACCACGATGCGGTCGGCCATGAACGCCACTTCCGGGATGTCGTGGCTCACCATGAGGATGGAGGAGGGGTTGCGCTCCCGGTCGTCCCAGATGTCCAGCACCTCGGCGCGCAGGCCCTCGGCGGTGAGGGCGTCCACCGAACTGAACGGCTCGTCCATGAACAGGATCTCCGGATCCACCGACAGGGCCCGGGCCATGCCCACCCGCTGCTTCATGCCGCCGGACAGCTCGCGCGGATAGGCCTCCTCGAAACCTTCCAGGCCCACCATCTGGATGGCGTGGTTGGTCTTCTCCTTGACCTCCTCCTTGCTCAGGCCCTTGGCGCGCAGCACGTTCTCCACGTTGGCCTCCACGGTCATCCAGGGGTACAGGGCGAAGCCCTGGAACACGATGGCCACGTTGTCCAGCAGGCCTTCCTGGGCCTTGCCGTGGAAGAACACCTGGCCCTTGGTGGGCGCGATCAGCCCGGCGAAGATGCGCATGATGGTGGACTTGCCGCAGCCGGAAGGGCCGATGAGGCAGACGAACTCGTTGCTCCGGATGGCCAGGTTGATGTCTTCCAGCACCCGCAGGGGCTTGCCGGTGCCGCGGTCATAGGATTTCTGGACGCCTTTCAGCTCCAGAATGGTGAACTCGGTGCTCGCCGTCTTGGCATCCATGACTGCCTCACTTGTCCAGGGAATAGCGGGTGAACGCCAGTTTGTAGCAGCGCTTCCAAACCAGCCGGTTGAAGGTGACCACGATGGCCGACATGAGCAGGCAGCTGGCCGCCAGCAGGGGGAGGTTCCGATTGTAGGCGGCCTTGCTGATGGTGGCGCCCAGCCCGAACGTGCTGAGGGTGGCCCCGTTGAGGTTGTAGTACTCGGCCACGATGCTGGTGTTCCAGGCGCCGCCGGCGGCGGTCACCCAGCCGGTGACCAGGTAGGGGAAGCTGGCCGGCAGGTAGAGGCCCTTGAGCCTCTGCCAGCGGGTCATGTGGAAGCTGGTGGCGGCCTCCTTCAGGTCGCCGGGGATGGCCATGGCGCCGGCGATCACGTTGAACAGGATGTACCACTGGGTGCCCAGCAGCATCAGCACCACGCAGCCGTAGTTGAGCCCCACCCCGAACTTGGCCAGCAGCAGGATCACCATCGGGAACAGCATGGGCGCCGGGAAGGAGGCCGCCACCTGGACCACCGGCTGGAAGATCCGCGAAAGGCGGTCGGAAAGGCCGATGGCCAGGCCCGCGGGCACCGCCCAGATGGTGCCCAGCACGGTGGAGATCAGCACCCGGGACAGGGTGAGCCCGCCGGCCTTGGCCAGGACGGCCCAGGTGCCGCGGGAGATGGCCGCCAGGAACAGGATCAGCTCCACCGCGCCCCATACGATGACGGCGGCCAGCGCGGTCAGGGCGAGGTTGGCCAGCCAGCGGTACAGCTTCTGGCTGCGCCGGGTGCCCACCGCGGGGCTCGCCTTCCGGACCGAAACCGGCTCCAGGGCATGCTTGCGGTGCACCCGCCGGGCCTCCCACAGGCGGATCAGCCGGGAGCGGCGCAGCAGCCGCAGCAGCCAGCTGCGGGGCACGTCGCCCTGGCTGGTGTCCTCGATGCGGAAGCGCTGGGCCAGCACCACGATGGGCCGCCAGAGCACCTGGTCCAAGAACACGATCATGAGGATCATGGCCAGGATGGCGTAGATCATGGCGGAGGCGCTGCCCTTCTCCACCGCCACGCTCATGTAGGAGCCCAGCCCGGGCAGGCGGAAATCCTGGTCGCCCAGCTGGAACGCCTCGGTGATCATCAGGAAGAACCAGCCGCCGGCCATGCTCATCATGCTGTTCCAGACCAGGCCGGTGGTGCCGAACGGCAGCTCGATCCACTTGAGCCGTTCCCACCAGCTGAAGCCGTAGGTGGTGCCGGCCTCCTGGAACTCCAGGGGCACCGACTTGAAGGAATGGTAGAGGCTGAAGGTCATGTTCCAGGCCTGGCCGGTGAAGATCATGATCACCGCGGCCAGTTCCAGGCCCAGGTTGCTGTGCGGGAACAGGCCCACCAGGGCCAGCACCAGCCCGGGCATGAAGCCCAGCACCGGGATGCTCTGCAGGATGTCCAGGATGGGAATCAGAAGCTTTTCGGCCCGCGCGTCCTTGGCGGCCCAGAACGCATAGACCAGGGTGAAGGTCAGGGAGATCGCGTAGGCGGCCAGGCCCCGCATCATGGAAAAGAAGGTGTACTTGGGCAGGGCCCAGGGGGACAGGTCGATCACCACCACCGGGCGGTGGGCGCCGGTCCACTGCCGGCCCAGGGTGACCAGGCCGAACAGGATCGCCAGCCCGGCCAGCACCACCACCACGTCCATGTAGCGTCGGCGCCGGAAAGGGTAGAACAGGGCATTGGCCTGCCCCCACACGCTTTCAAAGATCTGGTTGAACATTGAGGGATCCAGGGATGAATGAGGAAAGAGTGGGTTCAAAGCTCCGATCCTGAATTGTCCCACGGGGTTGCGACATCCTTGTTACAAATCCTTCAACCCCAATGCAGAATGGTAAGCTGCCTCGCCAGGCCCCTTCCCTAGGAGATTGAATGGACACTCGAAAGCTGGGCTTCAACACCAAGCTGGTGCATGCAGGCATCCCCGACGACCCCCTCGGCAGCGTCACCACGCCGATCTACCAGACCTCCACCTTCGCCTTCCGCAACGCCCAGCAGGGTGCCGACCGGTTCGCCGGCACCGCCGACGGCTTCATCTACAGCCGCATCGGCAACCCCACCACCAGCGCCCTGGAGCAGAACGTGGCCCAGTTGGAGAACGGGTTCGGCGCCACCGCCACCGCCTCGGGCATGGGCGCCGTCTCCACGGTGTACATGGCGCTGCTGAACCAGGGCGAGCACATGGTGAGCACCGCCTCGGTCTACGGGCCGTCCCGGGTGCTCATGGAAAAGCACATGGGGCGGTTCGGGGTGGCGTCCACCTTCGTGGACACCACCGACCTGGAGCTGCTGAAACGCTCGATCCGGCCCACCACCAAACTCGTCTACGTGGAGTCCCCTTCCAACCCGGCCATGCTGGTGACCGACCTGGCCGCGGCGGCCGAGATCGCCCACGCGGCCGGCGCGCTGCTGGTGGTGGACAACACCTTCGCCAGCCCGTACCTGCAGAAGCCCCTGGATCTGGGGGCCGACGTGGTGCTGCACTCGGTGACCAAGTTCATCAACGGCCACGCCGACGTGGTGGGCGGCATCGTGGTGGCCAAGACCGAGGCGCTGTACAAGCAGCTCCGGGCCATGGTGGTGATCATGGGCTGCAATATGGACCCGCACCAGGCGTCCCTGGTGAGCCGGGGCCTCAAGACCCTGGCCGTGCGCATGGAGCGGGCCCAGGCCAACACCATGGAGATCGCCCGGTGGCTGGAAGGCCATCCCAAGGTGGAGTGGGTGAGCTACCTGGGCCTGCCCAGCCATCCCCAGTACGAGCTGGTCAAGCGGCAGATGGCCGGGCCCGGCGCCATGATCTCGTTCGGGGTGAAGGGCGGCGTGGAGGCCGGGGCGCGGCTCATGGACTCGGTGAAGCTGGCGGCCCTGGCGGTCTCCCTGGGCGGGGTGGAGACGCTGATCTGCCATCCGGCCTCCATGACCCACGCCAGCATGGGCCGGGAGGCCCGCCTGGCCGGCGGGGTTTCCGACGGCCTGGTGCGCCTGGCGGTGGGCATCGAGGACCTGGCCGACCTCATCGCCGATCTGGACCAGGCGCTGGCCAACGTCTGAAACCATCGGCGCCTGCCCGACTTCAGTCAGTCGGCCAAGGTGGAGAGGTCGCCCGGATCCTCGCCCATCTCAACCGCCTTCAGGTAGCGGCGCACGATCTTGCCGGAGCGGGTCTTGGGCAGCGCGTCGCGGATCTCGATCTCCGAGGGGGTGGCGATGGGGCCCAGGTCCTGGCGCACGTGGTCCTTGAGCGAGGCGATCAGGCCGTGGCCCGGTTCGGTGCCCGGGCGCAGCACCACGAAGGCCTTGATCCGCTCGCCCTTGAGCGGGTCGGGCAGGCCGATCACCGCGGCCTCGGCCACGGCCGGATGGCGGGCCAGGGCGCCTTCCACGTCGGCGGTGCCGATGCGGTGCCCGGCCACGTTCATCACGTCGTCGGACCGGCCCAGCACGGCGAAGTAGCCGTCCCGGTCGCGCACCGCGATGTCGCCGGCGGTGTAGACCCCGCCGGGGATCTGCTGCCAGTAGCGCTCGTAGCGGGGATGGTCGTTCCAGATGGTGCGCATCATGTAGGGCAGCGGCTTGCGCAGGATCAGCAGGCCGCCCTGGCCGTCGGGCACCGGGTTGCCCTGGGGGTCCACCACTTCCGCCGAAACCCCGGGCATGGCCTTGCCCACCTTGCCCGGGCGGGCGTCGAAGGTGGGCAGGGTGCCCAGCACCGGCGCGGCGATCTCGGTCTGCCACCAGTTGTCCACCACCATGCCGTCGCTCTGGCCGGCCAGGTGCTTCTGGGCCCAGGCGTGGGCCTCGGGGTTGAGCGGCTCGCCGGCGCAGGCGATCAGCCGCAGGCGGGACAGGTCGTACTTGCCGGGCGCCTCGGGGCCGTGGCTCATCCACATGCGCACCGCGGTGGGGGCGGTGAACATGATGTTGACCCCGAACCGTTCGCACAGCTCCCAGGTGACTTCCGGGCTGGGATAGTCCGGCACGCCCTCCCGGCAGAACACCGTGGCGCCGCAGGACAGCGGGCCGTAGACGATGAAGGAGTGGCCGACGATCCAGCCGATGTCCGAGGTGCTCCAGTAGATGTCCCGGTCGGTGATCTGGTAGAAGGCCTTGGCCAGGTAGGTCACCCCCACCAGGTAGCCGCCGGTGGTGTGCACCACCCCCTTGGGCGTGCCGGTGGTGCCCGAGGTGTACAGGATGAACAGCGGATCCTCGGCGTCCATGGGCTCGGGGGGGAAGTGGATGCCGCGGGATTCCTGGATGTCGTAGAAATCGTGCTCGCGCTCGGATTCGAAGGCGTAGGGCGCGTCGCCCGGGCGGGAGCCGCGCCGGTGGACGATCACGTGGTCCACGAAGATCAGGTCGCGCACCGCCTCGTCCACCGTGGGCTTGAGCTCCACCCGCTTGCCCCGGCGGAAGGTGAAGTCGGAGCAGATGACGATGCTGGCGTGGCAGTCCTCGATGCGCGCGCGCAGCGCCTGGGTGCCCATGCCGGCGTAGACCACCGAGTGGATGGCGCCCATGCGGGCGCAGGCCAGCATGGAGATCACCCCCTCGGGGGTCAGGGGCATGTAGATGATCACCCGGTCGCCCTTCTTCAGGCCGAGCCGCTTGAGGGTGTTGGCCAGCCGGTTCACTTCCCGGTAGAGCCGGCCGTAGGTGTAGGTCTGCTCCTCGCCGTCCTCGCCCACCCAGATGAGGGCGGCCTTGTTGCGCCGCTCGGAGTACACGTGGCGGTCGATGCAGTTGACGGTCACGTTCAGCTTGCCGCCCTTGAACCACTGGTGGCGGGGCGGGTCGAAGCTGCTCACTTCCTGGAACGGCTCCATCCAGTCCACCAGCTTGGCCCGCTCGGCCCAGAACGCGTCGGGGTCCCGCTCGGCATGGGTGCGCTCGACGTTGTCGTTGGCCAGGTAGGCCTGCCGGGACAACCAGATGGGCGCGGGGATGACGTTCTCGTCCTTCTGCAGGCGCTGGATGGCCGCCTGCTGGTGTTCGCTCAGTGGCGCGGCCTCGTGTCCTCCTGACGTCCGGGAATCTTCGGTCACCATGTCCCCCTCCATCGCATCGGGACCGCCCCCTGCGGGCGGATGCGAAGATGCTAGGCGGGTTCGGGAACATGTCGATAAGAAATTATTGGGGCGGTTGGGCCAGCTTGCGCGCCACCTGGGCCCGCAGCGCGCTGCCGGTGGTGGCGGAACCGGGCGAGGGGTGGCGCCGGGCGGGGGGCACGTAGGGATCGCGCAGGGGCGCGGCCAGGTCGCCGGGCTGCGCCGGGAACGGCAGGACCAGCCGCTCCGGCGCGGTGGCCGCGGCATGGTCGGGCCGCCCGGCCCATCCGGGGGCGGCCTGGTAGAAGGCCGCCAGGTCGGCCTTTTCCAGCGGCCGGGAACCGTCGTCCAGGTAGACCATGTGTCCGCCGTTGTAGTGCCGGAGCTGCAGGTTGGGCTGGCGGCCCAGGCGGGCCAGGTCCAGCTCGGTCTGGTAGAACGGCGTCGCCAGGTCGTGGTAGCCGTTGAGCGAAAGGACCTTGAGGCCGGGGTCGCGGGCCAGCGCCGCGCTCAGGTCGGGGATGGTGTCGGGCAGGTCCAGGCCGTCGTGGGAGAAGTCCCAGTCCTCCGCGGCGTCGCTCATGATGGCGTAGTCCGGGCCGTGGCCGTAGGCCAGGAAGCCGTCCAGGAAGCTGGCGATGGCCGCGGTGAACGGCTTGGCGAGGAAGCTGCTGGAGGGGTCGCCGCCGCTGGCCAGGGGGCTGCCGTCCGGGGCGGAAACCCGGCCGTCGTAGCGCCCGATCAGGGAGCCGGAGATCAGGTCGCTCTGGAAGTCCAGCGGCCGCAGGTTGAGATCCTGCTGCCAGAGGTGCAGGCCGATGCCGGTGAGGTCATGGAGCCTGGCCACCAGGCCGGAGGCCGGAGGGGTGCCCGATCCCAGCCAGGCGGTCACCGCCGGCCCGTAGGTGCCGGCGGTGAATACCCGCACCTGCTGGATGAAGGGAGGCAGGTCGGCGGGTTCCGGGGTGGCCAGCCGGTAGTAGGCGCCCACCGCCGAATAGGAGGGCAGGAAGCTGGCGCAGCTGCCGCCCATGCCCATGTCGCCGTTGGCGTTGTAGTCCAGGATGGAGGACTGCAGCACCACCCCGGCCAGCTTGACCCCGGCGGCGCCCAGCAGGTTGGCCAGCACCGCGGTGCGCGGCGTGCCGTAGGATTCGCCGAACAGGTAGAGGGGGGAGTGCTGGCGCTGGTTGACGGCCAGGTAGCGGAGCACGAAATCGCGGAACGCGCCGGCGTCCTGGTCCACCCCCCAGAAGGTCTGGTTGGTGTTGGGCGCCACCGCCTCGGACAGGCCGGTGCCCACCGCGTCCACGAACACCAGGTCGGTGGTGTCCAGCAGGGATTCCTGGTTGTCCACCAGCGGGAAGGGGATCTTGCCGGTGGTGGCGGGGTCGCCGGTCACCAGCCGCTTGGGCCCGAACGAGCCCAGGTGCAGCCAGACCGAGGCCGATCCGGGCCCGCCGTTGTAGCAGAAGGTCAGCGGCCGGGTGGCCGGGTCCTTGCCGTCGGCGGTGTAGGCCACGTAGAAGAAGGCCGCCTCGGGCGCGTTCCCGGCCCGGCGGGTGGCGGTGAGGTGGCCGGCCGTGGCGGTGTAGCGGATGGTCGCGCCGTCCAGGACGATCTGGTGGCAGCTGGTGGCCTTGTCTTCCAGCGGGGCCGACAGGGCGCCGCCGGGGTCGGTGGAGAAGTCGCCGGCGCGGACCGCGGGGACCAGGGCGGCGCAGCACAAGGCGAAGGGGATCAGGGCTCGCATGGGAACTCCGGAAAACGCCCGCCAACGGGACGGGAGCTGGTGAGCGGCCCAGGTTAGTCCGGTTCGGATTTAAACATATCTCATTTTATTAATAAGTTTCTGATTTTGCAGATAGATATGAATGGCTTTAATGAAGTCAGGCCTGGTCGTCCGGCAGGGGCTGATCGCCGTCCAGGCTCCTGCTGTTGATCATGCTCCCGGCCTGGTTGAGCCGCTTGCGGATCCGGCGCAGCTCGTGCTTGTCGAAGGGCAGCACCATCCTGGGCTTGTGGTGGGTCATCTCGAAGCCGTGCAGCTGCTGGTAGAAGTCCAGGTGGTGATGGTTGATGGTGCTTTCCAGGATCCGGTGGCGGGACAGTTCGGAACGGTGGATGAGGCTGCGCAGGTTGTCGTTCTCGGGGGCCACCAGGCAGGTGTAGAAGATGTATTTCACCTCGAAGATGGTGAGCTGGGACATGAGGATCCGCCAGTACGGCGTGCGGGCCTCGACGGTGGGCAATTCATTCTCGATCTGTTCCAGCAGGCACTCCAGGGTGCCCAGGTACCGGGTCTGCCGGGTGAGGATCCTTTGGGTTTCCATGAACAACTTGAAATGGTAGGCCTTCTTGTCGTCCTCGTCCTGGGAGTCGATGAAATGGCTGTACTTCTGCATGGCCGTGTGCAGCTTTTTTATCAGGTAGGAGAGGGCGGCCACCCCGTCGTGGGCGGTTTCAGTCTTGTGGTCGATGATCTTGATGTCATCCAGGTTCTGCCGGTAGTAGCCCAGCAGGCGGTAGAAGGAGTCCTCGAACCGCTCCTTGCGGAAGGTCTCCTTGGATTCGGCCAGCTCATTCCGCTGCAGGTGGATGGTGAGGATCAGGGCGGCGAAGGCCAGCCCCGAGAAGATGGTGTTGATGACCCCGAAGCTCTCCCCGAACACCCCGCTCCGGCTGAGCGTGAAATCCCGGATGGGCCAGTTGATCCACAGGATCATGGCGCCGTACAGGAAGGTGATGCCGATGACCACGCTGAACAGCGCCATGGCGACCCGGTTGAATTTCATCAGAGACTCCTACTTGGAACGAATCTGGGGATTAGGATCCATGGTGACATCCTTACCCTTACCCTTACCCTCACCCTCAAGGTCACCGTCACCAGCCCCAGGCTGCCGGGGCCGCTGCGCTACGCCCTCACCTACCGGTGAAGGGGCCCATGGCCTGGAGCTTGCTCTGGATTTCCCGCAGGCTGAACGGCTTGCGCAGGCTGAACACGTTGGCGCGGCCGCCCAGCAGCGGAGCGATGGACTCGTCGCTGTAGCCGGTGGCCATGAGCACGGTCTGGCTGGGCCGCAGTTCCAGCAGCCGCGCCAGGGTCTGGGCGCCGTTGAGGCCGGGCATGTTCATGTCCAGGATCACCAGGTCCACCTCCAGGCCGGCCTGGAGGCGGTCCAGGGCCTCCTGGCCGCCTTCGGCGGTATGCACCTCGTGGCCCAGGGCGGCCAGCAGCGGGCCGATGGACATGCGGATGAGTTCGTCGTCATCCACCAGCAGGATCCGGATCGGGCCCATGGCGCCCGGCGCGGCGGTGGCCGCGGCCTCCCGCGGGGGGGCGGGGAGGGCGGGGAAGCCCAGCACCACCTCGGTGCCCTGGCCCAGTTCGCTGCGGATCTCGAGGCTGCCCTTGTGCGCCTGCACCGTGCCGTAGACCATGGACAGGCCCAGCCCGGTGCCCTTGCCCCGGGGCTTGGTGGTGAAGAACGGCTCGACGGCCTTCCGGACCAGGTCGGGGCTCATGCCGGTGCCGGAATCCTTGACGCTGATGGTGACCCCCTGGGGGGTGCCGTCCCGGGTCCGGATCAGCAGGGTGCCCCCGTCGGACATGGCGTCCACGGCGTTGACGCACAGGTTGATCAGGGCGTGGCTCAGGGCGCCGCTGTCGCCGTGGATCCAGGCCAGGGGCTCCTGGAAATCGGTGCTGACCTGCACCTTCTTCAGGGTGGTGTAGCTGAGCAGCTGCACCATCTCCCGGGCGATGGCGTTGAGGTTCACCGGGCCGGGCGCATCCAGGTCCTTGCGGGCGAAGTAGAGCAGGCTCTTGATCACGTCCCGGCCCCGGGTGCAGGCGCGGGTGATGGTGTCCAGCGCCTTGTCCAGGGCGGCCCGGTCGGGCTGGGACTCGCGCAGGGCCGAGGCCATGCCCATGATGGCCGCCAGCACGTTGTTCATGTCGTGGGCCACGCCCCCGGCCAGGCTGCCGATGCTCTCCAGCTTCTCCGCGGCCTGCAGGTCGGCCTGCAGGCGGCGCCGCTCGGCCTCGGTCTCCAGCTGCCGGGTCCGGTCCTGGGTGACGCCGATGATCCGCACCGCCCGGCCCTCGGCATCGCGCAGCACCTGGCCGTCGGACTTGATGTGGCGGATGGCGCCGCCGGGCAGGACCGCCCGGAATTCCGTCTCGTAGGAGCGTTCGCCGGCGAGCGCGGCCTCCACGGACGCCTGGGTGGCGGCGCGGTCCTCCGGGTGGACGATGCCTTCCAGCCAGGTCCGGTAGTCGGGAACGGCGGAGTGGGGCGGCAGCCCGAACAGCTCGAACATGTGGTCGTTCCACACCGTGGTGCCGGTCACCAGGTCCCGGTCCCAGATGCCCAGGCTGGCGCAGGCCACGGCCAGCTCCAGCCGCTGCTCGGAGTCGGCCAGCCCGCGCACGTGGCGCAGGAGGATGGTCATCAGCAGGCCCGAGGTGAGCAGCACGAAGGCCACGCCCTTGACCGAAGCCGCCATCTCCACGCTGGCCGGGCTCCGGAACAGCAGCCGCACCGCGTGGTCCGAGAGCAGGATCCACACGGTGGCGAACACGGCGTAGAGCAGGACGATCCGGGCGATGCCCCAGCGGCGCGCGTTCCGCCGGCTGGCGAGCAGCTTGGCAGGGGCCATGGGCGGATGGGGCCGAAGGTCCTGGGACACGGAGCGCTCCCAAAACGAAACTGATGTTGGAATACTATACGCTTAGAACAGGCTTGCCCCGTCCATCTCCTTGGGCTGGGTCAGGCCCATGAGCTTCAGCAGGGTGGGCGCCACGTCGGCCAGGGCGCCGCCGGCGCGCAGCTGGGTGGCCTCGAAGCCCCGGGCCACCAGCACCGCGGGCACCGGGTTGAGGGTGTGGGCGGTGTGCGGGTTGCCCTTCTCGTCGCGCATGCATTCGCAGTTGCCGTGGTCGGCGGTGACCAGCAGGGCGCCGTCCATGGCCAGGGTGTGGGCGGCGATCTGGCGGATGGCGTCGTCCACCACCGCGCAGGCGCTGGCGGCGGCGGAGAGGTCGCCGGTGTGGCCGACCATGTCCGGGTTGGCCAGGTTGCACACCAGGAAGCGGTACTGGCCGCCGTCGATGGCCTTCAGCAGGCCGCGCACCACCTCGTGGGCGCTCATCTCCGGCTGCAGCTCGTAGGTGGCCACCTTGGGGGAGGGCACCAGCAGCCGGTCCTCGCCGTCGAACGGCACTTCCCGGCCGCCGTTGAAGAAGTAGGTCACGTGGGCGTACTTCTCGGTCTCGGCGGTGCGCAGCTGCTTCCAGCCCTGGGCCGCCACCTGCTCGCCCAGGATGTTGGCCAGGTTCTGGGGCGGGTAGGCGATGGTCACGAACGGCGCCAGCTCCCGCTCGTAGTCGGTGAAGGTGACCAGCCGCACCTTGGGCACCCGGGCCCGGGGGAAGCCGTCGAAATCGGGCAGCACCAGGGCATGGCACAGCTCCCGGGCCCGGTCGGCGCGGAAGTTGAAGAAGATCACCCCGTCGCCGTCCTGGATGGGCTGGAACGGGGCCAGCCGGGTGGGCGTGATGAACTCGTCGGTCTCGCCCCGGGCGTAGGCGCCGGTGATGGCCGCCTGGGCGTCCACGGCCTGCCATTCGCCCTGGCCGTCCACCAGCAGCTTCCAGGCCCGCTGCAGGCGCTCCCAGCGCTTGTCCCGGTCCATGGCGAAGTAGCGTCCGCAAAGGGAGCCGATGCCCACCAGGGGGCAGGCGCGCAGCTGGAAGGCCAGCCACTGCAGGTAGCCGTCCGCGCTCTTCTGCTCGGTGTCGCGGCCGTCCAGGAAGGCGTGGATGGTGGTGGCGACGCCTTCCGCCTGGGCCCACTGGGCCAGGGCCACCAGGTGGTTCTGGTGGCTGTGCACGCCGCCGTCGGACACCAGCCCCATGAGGTGGAGCCGGCGGCCGCTGGCCTTGAGCTCGGCCAGCAGGCCGGCCATGGCCGGGTTTTCCCGGAAGGTGCCCTTGCGGATGGCGGCGTCGATGCGGGTGAGCTCCTGCCACACCACCCGGCCGGCGCCCAGGTTCATGTGCCCCACTTCGGAATTGCCGAACTGGCCTTCGGGCAGGCCGACCCCCTCGCCCCCCGCCTGCAGCTGGGTGGCGGCGTAGCGCCGGCGCAGGTCGTTCAGGTGGGCCATGCCGGAGACGAAGGTGGCGTCGAAGGCGTTGCGCGGGCCTTCGCCGAAGCCGTCGAGGATGAGGAGGGTGACCGGACCGGAGATCATAAAACTACTTTCTAGGGAACTTGTTCCCCGTGCGGGTTGCAGAGAAGGAACAGGACGGCCATGCGCACGGGCACGCCGTGGGTGACCTGTTGCAGGATAAGGCTGTTGGGGCCGTCGGCCACTTCCGAGGTGATTTCCACCCCGCGGTTGATGGGGCCGGGATGCAGCACGGCCACGTCCGGCTTGCACAGCTTCATGCGGGCCGCGTTGAGCTGGTAGAAGCGGGCGTATTCGCTCTGGCCGGGGATGAAGGCGCCGGTGCCCCGCTCGAACTGGCAGCGCAGGGTCATGACCGCGTCCTGGCTGGGCAGGGCGGCCTCCATGTCGTTCCAGATCTTCACGTCGGGCCAGGTCTCCTGCATGCCTTCGGGAATCAGGGTGGGCGGCCCCACCAGGCTCACTTCGGCGCCCATCTTGGTGAGCAGCCAGAGGTTGGAACGGACCACCCGGCTGTTGCGGATATCGCCGACGATGGCCACGCGCAGGCCTTCCAGGCGGCCGAAGCGCTTGCGCAGGGTGTAGGCGTCCAGCAGGGCCTGGGTGGGATGTTCGTGGGCGCCGTCGCCGGCGTTGACGATGTTGGCCCGGATGTGCCGGGCCAGGAGGGCGTGGGCGCCCGGGGCGGAGTGGCGCATGACGATCAGGTCGGGCCGCATGGACCCGAGGTTCATGGCGGTGTCGACCAGGGTCTCGCCCTTGCTCAGGGAGCTGGAGTCGGCGTCGAAGTTGATGATCTCGGCGGAGAGGCGCTTCTCGGCGATCTCGAAGCTGTTGCGGGTGCGGGTGGAATTCTCGAAGAACAGGTTGACCACCAGCCGCTTGCGCAGGGCCGGGACGATCTTGATCTCGGGCCGCTCGCAGACTTCCTCGAAGGCCCGGGCCTGGTCCAGGATGGCCGTGATGTCTTCCGGGCTCAGCGGCTGGATGCCCAGCAGGTGCCGGTGGGGAAAGAGGTAACGGGGTGCGGTCATTTCAGCTTCGTCCTTCCAGAAATACCCCATCAACACCGTCCACGTCCTGCACCTTGACTGAGACCCGCTGGGTGAGGGGCACATCCAGCTTCAGGCCCATGAAGTCCGGCTGGATCGGCAACTGCCGCCCGCCCCGGTCGGCCAGCACCGCCAGCCAGATCCGGTCCGGCCGGCCGTGGTCCAGCAGCGCGTCCATGGCGGCGCGGATGGTGCGGCCGGTGAAGATCACGTCGTCCACCAGCACCACGGTGCGGTCCTTCAGCGTGAAGGGGATCTCGGTGGGGCGCACGATGGGGCTGCCGGCCAATTCCGACAGGTCGTCCCGGTAGAGGGTGATGTCCAGGGCGCCCAGGGGGATCTCCCGCTGCAGGTTGTCCTGGAGCATGACTGCCAGCCGTTCGGCCAGGTACAGGCCGCGGGTGCGGATGCCGACCAGCGCCATGGCTTCGTTGTTGCCGAAGGCCGCGGCGATCTCCCGGCACAGCCGCTGTAGATGGACTTCCATCTGCCTGGCATCGAGCAGGCATGGCGCTGGGGTATCTGGCATGGAACCTCCTGGATCAGCTCTAGGCTTCCAGTGTATCGGATGGATCGGCTTTTTGCGCGGCGTGGAGCCCCGGGCCGCGGCTGGTTGGGCTAATCCGTAATGAGGGCGCGCAGTTCGTCGTTGCCGAAATCGGAACTGCAGCTGATCACCACGGCGCAATGGCCGGGCTGGCTCGGGGGCAGGTCCACCTGGGCGCTGAAGCTGCCGTCGGCGTCGGTCTTGCCTCCGGCCAGGATGCCGGCCTTCTTGAAGCTGGAGATCAGCCGCACCGCCACGTCGGCCCCGGCCACCGGGTTCTGGCTGGCGCACAACCGGGCCCGGATGCTGAAGCTGAAGGGCCGGCCGAACACCGGGCGGATGGGCTGGTCCAGCACCAGCTCCAGGGTGTCCAGGTCGCCGTCGTGGGCCAGGTACTCCAGGATGGCCTGGTCCAGGGGCCGGTCGTTGAACACGTGCTGCTCGGCCACCTGGGGATCGTTGGGGGTGGTGTCGTACTTGCCGTTCTTGATGTCCCGGATGACGGACTTGTGCTGCTCGTCCATGCGGGCCTGGATGATCTGGTCCTGCTGCGGCTCGGCCAGCAGGTCTTCGTAGGTGCCGCGGTAGCTGTCCAGGATCTCGCCGCCCAGGTAGATCAGGGTCTCGATCTTCGGGTTGCCCAGCCCCTTGTCCTCGGTCTGCACGTGGAAGATCCGGCTGCCGTGGCGGACATCGCTGTTGTAGCCGGTGATCACCGGGCTTCCTTCGACTGCAGCCGCTCGGCCAGGTCCGGCATGACCTCCCAGGCCACTTCGCGCAGCACCTGGTCGCCCAGCCGCGCCACCAGGGCCTTGGCCAGCCGGTCCATGAGCACCGGGTCGGCCAGCAGGGTCGCGAGGGGATCCGGCACGGCCTCGGCCGGGGGAGGCTCGGGGCTGGGCACCTCGGGCGTCGTCATGGGCGCCATGGGGGCTTCCAGCAGGCTGGAAAGGCTGGTGGCCGCCTGGGAGGCGGTGGGCGGATCGAGGATGTCGGAAAGGGTGATGACCTCCGGCGCGGCGGCCGGCGCTTCCGGCGCGGCCGGGGGCTCCGGCCCGCCCAGGGCGATGCCCACCATGGCGTCGCTGTCGTCGGACCAGTCGATCGGCTCGCCCAGCTCCAGCAGGCTCCCGGAGCCCTCCGACGCGGTCTCGGCCTGGCCGATGGGGTGGTCCATGGCCGGGCCCAGATCGGGCAGCTGGTCGGCGAACGCCTGGGTGGACTCCACCGGCAGGTCCGGCAGGGTGTCGGCCAGGAGGAACTCGGGCACCGCCAGGGCGGGGTTGCCCTCCGGGGCCGGGGCCTCCGCCGCGCCCGCTTCCAGCGCTTCCGCGGCCGGCATGGCGCTGGTGGGGAAGGTGAGGTTCTGCAGGCCTTCCAGGTCCAGTCCCTCCAGGTCGAGCGGCTCGGGTTCCGCTTCCGGCGCCTGGGCCTCCTCTTCGGGCGCCTCCGGCAGCAGGTCGTCGGGGCCCAGCAGCAGGAGGTCGGAGTCGTCCTCGGCGCCCTGCAAGTCCGCCCCCTTCAAGTCGTCCGCGCCGAGCAGGTCCGGCTGGGTCGGGAGGGTGGCGGTGATCGCCGCTTCCGGGGGCGGAACCGGAACGGGCGGCGGCGGCGGGGGCGCCACCGGCATTTCCATGAGGCGCTTGACCCGGTCGCCCAGGTCGCGCAGCTCCACCGGCTTCTTCAGGAAACCCTGGATGGGGGCCAGCCTGAGCTTTTCCGGGTCGACCATGTCCAGCACGCCGGCCATCATGGCCACGGGCATCCGCGCGGTGGAATCGGTTTCGCGCAGCTGCTTGAGCAGCGCCCAGCCGTCCATTCCAAGCATGGAGGTGTCTACGAGCGCCACATCAAACTGGTCTCCCTGGTTGACCAGGGCCATGGCTTGGGCGCCGGAGTCGCAGGAAATCAGCTGAACGTCGCTGGTGGCTAACAGGGTCTCGGCGATTTTGTGGATGCTGGGGTTGTCGTCCACGAGGAGAAGACGGGGCATGAGGGACCTCGGGATGCCGGTGTTCGATGAAATGGCTGCGCTAACGCTAACAGAAACCGGCCCCTCCTAGGGGAGTTTCAGGGCCTTTCGCACCAAGCCGAGTCTTCCGGAGGGCTGGAGCCGCTCCAGCAGGGCCCGGTCGCCCACCCAGACCCAGGCGGCTCCGGAGGCTTCCCGCAGGGCCACTTCCGGCCCGCCGGGAAGCCAGCCCCGCACCGAGGCCCGCAGTCCGGAGGCGGTGATCCATTCCGAGCGGTTGGCCCGCACCAGGGCCTGGCGCTGGCGCTCCTTGGGCAGCGGGGAGGGGGTGCCCCAGCGCACGTCCCAGGCGCTGGCGGCCTGGTCCCTGGACCACCAGGCCCAGGCCGGGTCGTAGGGCGGCCAGGGCGGGGTCTCCGGCGGCACCGGCTCCCACTTGGCCTGGTCCAGCGGCCCGGCCTTGCGCTGCACGGAGCCGTCCTTCTTCTCGCTGACGGTCAGGGCCATCTGCAGCGGCGGCTGGGCATAGAGCACTCCGGGGCCGGCGGCCTCGCGCCTCCAGATGCCCTTGGCGCGGGTCCACAGGGTCCAGAGGTTGCCGCTGGACACCCAGAGGCGGTCGCGCAGCGGAAACCAGAGCCGGGCTCCCGGCTGCCAGGGCACCATCAGGCGCGCCCCGGGCAGGTCCTTGCCGTCGTCCCAGAGGTGCTCCTGGCGGGTGGGCCAGGCCCGGGGCGGGGTGGGCAGGCCCTTCTCGTCCCAGGGGGCCAGGGTGGCCGGGGGGATCTCCGCCTCCACCGGCAGGGCGGTGAGCAGCAGGCCGGTGGCCGGGCCCGGCGGGCGCAGTCCCAGCAGCACCGCCTGGCCATCCCAGCTGAACCGGCTCCAGGGGCCGCTGTCCGTGCTCCACAGCACCCGGCCTTCGGGCACCTCCAGAAGCCGGGTCTCGAACCGCAGGGGGGACAGCATGAGCGTCACCAGGAGCCGGTTGCCCTTGGCCGGATCCAGCCGGGCCGAGGCGATCGGCGCGTCGAACCGGTAGTGCCGCCACTCCAGCCCGCGCCAGAGGGCCACCTCGCTGTGGCCTTTGGGGCCATTGATGGCCAGGCCCTGGTCGGCCAGGTAGGCCGAGGCCGGCTCCCAGGGGGTGCCGAAGCCGCCGCCGTACGGCCAGGCCTTGTCCTGGTCCGGATCCTGGGCACCCTGGAAGCGCGGCGCCCAGCCGTCCAGGAGGCGGTATTCGGCCAGGGTCTCGAAGCTCTCCATTGACAGTTCCAGGGGCGCATCCGCTACCATCGCCCCACCTTCCCGAGTGGATCGGGGCGCCTGGACGAACGCCAACAACACGAGCATCGCCGCGATGAACATGCTGGCAAACAGGTAACGTTTAGGGATCACCGCCGGGTCCAACCTCCAACCACATGATGCAATCATTTGAGGAGCAACTGCCATGAAACATGCCGGACCTCTGGAAGTGGAAGTCAAGCTGCATATCCCGTCCACCGCGGCGATGCGGCCGCGTCTGGCCCAGGCCGGATTCACCTTGGCGCACCCGGAAGCCACGGAGGCGAACCGCCTGTGGGACCGGGCGGGGACCCTGCTGGAGAAGGACTGCGCGCTGCGGCTGCGCCAGTACGGCGACCAGGCGACCCTCACCTGGAAGGGCGCCCGGGTGCCCGACGCCCAGCTGAAGATCCGCCCCGAGCTGGAGACCGGAGTGGCCGATCCGGCGGCCATGGAAGCCATTCTCCAGGCCCTGGGCTTCGCCCCGGTGCTGGAGATGGTGAAGACCCGCGCCATCTGGGTCCGGGGCGAGCTGGAGGCCTGCCTGGACGATACGCCGTACGGCAGCTTCCTGGAGCTGGAAGGGGCCCGGGAGGCCATCGCCGGGGCCATGGCCGAGCTGGGCCTGGATCCGGCCCAGACCGAACCGCGCAGCTACGCGGTGCTGTACTCGGCCAGGACGTCTTAACGCGTTTGTTCCCGAAAAGGAGCCTTCCGGCGATCTCCCGGCATCAAGCCGTCACGGCCGGGCCTGATCTTCTAGATCAGGAGGTGCCCAATGGCTCCCATCCAGATTCAAGATGCCCTGCCCAACGCCCCCCGCTACGACATCCGGCCGGTGGGTTCCGATGATTTCCAACACCTGCTCCGGCTGGAGCGGGAGATCTGGAGTGAAGACGCCGCCGGAATGCTCTGCCCGCACTACCTCCGGCTGTGCACCGACCTCTACTCGGACTGGTGCTTCATCGCCATGGACGGGGAACGGCCGGTGGGCTACGTCCTGAACTTCCCCAAGGGCAAGATCAACTACTGCGCCACCCTGGCGGTGCATCCCGACTACCAGAAGACCCGGGTGAACTACCTGCTGATCCGGGCCATGGTGAAAAAGCTCATCCTGGAGGACGTGGACGAGTGCCGCTTCCTGGTCGAGCCCGACAACCACGACGCCCGCAGCGTCCACGAGGCCCTGGGCGCCAGGGTGGTCAGGCAGGTGGACGACTTCTACTGGAAGGGCGACCGGCGGCTCTGGTCGGTCATCGACAAGCAGGACATGGAGCGCATCCGCGCCCGCTACACCCGCCTGAAGCTGGTTTCCTAGCGCGAGGTCATCTTGAATCCTGAAGCCCTTCTGGAATGCCTGCGCACCGGGCTGACGCCCTTCATGGGCCTGCCCATGCAGATCGAAGCGGGGCCGGTGCCCGGCGTGGTGCTGGGCGCTCCGTACGACGGCGGGGTCATCAACCGGCCCGGGGCGCGGTTCGGCCCCTGGGCGATCCGCAACGCCACCATGGGCATGGGCCGGATGCCCATGCCCATGCGGCTGCAGGGCCAGGACGAAGGCGGCCGCGGCCTGGCGGCGGCGGACTGGGTGGACGGCGGCAACATCCCCACCCGCCCCTTCGACATGGAAGAGGCCCTGGGCGCAGTGCAGCAGACCATGGCCGCCTGGATCGGCCAGGGCGCCCGCACCCTGATGCTGGGCGGCGACCACCTCATGACCCTGGGCGCGCTGCGCGCCCACGCGGCCAAGGCCGGCCCGCTGGGCCTGCTGCACCTGGACGCCCATCCGGACGCGGCCCACGGCGAACTCTGGGGTACCAAGTACCATCACGGCACCTGGCTGCGCCAGGCCATCGAGGAAGGCCTGGTGGACCCCCGGCACACGGTCCAGATCGGGCTCCGCTCGCCCCGGTTCGACAGCGAGGAGCTGGTGTTCCTGGCGGATTCCGGAGTGCGCATGTGGACCCCCTGGGACCTGGAGGACCAGCGCCTGAATGCCCAGTTCCAGGGCGACATCGCCCGGGTGGGCCAGAGGCCGGCCTACGTGAGCGTGGACCTGGACGTGCTCGACCCGTCCTGCTGCCCGGCGGTGGCCGAACCGGTTCCCGCCGGGCTGTCCGTGATGGAGGTGTTCACTCTGCTGCGCAACATCCACCGTTGGGCCCGGCCCTGGGTGGGCGCCGACATCATGGAGCTGGCCCCCGCCCTGGAAGGCTCGGAGACCTCGGCCCGGGCCGCCGCCCACATCGCGCTCCAGCTGTTCGGCTGAGGCGTTCCATCCCGACGTTTTCCCTGGAGGTAGCATCATGACTCAAGGAACCTGGATCGGACTGCTGGCCCGTCAATCCCGGAGCAACGCTCCCATCGGCTGGGACGAGATGGTGGTGGGCCATGATTTCGGCCTGCTGTCGCCCCGCGAGATCCAGGACTGGACGCTGGAACAGGGCTTCGGCGGCCCCTGCTGCCGGCAGCTGGTCGCCCTGGAAGGCGAAGGGCTGACCCGGTTCGAAGAGGCCCTCTGGGCGGCCTGCGCCGAGTGCACCGGCAAGGTCCCCCGCCCCGGCGGCAACCGTTGGGGCCGCGCCCAGGACCGCTGGCGGGTGGCCCTGCTCAAGGACGCCCTGGAATCCCCGTTGAGTCCCGAAGCGCTGGCGGTGGTGGTGGAATCCATCTATGAGCGGGTGGGCTGCCCCGAGGACATGCTGGAGCTCTGGCAGCGCCACAGCCCGTGGCAGAACCGCCCGGGCAGCGCCGACCGCGCGACCGTCGACCGGTTCCTGCGCCGCTGCGAAGACGAGTTGGCGACCGCGGTCTAGTGCGGGCGAGGAACGGCGGGGAATGGTCAGACTACCCATCCCCCTCCGTTCCGAACCAAGCATCGCCTTCCCGCACCTGATGGGTGGGGAGGTAACACCATGAGCGAACCCAACGGTAGTTCCATGGGGGAATCATTACTGCTGTTCGTCGCCGGCGCCGCCATCGGCGGCCTGCTGGTGGCCCTCAATACGCCCAAGACCGGCCCTGAGCTGCGCGAGGACCTGAAAGGCCTGGGGCGGAGGGCCCGCAACCGGGCGGAAGAGGGGGCCGAGGAGGCCGGGGAAACCCTGAAAAAGGCGGTGGAGGACCAGTCCCACTGTGACTAGGTCGCGGGCTCCGGGGCGGGGGCCGCTGCCGCAGCCGGCGCCTTGCGCTTGGGCAGGTGCGGGTCCTTGACGTCCCGTTCCAGCATGGCCCGCAGCGGCGGGTTCTTCAGGGCCATGGGCCAGAGCGGGTGCCCGGCCTCCCGGGCCTCGCGGATCGCCTTGGAGCTGGCGCTGTAGCGGCCCAGCTGGTAGAGCGCGACGATGCGCAGGGCGAAGGCCTGCTCGTTGCCGGAATCGGCGGCGACGGTCTTGTCGAAGAAGGCCAGGGCGCCCTCGGGATCCTTATCCAGGGCCGCGGCCGCCGCGTCCATGGTGGAGTAGGGCGTCCCGGAATGGCTGTCCGGGGCCGGGGCAGGCGGCGGGACCGGGATGGGGGCCGGTTGCGGGACCGGCGCGGGGGCCG
>JARLGP010000097.1 GCA_031292735.1 Holophaga sp.
CCCCCCAGGGGGATCAGTTCCTCCACGACCCCCGCTTCCAGGACGTTGTCCGCCGGCAGGCCGGGGGTGAGCACCTGGATGGCATCGGAGGGCACGAACAGCGTGGCGCTCCCCCGGGCCAGGCCCGGGCGCGCCCCGAGCCGCAGGGAGCCCCAGTCCGCGCGGAGGGTCCAGCCTGCTTCCCGGGACGGCTCCAGCTCTCCGGTGAGCAGGTTGCCCCAGCCCAGGGCATTCCACACCTCGCCGCCGGCGGACGCGGCGACGATCCCGTGCTCGGCGGCCTGAGCCCAGGCGGCCCCGGCAAGCGCCAGCAGGATGGCAAGGCAGCGATGCAGACGCATGTTCAGTCCCCCCGGAAGCAGGATGGCGCTGGCGCAGGTGGAAGGGGGCCGGGTCACCCATCGATGTGTTTTCCAGAATACATTGATCTGGAACCCGCCTATAGTGGACGCCATGAACCGCCCCGCCCTTCCCCCCTTCGGCGCGCCCATCGAGCTCCGGTCCCTGGGCGTCATCCGCACCCCGCACCAGGAACCGGAGCACACCCCCATCCAGCCGTGCTTCGCCCGGGGCATCCGGGGCGAGATCCAGCTGGACCTCGCCCTGGCCGAGGGGTTGCGGGGCATCGAGGAGTTCTCCCACCTGCACCTGATCTACTTCCTGCACCGGGTGAAGCCCGGCCCCCTGGTGGTGACGCCTTTCATGGTGGACGAGCCGAAGGGCGTGTTCGCCTGCCGCTATCCGGGACGGCCCAACGCCCTGGGTCTGAGCGTGGTGAAGCTGGTGGAGGTGAAGGGCTGTTCCCTGATCGTGGAGGACGTGGACATGCTGGACGGCTCGCCCCTCCTGGACATCAAGCCCTTCTTCCCGAAGTCGGACGTGCCGGAGCGGACCTGGGGCGGATGGACGGAACGGGTGGACCCCGATGAGGCGGAACGCCGGGGCCGCCGGAGCTGAAGCCCTTCGGGACGCGGCAGGCTCAGTATTTCAGGCCCACGTGAAAGGCCACGGCCCGGCGCGGCCCCGGCAGATAGGACGAGGCCAGGGTGTCGTCGAACGACCCGATCAGCCCGATGTAGCGCCGGTCGCCCAGGTTGATGACGTTCATGCCCACATCGAGGCTCTTCAAGTGCGGGACCGCCTTGATCCGGTAGTCCAGGTTCAGGTCCACCACCGTGTAGGAGGGCACCCGCTGGGTGTTGGCGGAGTCGCCGTAGCGCACGTCCAGGTACCTGGCGTCCGGGGCGATCTCCAGGCCATGAAGGTTGTAGATCAAGCCCAGCTTGGCCATGATCGGCGGGGTGTCCGGGGTCTGGTTGCCCTTCACCGGCACGAAGGTGTTCAGCGCGGTCTGCAGGTCGTCGGTGAGGTAGGAGCGGATCCAGGAAACCGAGGCGTAGCCGGAAAGGGTGTCGGTGATCTGGCCGCCGCCCTCCAGTTCGGCGCCGTAGGTGATGGATTTCCCCTCGCTCTGCTTCACCGTCTTCCGGGCGGCGGGATCCCAGACGTTGTACAGCTTGTTGAAATAGGTGGCATAGAACAGCGACGGGTGGAGGAACCCGCGGCTGCCGGTGTAGTGGGCGCCCAGCTCGTAGTTGTCGGAGGTTTCCAGTTTCACCGCGTCCACCAGGTTCTGCATGACGATCCCGGCGCTGGAGTATGCGGCCCGGGAGCTGATGTAGGTCTGCATGAATTCCGGGTAGCTCTGCGGGCGGGCGCAGTTGCGCCCCGCGTTGGCATAGAGGTTCCAGGCCGGTGACACCGGCAGGCTGAACCCGGCGTAGGGCAGCCATTCGTCCTGAACGCTGCTGTGGTAGCTGGCCGAGGGGTCCACGCTGCCGGTGGCGGTGTAGCCGTTCTGTCCCGGGTTGTCCATGCGGAAGTAGCGCACGCCATAATCGAGCTTGAGCGGTCCCAGGTCGGTGATGGCCCGCACGTACGGGCTGGCGACCTTGCCCAGGCCCACCGGCTTGTAGTTGAACTCCCCGCTGTACGGAACCAGGGCGCCGTTGCCCGAGATGCTGTAGTAGGTCTCGTTGATCGGGAAGTTCCAGACCTCGTACCAGCAGCCTGCGGTGAGCGAGGTGACGGCGATCCGGGTCTTGTATTCCAGGATCCCGCCTTTCCGGGTGAAATCGTTGGTGCGGAGCCGGATGCCGGGGGTGGACGTCCCGGGGATGGCGCTGCTGGCGGAGTATGCGGGGCGGTATTCGGAGAAGTAGTAGGGCTTGAAGGTCAGCGTGCTGGAATCCGGGAGGGTCGCCGTGAAGACGCCGATCAGGCTGAAGTCGCGGTCCCGCTCCTTGTTGAAATCGTAGTAGTTGATGTCCTTGGCGGCGGTGCCGGTGAGGGTCGGGTTGTAGTCGAAGTTCTCGTTGTCCTTCAGGTCCATGGCCTGGGCGTAGGTGAGGGCGCGGAAGGCGTGCAGTTTCTCTTCGTTGTAGTCGGCGTACAGCTCGCTTTTGAGCCAGGGCGTCAGGTCCCGGGTGAGCCCCAGGGAGAGGTTGTGGCGGTAATCCGGGGCTCCTCCGGAGCCCTTCCACTTGTCGGCGCTGGAATCGGAAAAAGAGAGATAGGCCCGGGTGCCCCCGGCGAACGGCCCGCTGTCCACCCGCGCGAAGGTGCGCAGGAAGTTCTGCGAACCGAAGCCCTGGTTCGCGGTGATGGCGAACTCGTCGGCGGGTTTCAGCTTGCGCATGTCCAGCACGCCGGCGAGGTCGCCGCCGCCGAAGCCGGAATCGGGCGGCACCGCCCCGCGGATCAGGGTGACCGACTGGAAGTTCTCCATGTCGAACAGGTCGGCCCGGCTGCCCGGGGTCTCGATGCCCCATACCGGGATGCCCTCCACCATCTGGGACGTGCCGATGCCCGCCTGCCCCCGGATCCGGAAGTTCTGCGGGGAACGGGAGGCGAAGCCGAAGGCGTCGGCGGTTTCCGAATGGACGCCCGGAAGCAGGTCGAGCTCCTTCCAGATGTTGGATTGGCCGGGAGTGCCCTGGTTGGCGATGCCCTCCCGGGTCACCTCGCTCTGGTTGACGGTTTCCTGCCTGCCCTTTTCCGCCACCAGCGCCTTCTCCTGCTTGGCCTTGACCGGAATGGGTTCCAGTTCCACCGGGGTCTGGGCCAGGGCCCCCAGGCCCACCAGGGCCAGGCTGATCGATTTCCATCTACTCATGGCAATGCTCCTAGAAAGGGGACCCAATCATTGGGTCCGATGCGATACAGGCGGGTCACAGCAGCGGCACGCAGGCCGAGAGGGTCCGTTCCGGATCCCGGCCGGCGAGGATCCGGATCCGGGCCCCGTAGAGGGAGCCGAGGCTCTGCTCGGTGATCACCTCGGCGGGAGCGCCCAGCGCCTGGATGCGTCCCCCCTTCAGGAGCGCCACCCGGGTCGCGGCCAGCAGGGCGTGGTTGGGATCATGGGTGCTCATGACGATGGCGTGGCCGTCGGCGCGCAGTTCGGACAGGACCCGGAGGATGCGGATCTGGTTGCCGTAGTCCAGGCTGGCGGTGGGCTCGTCCAGGACCAGGATCCGGGCCTCCTGGCAGAGGGCCCGGGCGATGAGGACCATCTGGCGCTCGCCGCCGCTCAGGGCGTCGAACATCCGGGTCTTGAGGTCGAGGATCCCGAGTCGTTCCAGGGCCTGGACGGCCAGCGCCGCATCGGCCGGGCCGGGCAGTTCCAGGGTCCCCAGGTGCGGGGTGCGGCCCATCAGCACCAGGTCGGCCACGCGGAACGGGAACGGGACGGAGCTGCGCTGGGGCACGTAGGCCATGGCCCTGGCCAGGGCCCGGCGCGCCAGGGTCCGGATATCCGCGCCCGCCAGGGCCACCCGGCCCGCGTCCGGCCGCAGCAGTCCCAGCATGCAGCGCAGCAGGGTAGTCTTGCCGGCGCCGTTGGGCCCGAGCAGGCAGAGCAGCTGGTGCGGCGCCGCCTCCAGGCAGACGTCCTCCAGCTTCATGGCCCCGCCGGGGAAGCCGAACGCCAGGTGGGAAACCTCCAGGATCATGCCCCGCCCCGCTTCATCCGGGCCAGCAGGAAGATGAAGAACGGCGCCCCGATGATGGCCGTGAGCACCCCCAGGGGGATCTCCCCGTGCCCCGAACCGCGGGCCAGGCCGTCCACCAGGAGCAGGTAGCCGCCGCCCATGAGGAACGAGACCGGCAGCACATCGGGGAACGCGGGCCCCACCAGCATGCGCGCCAGATGGGGGATCAGCAGCCCGACCCAGCCCACCATGCCGCTGATGCCGACCGCCGCGGCCGTCATCAGGGTGGTGGCCAGGATCACCCCGGCCATGACCCGCCGCCCATCCACCCCGAGCGTCATGGCCTCCTCCTCGCCCAGGGCCATCACGTTCAGCTGCCAGCGCAGGCCGTGCAGCAGCAGGTAGGAGAGGGCGACCGGGGCGCAGACCAGGAGGACATCCCGCCCGCTGGCTTTGGCCAGGCTGCCCAGCAGCCAGAAGGTGATGGCCGGCAACTTGTCCACCGGATCGGCCACCACCTTGGCCAGGGCGATCAGCGCCGAAAAGAGCGCGGACACCACGATGCCGGCCAGCACCAGGATGGTCAGCGAGCCGGTCCCGAAGCCCCGGCCGATGGCCAGGGTGGCCAGGACCGCCAGGAGGCCGCACAGGAAGGCCGCAGCCTGGATCATGGGCATGGGAAGGGACAGCAGCAGGCCCAGGGCCGCGCCGAAGCCCGCTCCCGCGGAAACCCCCAGGATCGAGGGCGACACCAGGGGGTTCTTGAACAGGCCCTGCAGCGCGGCCCCCGAGGAGGCCAGGGCGCCGCCCACCAGGAGGGCCGCGGCGATCCTGGGCAGGCGCACCTGGAGCAGCACCGTGGCCATGGTGTCCGGCCAGTCCCGGGTCCACGGCAGGATCCGGGAGGCGAGGATCCCGACCACCTGGGCGGGCGGGATGGGGTACCGCCCGAGCAGCAGGGAGCCCAGGGCCAGGGCCGCCACCCCTCCCAGCAGCAGCGGCACCGCCGCCCGCACCGGCAGGCCGGGCCGGCGCGGATCAGACACAGGAATCGGGAGGGGTGAGACGGATGGCGAGCCCCATTTCCCGGACGTAGCGTTCCTGGATCGCCATGCGGCTGCTGAGCACCAGGCCGTGTTCCAGCGGCGTGCTGGTGGCGCCCGGTTGGGTTTTCCCCCGGGCCCGGGTGACCGCCGCCCCCAGCAGCTGGTTGCCGCCCCCGGCCGAAAACCACAGGGGGATGTCATCGTGGCTGTTGCCCGCCGCCAGGCCCAGTTCCAGCGTGGGGAGCACCAGCCGCGCCACCGCCACGGTGCGCGCCAGTTCCCAGGGCGAGCAGCGCGGCCGCTCCGCGTAGCGGGTGCCGGGAAGCGGCATCAGGCGGGAAAAGCGCAGCTGGTGGCGATGCCGGAGCGTCTTGAAGTAGAACAGGAAGTCGATCCGGTCGGCCAGGCTTTCGCCCAGCCCCAGGAGCATCATCCCCCGGGTCCGGAGGCCTTCCGCCTCGGCCATTTCCAGCAGCCGCTTGCGGCCGGCCAGGGTGTCCCCCGGCTTGGCGTCGCGGAAGACGGCCTCGCTGGTGGTTTCCAGGGAGCTGGTGATGCTGGCCACGCCCAGTTCTTTCAGGCTCCGGACGGTGGAGCGGGACAGGGAGGGGCCCAGGTTCACCTCGACGGCGAGATCGGACACGGCCCGGACGGCCTGGACCATGGCCAGGATTTCCGCGTCGTAGCCTTCGGCGCGGGTGCCCCCGCTCAGGTGCAGGTGCCTGAGGCCCAGCCCCTCCAGCGCCTTGACCGCCGTCACCAGCATGGGCCCGGTCCATGGCGCCTCGCTGGGATAGGCGCAATAGGAGCACATGGGCGAAAGCCTGCAGGGGAGGATCCCCTCGATCGCCCCGGTCCACCACAGGGTCCGGCCCAGGTGCCGGTCCCGCACCTGCGTGGCGGCCTGGAACAGCTGGAGCGCCCGTTCCGGCGCCCGGGACTCCTCCAGGATGGCCAGCGCCAGGCCCGGCGAGGGCGGCGCGTCCATGGCTTCCTTCAGCATCTGCTCGAACATGGGGGTCGGCTCCTTAAGGGCTTTCATGGCGTTCCGTTGAGGATTTCCCGGGCTTCCTCCGGGCTCATCCGGTAGTTGAAATAGCGGGCGTAGAAGGCCCGGGCCTCCTGGACCAGATCCAGGGCCGGGAAGGCTTTCGGCGAGATGACCCGGGCCGCCCACAACAGCATCAAAGGCTGCTCCGACGTGCGGTTGGCCCACAGGTGGGCACCGATGGGCGCCACGAACACCCGGTGCCGGCGCACGGCCTTCATCCGGCTGAACCGGGAGTCCCGGTACAGCTCCTTGAGGTCGTCCCATCCGGACACGATCAGGATGTCGGGATCCCAGGCCAGCATCTGCTCCAGGGAGAAGGTGAACGCTTCCGCGCTGCGGCCGTTGTCGGTCACGCTGAGCCCGCCCGCGGTGGCGATCCACCACTCCGCGATCAGGTGCTCCTGGGTCAGGCGGCGGACGTTGCAGTACAGCACCCTCGGCCTCCGGGCCGGGGGGATGGCGCGCACCCCGGCCCTGACCCGCTCCAGGGTGGCGGAGAAATACCGGAGGTAGTCCTCGGCCCGGTCCCGCTGGCCGAACACCTCCCCCATCAGCCGGATCAGCCGCTGCACATCCTCCGGCTGGCGCCAGCACAGGTAGACGGTGCGGAGGCCGCGCCGTTCCAGGGGCGCGATGCTTTCCCGGTCCATGGTGAAGACCACGTCGGGGGCCGCCAGGAGCAGCGCCTCCAGGTCGGGTTCCCGCCCGGGGCCCTGCATGCTGGGCTCGCGCAGAAGGGATGGGGCGAAGACGGTCTGGAACCGGAAGCGACCGTTCCGGGCGAACTCGGGCAGCCCGTTGACGATGGCCGGGCCCCGGCCGAACAGGAACACGAAGCTGTTGATCACCGGCACCGGGCCCAGGGTGGCCACCCGCTCCACGGTCCGCGGGACGAGCACCCGGCGGCCGGCCATGTCCACCACTTCCCGGGCGCCCTGGCCTTGCAGGGCAAGCCCCAGGGCGCAGAGCAGGACCAGCGCCAGATGGCGAAGGCCACCAGGGTGGCGAAAGGGGGGATGGGAGAATGCGGTCAAAGGCCTGCCTTGACCAGCTCACGCACCATCTGGCCGAGGATGTTGCCCGCGATCACGCGGCGGTAGTGGGCGCTGGAACGGATGTCGTCCATGGGGCTGATGTCCTCCTGCAAGGCCTGGCGGGCCTCCTCCACCGGCAGGGCGTCCAGGGGCCGGCCCAGCAGCGCAGCCTCGGCGTTCCGGGCCCGGAGCGGGGTCGGGCCCACCGAACCCAGGGCGATCCGGAGCTCCGCCACGGCGTCCCGCTCCACCCGGCAGAAGGCGGCCAGGCTGATCTTGGTGATGGCCAGCGACTGCCGGGTGCCCACCTTGCGGAAGAAGTGGAAGCTGCGGCCGCCGGGCTTGGGCACGATGATGCGCTGGATCAGCTCGTCCGGGGCCAGTTCCATCTTCTTGTAGCCC
>JARLGP010000015.1 GCA_031292735.1 Holophaga sp.
CACCGCCGACATCATGGGCAAGACCGCGGGCGGCTTGGCCGACGACCTGCTGTCCACCCTGCTGCTGGCCACCACGGCCAAGGTGCTTTGGGCTCCGGCCATGAACCGGGCCATGTGGGCCCACCCGGCGGTGCAGGCCAACGTGGCCCGGCTGAAGGGCTTCGGCCACACGGTGGTGGAGCCGGCGGAGGGCATGCTGGCCTGCGGCGAGGAGGGGGCCGGCCGGCTGGCGGAAGTGGCGGATATCGCCGACGCAGTGGACACCCTGGCCGGCCCGGCCCACCCGGCCCTGGAAGGCCGGGCCATCCTGATCACCGCCGGGCCCACCCGGGAGGACCTGGATCCGGTGCGGACCCTCACCAACCGCTCCTCCGGGGCCATGGGCATCGAACTGGCCCGGGCCTTCCGCAACGCCGGGGCCAGGGTCAGTCTGGTGCTGGGCGGCGATCAGCCGGCGCCCTGGGGCGTGCCCACGGTGCGGGTGCGCAGCGCCCAGCAGATGCTGGAGGCCAGCCTGGCCCTGTGGCCGGCCCAGGACGGGCTGGTGGCGGCGGCGGCGGTGGCCGACCAGCGGCCGCAGACCTGCTCCCCGGAAAAGGTGAAGAAGGGCGAGGGCCCCGAGACCCTGGTGCTGGTGCGCACGCCTGACGTGCTGGCCACCCTTTCCGCCAAACGCAGCCCCGGCCAGTGGCTGCTTGGCTTCGCAGCGGAAAGCGAGGCCCACGTGCCCAACGCCACCGCCAAGCTGCACATGAAGCACCTGGACGGGATCCTGGTGAACGACATCGGCGGCGGCAAGGCGTTCGGCTTCCAGGCCAACGTGCTCATCCCGGTCACCGCCTCGGGCCAGGCGGAACCCCTGGGGCCCCTGCCCAAGGACCAGCTGGCCCAGGCGGTGGCGCGCTGGTGGGGCGACTGGCTGGGGGCCAAGGGCTGAGGTTTCAGCGGAGGTCCGCTTCCTCCCGGAATACCGCCACGACGGTGAGGCTGTCCTCCTCGCGCAGGTAGAGAATGCGCAGGGGCTTCACCAGCACCTCCCGGAACGGCTCGCCCACTTCCCGTGACACGGCGCCAAGGTCGGGGAACCGGACCAGCGAGCTGGTCTTCCGGAACGCCTTGGCATAGAGGCGCCGGGCGGCGTCCGGGCTGTCCTGGGCGATATAGCCCAGCAGGTCTTCCAGATCAAGGAGGGCCCGGTCGGCCCACTGGAGTTTCACCGGGCGAACCTGACCAGACGGGCCTTGGCATCCTCCTGGGAGGTTACCCGGCCAGCCCTGAGATCGGCGACGCCCTTGGCCGCCAAATCCAGGATCTGAAGCCTGCGTTGGAGGCTGTTCCATGTGTCCACATCGACCATGACCGCGGCTTCACGCCCGCGGTCCGTCACCATGACGGCGGTATGGGATTTCTTGAGGCTCGCGATGACTTCGGTGGCGCAACGCTTGACTTCCGTGACCGGCACCAGCTTGAGCATGGGATCCTCCGTTCGGCACAGAATCATCCTTTTGTGTCATTTCAGCAAGAAAATTCTTTTACTGTAAGGCCTTTTTGGCTATAGCTGGACAAACCTTTCGGCCGCACCCTGCCCGACGGCTCCGATACGGTGGGCGGCGCGCTGGTGGGGCGACTGGCTGGGGGCCAAGGGCTGAGGCACCGGCGGAGGTGGCCGTGTCGAGGATGATGGACGTCCCGGTCGTTCGAGCCCAGCAAATCAGTTGAATCGCCGTGCGGGCAGTGGTGGAACCGTTTCATTCGGCCGACATACCCCTAGTGCATAGTGCCAGTAGTGCCATGACCTCTCGTTGAACCATCCCGGTTCAGCGTTTCTGAGAACTTCCCGAAAGGACCCGGCACCCATCGAACTGAGAAGTTTCTGGACGTCGTCCAGGTCCCCGATGTTCATGACCTGGGCGATCACTCTTGCAGGGCGGAGCATTGCCTCATCGGGGGTCTCCCACCAGATGTATCGAGCAGCCTCCTGCCGGAGCATTTCGCTTGCACACAGGTCCATCAAACGTCTCCAAGTCCAAGACTTAACGAAATGGAAGCGACCATGGGGATGCTCTTTATTGAAGACGATTCATTTATAAGTGATTCGCGGACCGTTGCAGGAAGTTCACGCAAATCTCCATCGCCAAAGAAGGTCATTGCCTTCAGTGCCTCGCTGGGCTGGAAGGCTTTACCATAAAGCGCCCTCCCTGCCGCGAGCCCTTCATCGAGACGAACTCCTCTCTCAATCATCGTGTGGATATCCAGGTAGTCCTTCTTTTCCGCCCGCTGCTGGATGACCTTGAGCTTCGATCCCATCAGATCGAGGAGCGATGCCACAACAATGACCCCGTCATTGGTCACTTCCGGGTTTCCCACCCTCCCGGTCGTCAGTCCTCCGAAGAGAGAAACCTTTACCTCTTCTCCGACCCCATTCTCTGGGGCCACCAACAAAGTGAGCGTATTGGGTGCCTCTTGAATAACCTGCGACCTTTCGTTGAAAGGAAGAGCCGCGATGAGGGCAGAGTGATCGAACGCGCGTTCCGTAAAGAAATCGAAATCTATGGAAATCCGATGCCCAAGACGAAGAGATATGGCCGTCCCGCCATACAGGACAAATCCCTGATGCCGCAAACAGCCAAGAGATTGCCAAAGAGCACGTTGGTTAGGCGGGAGCATGTGAAGCTCCGGGACAAAAGACTGTTCCAGGTCGTAATGTTTCAGAGTGGTGGCCGCGGATGCTTCCGACGCTGCTTGGGTTTTAATGGCCTGCTGGGCGACCTGTCCATGGACAGAGGGCACTGGCTTGGGGCCTGCCTCCTTTACGGATTCCACGTTGCGTTTTGGGCCTGTGGACTTCATGGCTTTCCCCCATCTCGCCTGGTTGATTTTGCGCCTTCAGGATTGTGGCTGCTGACGTATTGTAAGAACTTTTCGGAGAGGCCAGGTCGTGGCATGCCGAGTCGGGCCGCGAACGAGTATGGTTGGGGGTGGATTCATTTCGTGTGGAGGTAATTTTGATTTCACAGCTGGATAGCATCGCGAAGGTTTACGCGGTGGGTGATTCCACCCTGGACGGGTTGGTGGGGGATTTCAAGGCGGCGGATTGGCGAGCGGCCGACCCGGTTGGGCACAATGCCGTCTGGATCGTGGGGCACCTGGCCCTGCTGCGCAACCGGGTGGCGGCCCTGGTGGGCCCGGCGCCGGCGGCGCAGCCCTGGGAGGCCGCGTTCGGCCGGGGCACGTCTCCCGCCCAGGTGCCGGCAGACCTGGATCCCCTGGCGCTGGTGCGCACCTTCCATGCGGCCCAGAAGGCCATGGCCGGCCGCTGGGAAGCCCTCACCGCGGAGGACCTGGCCAAACCTTTCGGCCGCACCCTGCCCGACGGCTCCGACACGGTGGGCGGCGCGCTGGGCTACCTGGCTTGGCATGAGGCCTACCATCTGGGGCAACTGGGTTTCCTGCGCCGGCTGGCGGGCAAGTCGGGTCGAGCCTAGGCCGTTCTCCCGTGGCGGCATTCGCCGTTCCGCCAAGGCTCGGCAGAAGTGGCGGTAACCCAACAGGCTGGACCGATGGTGGTCCGGCAAGGGTCGCTAGAAGTTTGGATCCAGCCAGGGCACCGGTTCGCTGGGCGCGCCCACCACGTCCCCGATCCGCAGGGCGACGGCCACCAGCCATCCGGCTGGCCGGCCGATCTGCTTCAGGTCCAACTGCACCGGCCGGCCCGGGTTCGGGAGGTTCGGCCGGCTGCGCTCCAGCACCACCTGGCCCTTGGCCAGCACCAGATCCGCGGTCGGCTTGGCATTCCCCACCGGGACATAGTAGACGCGGACTTTCTCCAGGCCCACCAGCCTGCCCCCAAGGGCATCCCGGCCGGGCAGCTGCACTTCCAGGATCCGCGGGGAAACCCAGTGGATGACGCAGGCGGCCGGGGCGGTCCGCGGCCGCGGGATGGGGTCTCCCTTGCGGCCGCAGCCGAGGGCCACCAGGCAGAAGACCACCGAGATTGTAGACGTTTGTATCAGGTTTGGTAGGCTGTAAGGTCGCACCACTCCATGATGCCCGAATTTCCCCCCGCGGGATGGGCACCTGGCAACTCTGAGGACGAATGCCATGCCAGTCACCAAATTGCTCATCGCCAACCGGGGCGATATCGCTTGCCGGATCCTGCGCACCTGCCGGGAGATGGAGATCCCCACCGTGGCGGTCTACTCGGATTCCGACCGCACCGCCATGCACGTGCGGCTGGCGGTGGGCTCCTACCCGATCGGGCCGACGCCTTCCCGGGAAAGCTACCTGAGGGTGGACAAGCTGATCGAGGTCTGCCGGAAGACCGGCGCCGACGCGGTGCACCCGGGCTACGGTTTCCTGAGCGAGGATCCCGAGGCGGTGCGCAAGTTCCAGGAGGCCGGGCTCACCTGGATCGGCCCTTCGGCGGAGGTGCTGGAGCAGATGAACGCCAAGATCGTGGCACGGGAGATTGCCGTAGCCGTGGGCTGCCCGGTGCTGCCGGGGATCCACGAGACCCTGGGCGACGAGGACCTCATGGCCGAGGCGAAGAAGCTGGGCTTCCCGCTGATGCTCAAGCCGGTGGCGGGCCGGGACGGCAAGGGCATGCGCCTGGTGAAGTCGCCCGGAGAGCTGCGCCGGGCCCTGCCCAGGGTGAAGGGCGACGCGCTGTTCTCCTTCTGGGACGAGCGGGTCTACCTGGAGAAGGCCCTGGTGCACCCGCGCCACATCGATCTGCAGATCGCCGGCGACCGGCACGGCAACTACGTCTACCTGTGGGAGCGGGAGGGCTCGGTGCAGCGCCGGTTCCAGCAGGTGGCCGACGAGGCGCCTTCCGCCTCGGTGACCCCCGAGCAGCGCCGGGCCATGGGCGAGGCCGCGGTGGCCATCGCCCGCAAGGTGGGCTACGTGGGGCTGGGCACGGTGGAGTTCCTCATGGATGCCGACGGCTCGTTCTACTTCCTGGAAATGACCTGCCGGATCCAGGGCGGCCATGCGGTCACCGAATGGATCACCGGCCAGGACCTGGTCAAGTGGCAGATCCGCATCGCCCGGGGCGAGAAGCTGCCCATGACCCAGGAGCAGATCCCCCTGTGGGGCCACGCCATCCAGTGCCGGATCAACGCCGAGGACCCGGACCGGGACTTCGCCCCCAGCTCCGGCAAGATCATCTACCTGCGCACCCCCGCCGGGCACCGGCTGCGGGACGACAACGGGGTGTATCCCGGATGGGAGCTCTCGCCGTTCTACGCGCCGCTGCTGTCCAAGCTCTCCACCTGGGGCCCCACCCGCGCCGAGGCGCTGGAGCGCATGCATGCCGCCCTGAGCGAGTACCGGGTGGGCGGGGTGCGCAGCAACGTGGCTTTCCACAAGGCCCTGCTGGAGCACAAGCCGTTCCTGAAGGGCGACCTGCACACCGGCATGCTGGACCACCCCTGGTGGAAGCAGAAGAAGCTCGGCGCCAACGTGAAGTTCGCCGTGGCCGCCGCCCTGTTCGACGAACTGGAGCTGGAGGAGCGCCGGGCCCAGCAGCCCGCCCGGCCCGAGGAATGCGACTGCGGCAGCGACAGCTGGCGCACCTACGGAAAGTTCAGCCGGTTGTAGCAACGAACAGCAAGCCCTGTTTTTCGGATGGAATCATGAAACGCACGCTCGTCATTGCCGACGAAACCCACGAACTCGAAATCCGCCGCAGCGGCGGCAAGACCGTCATGATCTGGGACGGCGAAGAAACCCTCATCGACATCGTCCGGGTGGAGCCCACCAGCTACTCGGTGATCATGGACAACCACTCGGTGGGTGTGAACATCGACCGCATGCGCAGCATCGACCCCGATCTGCACGGGTTCCGCGCCAGCCTGCTGGACGGCGCCTACGACTTCACCCTCCAGGACCCGCACAAGATCCTGCTGGCCGCGGCCATGGCCCGGGGCAAGAAGGGGGCCTGCGGCCTGGTGTCCGCGCTCATGCCCGGGCGGGTGCTGAAGCTGCTGGTGCAGCCGGGCGAAGTGGTGGAGGAGGGGCAGCCCATCCTCATCCTGGAGGCCATGAAGATGCAGAACGAATACACTGCCCCCATGGCCGGCACGGTCAGCCAGATCCATGCGGACGAGGGGGTCAACGTCGAGATCAATTCGCCCATGATCACCCTGGTGCCGCTGGAGCACAAGGCGGCGGACGGCGACAAGGGCGCGGCCAAGGCCTGACAGGAAGAGCGGCCACCCGCTGTGGCCCAACTACGGCGACGGGCACCGGGACTGGGTGGGCGGCCGGCCCGGGCCGGCGCGGCACACCCTCACCCTGGTGCCGTGAACTACCAGGGCAGTTCCAGGGCCTTGCTGAGGAACCCCATGAGTGGCGCGGTGCGCCGGCACTCCTCGGTGAACCGCTCCAGGAAATCCGGGGCGCACACCTCGCGCTCGGTGAACGGATGGTAGGTGTAGAAATCCTTCAGCTTGAGATCCTCGGCGGCGGGATGGGCGGGGTCGAACCCCGCGGGCACCCGCTTGAGCGCGTCGCCGCTCACCTCGATGCCGGCCCTGCCCAGGGCGTTCCAGGCCCGGGTGTGGGCGACGATCCGTTCCCGCACCTTGTGCAGGGATTCCGGGTCGGGCCGCCACAGCCCGGCGGTGGCGAAGCAGCCGCCGGGTTCCAGGTGCAGGTAGAAGCCTGGAGAGTGCACGTCCTTGCTGCAGTCCCGGTGCCGGAACTGGGCGCCCACGTTGGTCTTGTACGGGTCCTTGTTGCCGGCGAAACGGGTGTCCCGGTAGATCCGGAACATGGAGCCGCCCATGGGCCGGGGATCGGCGTGGAAGTGCTTGTTGATGCGCCCCAGGGGCTCGGCGAAGGCCATGATGAAGCCCAGAAGGGGCATCTTCACCTCGGCCTCGAACCGGTCCTTGTTGGCCTGGAACCACTCCCGCTCGTTGTTGTCCCTGAGCTCGCGCAGGAACTTGAACAGGGCCGGGCTGAAGCGCGCGGGCTGCTGGTTTCCGGGTGATTTTGACTGGGCCATGCAGGCGCCTCCGGGTTCAGGTGATTACTGAATTGTAGACCACCGACTAGGTTACGCTGGTGGTCATGGCTACGTGCACCGGTCGGGCCGGGGGTTCGGCGACCACCTGGATCGAGCTGGATCTTCCGGCCGTGAGCCGCAACTGCGCGCTGATCATCGGCGACACCGGCACCCCGCTCATGGCGGTGGTGAAGGGCGATGCCTACGGGCACGGGGCGGTGCAGGTGGGGCGGGCGGCGCTGGCCGGCGGCGCCAGCTGGCTCGGGGTGGCCCGCTACGGCGAGGCGCGGGAGCTGCGCGAGGCCGGCATCCGGGCGCCGGTACTGGTGATGGGCCCGGTCACCGCCGACGAAGTGGACCAGGCCATCGCCGCGGAGGTCACCCTCACCCTGCACAGCCGGCCTTCCCTGGAGCTGTTCGCCGCCCGGGTCCGGGCCGCGGGGCGCAGCCTGGCGGTGCACCTGAAGGTGGATACCGGGATGGGGCGGCTGGGGGTGTTCGCCGAGGAGGCGGTGCCCTTTGCCCGCCAGGCCGCGCTGGCGGGCGGGCTCCGGCTGGACGGCCTGTTCAGCCACCTGGCCGTGGCCGATCAGCTCCATCCCCTCAACCAGGTGCAGCTGGAGCGCTTCAAAGGGGCGGTCCGGGCCATGGAGGAGGCGCGGCTGCGCCCCCGCTGGGTGCACCTGGCCAATTCGGCGGCCGCCTTCCACCTGCCGGAAGCGCGCTACGACCTGGTCCGGGTGGGCAACGTGGTGCTGGGCATCCGCATCCGCATCGACCAGCCGCTGGATCCCAAGTACCGCCCGGTGCTGGCCTGGAAGGCGCGGCTGGCCTCGTGCCGGATGCTGCCGCCCGGGTGGGGCGTGGGCTACGGGCAGACCTACTGCGCCACCGGGGACGAGCTGGTGGGGGTGGTTCCGGTGGGCTACGGCGACGGGCTCCGGCGGGTGCCGGGGAACCGGGTGCTGATCGGCGGCGCCAGCTGTCCGGTGCTGGGGCAGCCCTGCCTGGACCAGCTCATGGTCCGGCTGCCGCGCCCCTTCCCGGAAGGGGAGGAGGTGGTGATCATCGGCGCCCAGGGCGGCGCGGCCATCGGGCTGCACGACCTGGCGGCCCTTTACGGCACCTCCCAGGTGGACATCGCCACCCACCTGCACCCGAGGGTGCTTCGGCTCTTCTAGATACTATTTGATCCTTTATGGCTTGAATTACCACTCAACGGATATTATATTGTCCGTATCATGGATGCTCCTTTGCTATCCCTGCAGACCCCCCTTGAGGCTGGCAAGGCCCTGGCCGAGCGGGCCAAGGCCTTGCGTTTGCAGCATGCCTGGACCCGGGCGACCCTGGCCCGGCGGGCGGGGGTCGCGCCGGCATCGCTCAAACGGTTTGAAACTACCGGCGCCGCTTCCCTGGATCTGCTGCTCAGGGTGGCTTTCGCTCTGGGCCGGCTGGAGGATTTCACCCACGCCCTGGAACCCCCCGAGGCTGGTACGTTGGCCGACTTGAAAGCGCGCGTGGATCGTCCGGTTCGAAAACGGGGGCGGCTATGAAGGAGTTGGAAGTGCGCTTCATGGCCCGTGCCGGGGACGCCCCGCGTCCGGTGGGAACGCTGGTCGAGCAGCAAGGGAAGATCTTTTTCGAATACCAGGAAAGCTGGTTGAGCACCGGCCTGAACCTTTCTCCCTTCCGCCTGCCCTTCCAGCGGGGGCTGTTCGCCCACCAGGATCTCGCCTTCGGTCCGCTTCCGGGGGTGTTCGCTGATTCCCTCCCCGATGGTTGGGGGCTTTTACTGATGGACCAGCACTTCCGCAATCTCGGGCGAGACCCGGCCAGCCTCGGCCCGCTGGAGCGTCTGGGCTGGCTCGGGACCCATACCATGGGCGCGCTTACCTACCATCCGCCGGCCGGACCGGAAGCGGCCGACGGCGACCGCCTGGATCTGGAGGCGATGGCCCGGCAATCCAGGGATCTGCTTTCCGGCAAGACCGGCCAGGTGCTTCCTCAGCTGCTGCGCGCCGGAGGCTCTCCCGGGGGCGCGCGGCCCAAGGTCCTGGTGGGTTTCGACCCGGCCAGGGATGCGCTGGTTTCCGGAGTGGAGGCGCTGCCCGACGGCTATGCCCATTGGATGGTCAAATTCCCAGCCAAGGAAGACGGCCGCGACGCCGGAGCGGTGGAATACGCATACTCGCTCATGGCCAGGGCGGCCGGGCTGGACCTGCCCGACACCCGCTTGTTCGAGACTCCTGATGGCAACCGCTATTTCGGAATCAAGCGGTTCGATCGCGAGCACAATCAACGGTTCCATTTCCATTCCTTCGGCAACCTCATCCACGCCCAGTTCCGGATCCCTTCCTGTGACTACGCCGATCTGCTCAAGGTGACCGCGCTGCTCACCCGCGACCACGACCAGGTGATGAAGGCCTTCCGGCAGATGGTGTTCAACGTGTTCGCCCACAACCGGGACGATCATGCCAAGAACTTCGCTTTCATGCTGGATGCCGGCACCCGGGAGTGGCGCCTGACCCCGGCCTACGATCTCAGTTTCAGCCCGGGCCCGGGCGGGGAGCACACCATGACTCTGGCCGGGGAAGGCAGGGCTCCGGGAAACGGGCAGATCCTGGGGCTCGCCCAGGAGCGGGGCGTTCCCCCGGCAGAAGCCGAGGCGGTCATGGCCCAGGTGCGGGCGGCCGTGACCCGTTGGCCGGAGTTCGCAACGCTGGGCGGTGTTGGAGAATCCAAACTTCGGGAAATAGCGCAGACTATCTGACGGAGGCCCGCCATGGACCGTAAACGCGTCGGGATCGTGCTGTTCAACGATGTGGAGGTGCTGGACTTCTGCGGCCCCTTCGAGGTGCTGTCGGTGACCCGGCTGGACGAGGCGCGGCGCCGCCTGGAGCCTTCGCCGTTCGAGGTGCTGCTGGTGGCCGAAACCATGGCCACCATCACCACCGCCGGCGGCATGAAGGTGCTGCCCGACGCGGCCTTCGCCGGCTGCCCGCCGCTGGACCTCCTGCTGGTGCCGGGCGGCATGGGGACCCGCACCGAGATGCTGAACCAGACTCTGCTCGGCTTCGTGCGGGCCCAGGCGGCCGGGGCCGAGCTGGTGGCTTCGGTCTGCACCGGGGCGCTCATCCTGGGCAAGGCCGGGCTGCTGGCCGGGCTCCGCGCCACCACCCACTGGCGCTCGCTGGGCACGTTCCAGGAGCTGTTCCCGGAGGTCCGGGTGGAAGGCGCCTCCCAGGTGGTGGACGAAGGCAGGATCATGACCTCCGCCGGCATCGCCGCGGGCATCGATCTGGCCCTGATGATCGTGCGCCGCTACCACGGCGAGGCGGTCGCCCGGGCCACGGCCCGGCACATGGAATACCCTTTCCCGGAAAATTCCGCGCGCAGGGTCCCGGTGGATCAGGACTGACAGGAATGGCCTATGCCTCGTTGAAGACGCTATGAAATAGGAGCGGAAAACCGTCTTCTCGCTTGACTCAAAACTATAATTATTCAAAATAATATTATAGCTATTGAGATATGGAAAATCTACGGTTGCGGTTGTCGATGGGGTGCATCCTTATGTTGACTCTGAAGAACATGCAGATTTGGAAGCGTTTGACGTTGGCTTTCGGTTCCCTGGGGCTGGCCCTGCTGATCATTTCGGGCGCTTCCTGGTGGGGATTGAGCGGGTTGAGCACCGCCCGCGCCTCGGTGAAGCAGGAAATGCACAAGTCCGTGGTTACCCACGAAATGATTGGTTCCATAGGGGAAATCAACCTGACCATCTGGGAGCTCATCGGCGAACGGACCCCGGCCGGCAAGCAGGCCAAGAAGGACAAGCTGGCCGAGCTGCGAGTGAAATACAAGAAGTCGATCGATGAATTGAAAGCCTCCGCCAACCCCACGGACCTGGCGCTGCTGGGGGGGATCGAATCCGACCTGGCTTCCGGCAAGGCCGTGAACACCCAGGTGCAGGAGTGGGCCACCACCGGCAAGGATGCGGATGCGGCGGCCAAGTACCTGGAGGAGGGCGGCATCATCAAGGCGAGGGTGGAAGGCGCCTGCAACAAGTACCTGGACTACCGCAACAGTGTCACCCAGGCGGTTTCGGACAAGGCGGATGGCACCCAGACCAAGGTGGAGTGGGCGGTGGGGGTTCCGCTGGTGGCGGGGCTGGCGCTGGCGGTGCTGCTGGGGTTGGCGATCACCCGCATCTATGTGGCGGACATCGACGGCCTCCTGGCCGCCACCCAGAACCTGGCCAAGGGGGATTTCACCAATGACGTGTCCCTGGCCAGCCGGGAACGGCATGATGAGTACGGTGAACTGGCCCGGGCCTACCAGACCATGTTGACCCATATCCGGGAGATGCTTAAGGGGCTGTCCGACGGGGTGCAGACCCTGGCGTCCTCCGCCACCGAACTGTCCGCGTCCGCGGAGCAGATGGCGGCCACCACCAATTCCATCGCCCAGATCACCAACTCCCAGCGGCAGGGCTCGGAGCAGGCGGCCGCGGCGGTGGAGGAGCTGTCCACTTCCATCGACCAGGTGAGCCGGAACGCCCAGGAGACCCTGGGCCTGATGGAGAGCGCCCTGGGCGCCACCCAGCGCGGCGACGAGGCCGGCAGCGCCACCCAGGAGGCCATGAAGGGGGTCACCACCACCGCCGAGCAGATCGCCTCGGCCATCACCGTCATCACCGAGATCGCCAACCAGACCAACCTGCTGTCCCTGAACGCCGCCATCGAGGCCGCCAAGGCCGGCGACCAGGGCAAGGGCTTCGCGGTGGTGGCGGAAGAGGTCCGCAAGCTGGCGGAACGCAGCGGAACTTCCGCCAAGGACATCGCCAAGCACATCCAGGCGGCCCGCAACGCCGTGGGCCAGGGCACCGCCACCGTGGCCACCACGGTGGACCTGCTCAAGCAGATCCGCACGAGCCTCGAGCAGGTCGCCATCCAGACCCGGCAGGTGACCTCGGCCACCGTGGAACAGAGCCGGGCCGGGGCCGAAGTGGCCCGCCGGGTGGAGCAGAACGTTCAGGAGACCGCGGCCACCGCTTCGGCCACCTCGCAGATGTCCTCCACCACCCAGGAGATCTCCCGCACCGCGTCGGAGCTGGCCAAGGTGGCCGACAACCTGCAGTCGCTGGTCCAGCGGTTCAAGCTTTAGGAAATCAGGCGGGCCGGCCCGGGCAGTCCGGGCCGGTCCGCCTTTTCATGCGTAGAAGCCCCGGTCGTGCAGGGCTTGGCTTACCCGGTCCAGGGCCAGGATGTAGGCCCCGATCCGCGGGTTGGTGCGGTACTTGTCGGTGGTGGCGAACACCGCCGCGAAGGCGTGGGTCATGTATTCCACCAGGCGCTCGTTCACTTCCCGCTCGCCCCAGTGGAAGCCCATGCGGTTCTGCACCCACTCGAAATAGCTGACGGTGACGCCGCCGGCGTTGGCCAGGATGTCGGGCACCACCAGCACCCCGTTGTCCAGCAGGATGGGGTCGGCCTCCGGGGAAGTGGGCCCGTTGGCGCCTTCCACCACCACCTTGGCCCGCACCTTGGCGGCGTTGTCCTCGGTGATCTGGTTCTCGGTGGCGGCGGGCACCAGGATGTCCACCGGCAGGGTGAGCAGTTCCTTGGGATCCATGGGCTCGGATTCCTTGAACCCCACCACGGTCCTGCACTCGGCGTGATGCTTGAGCAGGGCGCGGATGTCCAGGCCGCGGTCGTTGCGGATGGCGCCCTTGCGGTCGGAGATGGCCACCATCCGGGCGCCGGCGTCATGGAGCAGGTGCGCGCTCTGGGCGCCCACGTTGCCGAAGCCCTGCACCGCCAGGGAGGTGCCCGCCAGGGGCTTGCCCAGGCGCTGCATGGCTTCCCGGGCGGAGATGAGGATGCCCCGCCCGGTGGCTTCGGTGCGGCCCAGGCTGCCGCCCAGGGAAAGCGGCTTGCCGGTGACCGCCGCCGGCACGGTCTGGCCGGTGTGCATGATGTAGGTGTCCAGCATCCACGCCATCACCTGGGAATTGGTGCCCATGTCGATGCCGGGCACGTCCCGGTCCGGGCCCATGCAGTCGATGATCTCGGCGGTGTAGCGCCGGGTGAGCCGCTCCAGCTCGCCGCAGCTCATGGTGGTGGGATCGCACACCACGCCGCCCTTGCCGCCGCCGAACGGAATGTCCACCACCGCGGTCTTCCAGGTGTTCCAGGCGGCGCCGGCCTTCACTTCGTCCAGGGTGAGCAGGGGATCGTAGCGGATGCCGCCCTTGGCCGGGCCCCGGGCCCGGCTGTGCTCCACCCGGTAGCCGGTGAAGATGCGCCAGCGCTCGTCGTCCATCTGGACCGGGCAGCTGACGATGAGGGAGCGGATGGGTGCGATGAATACCTGGAAGAGGGCGTCTTCCAGGCCGTACAGGGATGCCGCGACCTGCAAGCGGGCCTGCATGGCTTCGAAGGCGCTGTATTGTGACGGGTTCAACATGGGTTAGGCTTTGAACGGCCAGATGGGGTTGCGGTCGCCGCTCAGCTCGGCGAAGGCGCGCACCAGCTTGTCATCGATCTTCTGCCCGTAGGTGCAGGTCTGGCCGACCGTGAAGGTTTCTGTTGCCATGGTGGTTCTCTCCTCTGGATTGCTACAGTTTGACTGAAATCAGCTTTCCCGGAAGATCCCTCCGAAGGTGGCCCGCGGATAGTTCCAATGGGCGACGCCCAGGCCGGCGTCGCTGGCCTGGGCAGGCAGGTGGTCCTTCTTCCGCCTGGCGTCCTAGTACATGTGCATGCCGCCGTTGATGTTGAGGGTGGCGCCCGTGACGAATCCGGCGATGTCCGAGGCCAGGTAGGAAACCGCCCCGCCGATCTCTTCGGGACGCCCGAAGCGCTTCATGGGCAGCTCTTCGCGGATCTTTTCGCGAACGTCTTCGCGGATCGCCATGACCATGTCGGTGGCGATGTAGCCCGGGGCGATGGCGTTGACGGTCACGCCCTTGGTCACCAGCTCCTGGGCCAGGGCCTTGGTGAAGCCCAGGATGCCGGCCTTGGCGGCGGAATAGTTGGCCTGGCCGGCCTGGCCCTTGACGCCGTTCACGGACGAGATGTTGATGATGCGGCCGAAGCCGCGCTCGGCCATTCCGGGGGCGATGGCATGGGTGACGTTGAACAGGCTGGTGAGGTTGGTGGCGATCACCGCGTCCCACATGGACCGGTCCATCTTGGTGAAGAACTTGTCCCGGGTGATGCCGGCGCAGTTCACCAGCACGGTGATGGGCCCCAGGGCCTCGGTGACCTCGGCCGCCATGCGGATGCAGGAGGCCTCATCGGTGACATCGGCTTCGGCCTGGTAGAAATGGAAGCCCGCCTCCTTCTGCTCCTTCATCCAGGCGGGCGCCGGGGGGAAGGCGGGCAGGCAGTTGGCGGCCACCAGGCAGCCATCCTTGGCCAGGGCCTGGCAGATGGCGGTGCCCAACCCACCCATGGCGCCGGTGACGAGTGCGACTTTCTTTATCATTTCAGTTCCTTTCCCCTTGGGGGAGCGAATGGCAGTGGTTCACCACTGCCCAGGATTTGAAGAGCTAATTCATGATCGGGGCGACGTAGGGCAGGGTCATGCCCAGCAGCCAGAGCATCACCAGCACCACCGGCACATGGAAGATCATCTGCAGGGTGGAGTAGCCGGCCAGATCGCGCGCCTTGACCCCGGTGAGGCCCATCAGCGGGAGCATCCAGAACGGATTGATGAAGTTCGGCAGGGCTTCCGCGGCGTTGTAGACCTGGACCATCCAGGCCAGGTTCACGTGCAGCGATTTGGCCGCCTGCAGCAGGTAGGGCGCCTCCACCACCCACTTGCCGCCGCCGGAAGGCAGGAACAGGCCGAGCAGGGCCGAGTAGAGGCCGCCCACCAGGGGCAGGGTGTGCTGGGTGGAGATGGAGACGAAGAACCGGGCCAGGATCTCATTCAGGTGCGAACCCATCAGCACGCCGAAGATGCCGGCGTAGAGCGGGAACTGGAGCAGGACGCCGCCGGACATGGGCACCGCCTTGGCCACGGCGCGCAGGAAGGCGCGGGGCCGCCAGTGCAGCAGCATGCCGGCGATGAGGAACATGAAGTTGTAGGTGTTCAGGTCCAGGGCCGCCAGCCCGCCCTGGGTGTAGAAGGTATGGCCCATGTAGATCACGCCGAGGGCCACGAGCACCAGGGTCAGGAGCGGGCTGAATTCCAGCCGGTCCCCGGGCCGCTGGGGCGCGCCGATGTCTTCCTTGGAATCCTGGTAGACGATGCCGGCCATCTCCGCGGTCTTGGCCTTTTCGGCGCTGGGCGTGGAGGCGTAGCAGATCCAGGTGGAGAGCACCAGCAGCACCACGATCATCACCAGGTTCTGCCAGGTGAACAGGGTCTCCTTCAGGCCGATGACGCCGCTGATGGCCAGCAGCCCGGGCGGGATGGAACTCTTGGTGGCCATGAGCAGGGCGGCCGAGGAGGAGAAGCCCAGGGCCCAGATGCTGCCCAGGCCCAGGTAGCCCGCCGCGCCGATGGCGCGGTAGTCGATGCCCTTGACCCGCTTGCTGATCTCCCGCATGAGGATGCCGGCGAAGATCATGCTGAAGCCCCAGCTGAGCAGCGAGGCCAGCATGGCCATCATGGCCACGTAGGCCACGGCCCCCTTGGGGGTCTTGGGGAAGCGGGCCAGCACGTTGATGACCTTGCGCACCGGGGTGGACACCGCCACGACGTAACCGCCGATGACCACGAAGGCCATCTGCATGGTGAAGGGGATGAGGTTCCAGAACGACTTGCCGAAATCGACGGAAACCTCCACCGGCGATCGCCCCAGGGCCAGCGCGGCGACCACCACCACCACCACGGCGATGCAGGCGAACACGTAGGCATCCGGGAACCACTTCTCGCTCCAGTCGGCGAGCGATGCGCCCAGCCGCGCCATCGCCCCTTCTTCAGTTCTTGCAGTCTCTTGTCCCATGGTTTGGGCTCCGTGACAAAGGTGGGGTTCAACTGGCTCAGAGGGCGGGGGCTTGCATGACCTTGCAGCCCGGGCTGACCTTGAATTCGGCCTCGGTCTTGGCGCGGATGGTTTCGAGGGTGACGCCGGGGGCGGTCTCGGTGAGGGTGAGCACGCCCTGGATGAAGCGGAACACGGCCAGCTCGGTGATGATGGAGGTCACCTTGCCGGCGGCGGTGAGGGGCAGGGTGCAGGTCTTGAGGATCTTGGCGCCGCCGTCCCGGGTGGCGTGCTCCATGGCGACGATGACGGTCCTGGCGCCGCTCACCAGGTCCATGGCGCCGCCCATGCCGGGCACCATCTTGCCGGGGACCATCCAGTTGGCCAGGTTGCCCTGCTGGTCCACCTGCAGGCCGCCCAGCACCGTGGCGTCCACATGGCCGCCGCGGATGATGGCGAAGGACATGGCGCTGTCGAAATAGACGCCGCCGGGGGCCAGGCCGCAGGGCTGCCCGCCGGCGTTGATCAGGTCGGGCACGGGGTCGCCCGCCAGCTGGTCCAGACCCAGGAACCCGTTCTCGGACTGCAGGGTGATGGTGACTCCGGCCGGCAGGTGATTGGGAACCAGGGTGGGCAGGCCGATGCCGAGGTTCACCACATCTCCGTTCTTCATTTCCTGCGCCACCCGCCAGGCGATCAGATTCTTGACGTCCATGTCACTTCTCCTCGGCAAGAATGAGTGCGTCCACCACCACCCCCGGCGTCACCACCTGTTCCGGATCGAGCTCCCCGGCCGGCACCAGTTCGTCCACTTCGGCCACCACGAAATCGGCCGCCATGGCCACCAGCGGGTTGAAGTTGCGCGCGGCGCGCTGGTAGACCAGGTTGCCCTTCTCGTCGGCCCGGTGCGCCTTGAGGATGGCGAGGTCGGCGCGGAGCGCGGTTTCGATCAGGTACTGCACGCCGTCCAGGGTGATCTTCCGCTTGCCTTCCTCGACGATGGTGCCGATTCCGGTCTGGGTGAGCACGCCGCCCAGGCCGGCCCCGCCGCAGCGGATGCGCTCGGCCAGGGTGCCCTGGGGCACCAGCTCCACCTCCAGCTCCTTGGCCATCATCTGCCGGCCGGTTTCCGGATTGGTGCCGATGTGCGAGGCGATCAGCTTCTTCACCCGGTGATTGGCCACCAGGCACGAGACGCCGTTGCCCGACATGCCGGTGTCGTTGCCGATGAGGGTCAGGTCCTTCACCCCCGAATCCAGCAACTCCCGGACGATCCCGGCGGGGGTTCCAGCCCCCAGGAAACCGCCGAACAGAACGCTCATGCCGTCGTGGAAATGCGACCGCACTTGCGCATAAGTAATTCGTTTAGAAGGGACGCTCATGGGCTTGGCTCCTAGGCTGTGGTTGGATGGGCCCATCCAAGCAGGAACCGTACCTGTCCATATAACGACCCGTAGGTCATCAATTACTGGGTCATAGCCGGGTTGGCCGCCCCCAGCTACTGCGCAGTTTCATTCACAGGGCATTCCGGGATTTGCGCACTCGCCCTCCTCCAGGTTGAATTCGTGCAGCTTGTAGAGCAGGGCGCGCCGGCTGATGCCCAGTTCCGTGGCGGTGTGCGAGCGGTTGCCCTGGTTCCGCTCCAGGGCCTGGGTGATGGCCTTGGTCTCGAACACGCGCACCAGCTCCTTGAGGGTGTGCTGCCGGGCCTCGTCCGGAACCGGTTGGCGGGAGGCGTGGACGATGGGCAGCGGCAGGTCTTCGGCGAAGATGGTGTTGCCGGTGCTCATGACCACGGCCCGCTCCACCGCGTTGGCCAGCTCCCGCACGTTGCCCGGCCAGGCGTAGCGCTGCATGATCGCCAGGGCATGGTCGTCGAAGCTGTCGATCTCGCGCCCGTGTTCGGTGGTGAACTTGCGCAGGAAGTGGGAGGCCAGCGGGATGACGTCGGCCGGGCGCTGGCGCAGGGGCGGCACCGCCAGGTTGACCACGTTGAGCCGGTAGTAGAGGTCGCTGCGGAAGCTGCCCGCGGCCACCATCTCCTCCAGGTTCCGGTTGGTGGCCACCACCAGGCGCACATCCACGTGGATGGTCTTGCTGCCGCCCACCCGCTCGAATTCCCGTTCCTGGATCACCCGCAGCAGCTTCACCTGGAGCGGGTGGGGCAGCTCGCCGATCTCGTCCAGGAACAGGGTGCCGCCGTCGGCGTGCTCGAACCGTCCGGTGCGCCGGGCCACGGCGCCGGTGAAGGCGCCCCGTTCGTGGCCGAAGAATTCGCTCTCCAGCAGCCCTTCGGGAATGGCGCCGCAGTTGACCTTGACGAACGGCTTCTCGGCCCGGGGGCTGTGGTAGTGCAGCGAGGTGGCCAGCAGGTCCTTGCCCACCCCGCTTTCCCCGTAGATGACCACGGTGGCGCTGCTGGCGGCGATGCGCACCACCGAATCGCAAAGCGCCTGCATGGCCGGGTCCTGGGTGATGATCCGGTTGAAGCGGAAGCTCTCGGACAGCTCCAGCTTGAGGATGCCGATCTCCCGGCGCATCTCCCGGATCTGGTAGGCCCGGTTCACCAGCAGGCTGATCTCGGCCAGGTCGAACGGCTTGATGACGAAGTCGAACACGCCGCTCTTGATGGCCTGCACCGCGGTGTCCAGGTCGGCGTAGGCGGTCATCAGGATCACCGAGGCGCCCGGGCGCTGCTCCAGCATGGCCCGCATGGCCTCGATGCCGGACATGCCCGGCATGCGGATGTCCATCAGGACGATGTCCGGGGAGGTGGCCCGGAACAGCCTCAGGCCCTCCTGGCCGTCCCTGGCCGCCACGGTCTGGAAGCCCTCCCGGGCCAGCACCGCGGCCAGCAGGCAGCGGATGCTCTCGTCGTCGTCCACGATCAGGATCTGGTAGTCAGCTTTCATGGGTGCCCTCTTCGGCCAGGCAGGGCAGGATCAGGGTGATGGAACTGCCCTCGCCCTCGGTGCTGGCCACTTCGATCCGGCCATGGTGGTCCTCGATGATCCGCCGGGCGATGGCCATGCCCAGCCCGGTCCCGTTGGGCTTGGTGGAGAAGAAGGGATCGAAGATGTGCTCGCGCACGGCCTCGGGAATGCCGCAGCCGTTGTCGGTCACGCAGATGCTCACCTCGTGCTCCCCGTGCCGCGCGGTGGAGATCTGGATCCTGCCGCGCTCGGCGATGGCCTGGGTGGCGTTCACCAGGATGTTGAGCAGGACCTGCTTGATCTGGCCCGGATCGACCTTGACCGGCTTCATGAACACGGACAGTTCGATCACGAAGGCGATCCGCCCCTTGCTGCCGCTGTCCCGGGCCAGGAACAGGGTGTCCTCCACCAGCTGGTTCAGGTCGGTGGCCACCAGGTTCAGCGGCTGCGGACGCACCAGGCTGAGCAGCTCGGAGATGATCCGGTTCATGCCGTCCACTTCGCGGATGATGATGTCGCCGTACTCCCGCCATTCCTGGGGGTCGGTGGAGCCTTGCAGGAACTGGACGAAGCCGCGGATGGAGGTGAGCGGGGTGCGCAGTTCGTGGGCGATGCCGGCGGACACCTCGCCCACCGCGGCCAGCCGGTCGGCGCGGGCCACCTGCTGGCGCAGGGAACGGGTCTCGCTGATGTCGCGGATGATCGCCACCACCCCCTGGGAATGGCCCCGGCCGTCGAACAGCTGGCTGCTGCTGGCCAGGATGTGCGGGGTCTGGTGCGGCAGCGTGAAGTCGAATTCCACCCCCCGGTACTCCCGGCCGCTCTTCAGGGTGTCCAGCAGCAGGCTGGAGAAGGTGGGATCGTCCGGGAACAGCTGGAGGTAGGGCTTGCCGAGGATCTCGCGGGCCTGGCAGCGGAACAGCTCGCAGCCGGCGGGATTGATGTAGGAGATGGTGTTCTTGGCGTCCATCGTGACCACCGTGTCCGACAGGCTGTCCAGGATGTTGTGATGCATGGACTGGGTTTCAAGCAAGACCTGGGCCAGTTTGTTGATGGCTTCGGCGATCTCGCCGATTTCGCCCCGGATGGGCGGGATGGTCTCCTTGAGGTCGAAGCCCAGGCGCACCAGGCCCCGCTTGATCTTCTTCATGTTGGCGGTCAGCTGGGCGATGACGAAGAACACCACGGCCAGGGAGAAGGCCAGCCCGAGGATGGTCATGGAGCGGACCGCGCGGCTCATGGCGTTGGCCTGCTGGTCGATGGCGTCCAGCAGCTCGTTGGCCCAGATGTAGCCCACCACCCGGCCTTCCTCCTTGATGGGCAGCATGGCGTTCATGATGTTGCCGCGCACCAGGGCGCCGCTCACGGTCATCGCAGTGCCGCTGGCCATCACCTTCCAGCCGGGGTGGTCGCGGGGGATGCTGATGCCCACCGTCTTTTCGTACTGCCCGCTGGGACCGTAGGTGATGATCGCGTCGAGCCCCAGGTTGAAGAACCCGACCCCGACCCCGGGGAAGGCCTGGGCCACCTGGTCGGTGTAGCCGCGCAGGCGGGTGTTGAGGTAGCGGATCTGCCCGTTCCGGTCGGAGGCGGGCCCCGGGTAGTCGGCCAGCAGGCGGCGGTAGCCGCCCAGGTTCTGGAGGTGCTGGTTCAGCAGGGCGTCCACCCCTTGCAGGTGCACCCGCTTCTCCTCGACGACCGCCTGGAGCCCCCGCAGCTTGAGCACGTAGCCGGTGGCCACGATGGGCAGGCCCACCACCGGCAGCAGGGCCAGCATGAGCTGCATGCGCAGGGTCGAGGGCCAGATGGGACGAAGGAAAGTAAGCACCTGCAGTCCGGTTCTTGATGATGGGTGCCATCAGGCTAACGTGCGGGCAGTATCCGGAAAAGCTTATCTTGCGCCGGGGGGGCGGCCCCGTCCGCTACAATGGCCTGCCGGCGCGCGCTGCGGCCGGGCGGTGGCACGGCTCGTCCGGGACGGAAAGGGTATTAATGAATAAACTATTACTGGTGTTCATCGGCGGCGGCATCGGCACGGCGGTGCGCTACGGCACGACCCTCATGGCCGGGAAACTGTTCGGCACCGGGTTCCCATGGGGCACCCTGATGGTCAACCTGGGCGGCTGCTTCCTGATCGGCATCTTCCTGGCCCTGGCCGAGAAGACCACCCTGGTGCAGCCTGCCACCCGGCTGTTCCTGGTCACCGGGTTCCTGGGCGGGCTGACCACCTTTTCCAGCTACGCCATGGAAAGCGTGGTGGCCTTCCGCAGCAGCGCGTCGCTGGCCCTGGCCAACATCGCCGTGAACAATCTGGCCGGCCTCGCGCTGGTGTTTTTCGGTCTCAAACTGACGGAACAGATCCTTTGATCCCAGGGGTTGAACATGCCATTGACCTACACCCTCGCCCGCATCTTCACCAGCGAAGAGTCCCGTTACCAGGGCCGGCCGCTGTACCAGGAGATCGTCGACCTGGTGAGCCGGCAGAAGATCTCCGCCCGCTGCCAGGTGACCAAGGGCATCGCCGGGTGCTACGAGAACGGTGAGATCGCCACCTTCGGCATCGAGGCGCTGTCTTCCAACATGCCCCTGGAGATCCTCGTGATCATGCCCCAGCAGGAAAGCGCGCGGCTGCTGCCGCTGCTGGAGGAGATGGTGGACGAGGGCCTGATGACGGTGGAAGAGAGGCCGGTGCACTGGCACAAGTGCCGCCGGCAGATGATTCCGCGCCAGGTGCGGGTGAAGGACGTGATGACCGCCCATCCGCAGGCGCTGGCGGAGGACGCCCCGGCCTCCGAGGCCATGCGGATCCTGCTCTCGGCGCCGTTCCACGGCATCCCGGTGGTGGACCGGGACCACCGTCCGGTGGGCATGGTCACCCACGGCGACCTGCTGCGGCACACCTCGCTGCCGGTGAAGGTGGGCCTGTTCCGCAGCTTCGACCCGGCCCATTTCGAGGCCATGGAGAAGGTGCTGGGCAGCCTGCGCATGGCGGACGTGATGACCCGGCCGGCGGTGGTGGTGCGCGAGGACAGGCTGCTGGCCAAGGCGGTGGACCTCATGCTGGACAAGGACCTGAAACGGCTGCCGGTGGTGGCCGAGGACGGCAGCCTCACCGGGATCCTGTCCCGGCTGGACGTGTTCAAGACCATCATGGATCGCAACCCGGACTGGGGCGCCATCGGGCAGGGGGTCCAGCTGCAGGACCTCACCCTGGCCCGGGACGCCATGCGCACCGACACCCCGGTGCTGCCGCCCGGCGCCCCGGTTTGGGACGCCATCCGGCTGATCGACTCCACCAGCATCAACCGGGTGGCGGTGGTGGATCCGGACGGGAAGCTGGTGGGCCTGGTTTCGGACAAGGTTCTCATGGCCGCCTTTTCCGCCCACAAGGGCGGCTTCCTGGACCTGCTGGTGAACAAGCTTTCGCTCACCGCCCTGGCCGGCAAGCACGCGGAGTTCCTCAAGGCCCTGGGGGCCCGCACCGTGGGCGAGGTCATGCTCACCGAGGTGTTCTCCGTGCAGGAGGACGCCCTGGTGGACAATGCCCTGCAGCTGATGGTGGAGAAGCAGCTCAAGCGCATCCCGGTGCTGGACCGGGCGGGCCGCTTCCGGGGGATGCTGACCCGGGATTCGCTGCTGCGGGCGATCAAGCCCCAGGTGGGGTGAAGCGCCGGGTAAGGGCTTCCCGGCCTGAAGGCCACCCGCCCGGGTCCGGCCCGGCCCGCTCAAAGTGAAGGGACCGCCGGCTCGTAATGACCGTGTCGGGCCGCTCCGGGCCGGATTCCGGAACCTCCTTCCGGACCCTGGATCCGCGCGGGCCGTGGGGGTCCGGCCATCGGCACGGTTCCTGCACCGGAAGCAGGCACCCGCAGCGCACTCCGCGCCCCGGGCCAGGAGGCTGCCGTGAATCCCAACCAGCAAACCGAAAATGTCACCCGTGAAAGCATCCTGAAACTGCTTTCCGACGATGAAGTGGCCAGGGTGTGCACCGCCGAGACGGCGCTCCGCCTGAGCGAGAAGGACGAATACATCGATCTGGACCACCTGGAGTGCGGCATCCAGGAGGCGCATGACGGCGGGACCGTCATGGGCACCGCGTTGCCCAGGAAGGCGGTGCACGAGAAGACCTGGATCAAGGTCCAGGCCGCCGTGGCGGCGTTCTGCTGCGCCAAGGCGCCCTTGGCCTAGCGGCTCGGATCGACCGCACAGGGGCGCTGCCAGCCAGCACCCTGGAGCCGCGCTCCCGCACCCCCGGAGGACCCTCGCCAACCTGGCGGGGGTCCTCCCGGGGGTGCGGGAGCGTGGCGCATCCAGGACTAGAACGTCGTGGAAAGCGGTGCCATCGGCAGGACCGGGCATACGGATGGCAACGCTTTTTCCCAGCCAGCGGCACAATCCTGCCGAGCAAAACCGTATCGAACCACGGTATCCAACCCCTTGTGAGATACTGGCGTTTGCAGAATCCAGCTGGCGGTACGGTGGGGATGGATCTTGAATGTAAGGTTCATCTCTCTGGGGTTCTGTCAATGATTTCACCGTTGCGCTCGGAAACCTGCTACACCTTTCCAACCCCAACTCGGATTCCCATTCCATGAGACTCAGCTCGAAGACCAGCCTGCTCATCGTCTCGCTCGGGATTGTGCTTTATGTGCCTTTGAGTCTCATCATGGTCCATTTCCAGGAGCGGGCCCTGAGGGCCAGCGCCTACGGCGCCCTGGACGACGTGGCCAGGAATTCGGCGCTGCTGGTGGCCCAGTTCGCGGAGAACGCCCAGTTGAACGTCAAGCTGCTGGCGGCGGCCATTCCGGTCCAGGCACTGCCCGAGAAGCGGCTGGTTTCGCTCAAGGCGCAAATCAGCAACGTCTTCGACGTGGAGGAATTCGAGAACGAGATCGCCATCCTGGACGGCAAGGGCACGGTCCTGCTCGGCTACCCCGAGCACCCCGGGGCCATCGGCCGTTCGGTCGCCGACCAGGACTTCTTCCGGGAAACCCTGGCCACCCGCCGATGCGCCACCAGTCTGCCGCATTTTTCCGCGGGGACCGGCCGGCCGGTGGTCACCTTCGCCGCGCCGGTCATGGACGCGTCGGGGACCATCCTGGCGGTGGTGGCCTGCTCCTATGACCTGCTGGCCGCCGATGCCCTGGGGCGCATCCAGAGCCAGAAGCTGGGCCGAACCGGCTACGTGTTCATGTTCGACCAGACCCGCATGATGGTGGTGCATCCCGACCCCAAGCGGGTGTTGCAGCGGGACATCCCGGTGGGTGCCAACCTGTTCCTGGACCAGGCCATCGGCGGGTTCGAAGGCACCTGCGAGGGGGTCAGCTCCCGGGGCGTGTCGATGCTGGAAAGCTTCCACCGGGTGCCCGGGACCACCTGGATCATCGGCGCCCAGATCCCCCTGGCCGAAGCCTACGAGGCCATCGCCTCGCTCCGCCGGATCATGCTGGCGGCCACCATCGTCAGCGTCCTGTTCCTCCTGGGGGTGGGCGTGTGGATGGTCAATCTGTTCTCCCTGCCGCTGAGATACCTGCACATGGCTGCCCGCGCCATCACCCTGGAACTGCAGGGGGTGAACGTGGACTGGGATGTGATTCCCCTGTTGAACTCCATCCGGACCAAGGACGAGACCGGGGCCCTCGCCCGCACCTTCGTGGATCTGGTGGAGCGGCAGCGGCAGAGCCTGGGCCTGCTCAGGCGGGCCGCGGCCGAATGGGAGCGCACCTTCGACGCGGTGAAGGAGGCGATCCTGTGCCTGGATGCCGGCGGCAACATCATGAGGATCAACCGGGAGGCCGCGCTCTGGTTCCGGGTGGCGCCCGACGCCGTGCTGGGCCTGGCGGGCAGGACCCTGGTGCTGGGCGAGGACGACCCGTCCGCCTACTGGCCGGAGGTCAACCTGCTGGATGCCAGCCATGTGCAAACCTGGACCGGCGGCCTGCCGGGACGGGAGGGCCGGTTCGAGTTCCAGGCCCTGCCGGTGTTCCGGGAGGGCACGGTGACCGAAATGATCCTGTCCATCCGCGACATCACGGTGCAGGCGCAGAAGGAGGAGGAGATCCGCAAGCGGGCCTTCTTCGACGCGCTCACCGGGCTGCCCAACCGGGCCCTGCTCATGGACCGGCTGCAGCAGGCCCTGGCGGCGGCGGCCCGGTTCAGGCAGGGGGTGGGCGTGCTGTTCCTGGACCTGGACCATTTCAAGGAGGTCAACGACACCCTCGGCCATGACGCCGGGGACGCCCTGCTGGTGGAAGCGGGCCGGCGGCTGAGTTCGCTGGTGCGCAGGAACGACACCATCGCCCGCCTGGGCGGGGACGAGTTCGTCATCGTCATTTCCGAGCTGACCGCCCCCGGCCAGCCCGCGGTGGTGGCCGCAAAGGTGCTGGACGCCTTCCGCCTGCCGTTCTTCTTCCAGGGCCAGCCGTTCCCGGTGGGCGTCAGCATCGGCATCGCCACGGCCCCGGAGGACGGCACCGACGGCGCCGCCCTGCTCAAGCGCGCGGACACGGCGATGTACCAGGCCAAGCGGGGCGGGCGGTCGGGGTACCGCTGCTATTCCGAGGAACTACCCGGGTGAGGTGAGCAGGCCGCGAACCCGCTGCAGGAACACCCGGGTGCGGTCCTGGCGGGTCTCCTCGAACACCTGCTTGGGGGTGCCCTGTTCCACCACGACTCCGCCGTCCATGAACGCGGCGTGGTTGGCCACTTCCTGGGCGAAGGTCATCTCGTGGGTGACGACGATCATGGTCATGCCGTCCTTGGCCAGCCCCTTCATGACATCCAGCACCCCGCCCACCACCTCCGGGTCCAGCGACGAGGTGGGCTCGTCGAACAGGATCACGTCCGGGTCCATGGCCATGGCCCGGGCGATGCCCACCCGCTGCTGCTGTCCGCCGGACAGCTGGGAGGGGAAGTGGTGGATCCGGTCGGCCAGCCCCACCTTCTCCAGGCACTGGGCGCTGCGGTCGCGGGCTTCCTTGAAGGGCAGCCGGCGCACCACCAGGAGGCCTTCCATCACGTTCTCGATGGCGGTCTTGTTGCGGAACAGGTTGTAGTTCTGGAAGACCATGGTGGTCTTCCGGCGCAGCGCGGCGACCTGCTCCTTGCGGATCCCGGCCGCGTCCACCTGCAGGTCGCCGATGCGGATGGTGCCACGGTCGGCCCGCTCCAGGCAGTTGATGCAGCGCAGCAGGGTGGACTTGCCGGACCCGCTGGGCCCCAGCAGCACCACCACTTCGCCCTTGCGCACCTGCAGGTCGATGCCGCGCAGCACCTGGTTGTGGTGGAAGGCTTTCCAGATATTGTTCAACTCGATCATGACGGCCTCACCTCGGCCAGCCCTTCGAAGCGCCGCACCCGTTTTTCCCCGATCGCCACCAGGCGCTCGATGACGATGCAGATGGCCCAGTACACCAGGGCCACCGCCACATACACCTCGAAGAAGCGCAGCCCGCGGGCGCCCAGGATCTTGGCCTCGCCCATCATCTCCACCACCGAGATCATGAACGCCAGCGAGGTGTCCTTGACCAGGGCGATCACCGTGTTGCCCAGGCTGGGCAGGGCCACCGCCAGCGCCTGGGGCAGCACGATCCGCCGCATCCCCTGCATGGGCGACATGCCCACCGAAAGGGCCGCCTCCATCTGGCCCTTGTCGATGGCCAGGATGGCGGCGCGGATCGTTTCCGACAGGTAGGCCGCGACATTGAAGGTGAAGGCGAAGTAGATGAACACGATGGCCGGGATCTGGCTCACGTCCACCGTCCAGCCGTACCTCTCATGCAGGAACTGCAGCACCAGGGGGATGCCGTAGTAGGACAGGTAGATCTGCACCAGCATGGGCGTTCCGCGGGCGAACGACAGGTAGACTGCGGCCAGCTGGCTCAGCCCGGGCACCCGGTTGATCCGCACCAGGGCCACCGCCAGCCCCACCGCCAGGGAGGCCAGCATGGCCACGAGGGTGATCTTCAGGGTGACCGGGATGACCCCGGCCAGCTCCGGGAAGGTGGAGAGGAAAAACTGGAAATCGAAGAGGTTGCCCATGACGGTCAGCGGGTGTAGTCCGCTCCGAACCACTTGTGCGACAGCTTGGCCAGGGTGCCGTCCTTCCTGATCTGCGCCAGGCCCTGGTCGAACAGGGTGGTCAGCGCCTGGCCCTGGGCGTCCTTGCGGAACACGAAGTAGGCCGGCTCATAGTCCAGCGGCTTGCCCACCACCTTGACGTTGGTGCCCAGCTTCTTGGCGTTGTAGCCCACGGTCAGGCGGTCGTTCACGGTGGCGTCCAGCCGGCCCGCCACGATGTCCTGCAGCACGGTGGTCAGGTTGCCATCGTAGTACTTGAGGCTGATCTGGTTGCCGTTTTTCTGGTTGAAGTCTTCCAGCCGCTTGCTGTAGTTGCTGCCCACCCCGGTGCCCACTTTCAGGCCCTTCAGATCGGCGTAGCCGTTGCTGAAGGTTCCCGGCCGGTCGCCGCGGACGATGATCTGGGCGCCGGAGACCATGTAGCTCTCCGAAAAGTTGTACTTCTGGGCGCGCTGGGGGTTCTTGGCGATCTCGTTGGCCACCAGGTCGAACTTCCGGGCGTCCAGGGCCAGGAACATGCTGTCCCAGGGGGTGGGCACGAACTTCACCTCCACGTTGACCCGGCGGGCGATCTCCTGGACCACCTCCACGTCGTACCCGGTGATCACCCCCTTTTCGTCCAGGAAGGTGAAGGGCGCGTAGACGCCCTCGGTGCCCACGGTCACCACCTGCCTGGGGGCCGCGGCCAGGCTCTGGGAAGCGAGCAGCCCGAGGATGCCGCCGGCGGCCAGGACCAGGGTGCGGAAGGTCTTGCGGATGGGTTGTTTCATGATCGGTTGCTCCATGAAAAGGGGGTGAACGGTTGCGGACAGCTACACCAAGGCCGGATCGATCGGTTCTGCGATCGGTCCGGCCTTGGGGAAAGACGGAAAAGCGGGTCGCGGGACCTAGGTGGCTGCATCCCGGCGACAACAGGCCATGGCCTGGGTCGCTGTTGGGGTGGTACCGGTCCTGGTCACGTTCGACACTCCGCGGTGGGGAAGGGAATTACGATTCAACTTACCGAAATAGATGGGAATCGTTGGCAATTCCTATTAGACCTCCCCGGTCGGCGGGTGTCAATTTTAAAATTAATTATTACCAATTCAGTAAGAAGGCGCGCGGCGCTCATTTCTTGAGGAACTTCCTCATCCACTCGCGCTGCTCGTCCTGGCCGAAGCATAGGCCGCACATGGTGGTTTCAAATACGTTGGCGTCGGTGTTGTTCATGTCGTAGCCCAGCTCGATGGCCTGCTTGGCCAGGGCCATGGCGCCCCGGGGCAGTTCCGCCAGCTTCCGGGCCAGCTTCCGGGTCTCCTCCAGCAGGGTCTCCCGGGGGTGGACGCCGTTCACCAGGCCGATGGCGTAGGCCCTCTGGGCGGAGATCCGCTCGCCGGTGAACACCATCTCCTTGGCGAGGCCCTTGCCCACCAGGCGGGTGAGGCGCTGGGTGCCGCCCCAGCCGGGGGTGATGCCCAGGAGGATCTCCGGCTGGCCCATGGTGGCGCTGTCGGCGGCGTAGCGCAGGTCGCAGGCCATGGCGATCTCCAGGCCTCCGCCCAGGGCGTAGCCGTTGATGGCGGCGATGTAGGGCTTGGCCGAGTGCTCCACCTTGATCAGCACCTTCTGCCCGGCCAGCATGAATTCCCGGCCCTCGATGGCGGTGAAGTGCTCCATGCGGGCGATGTCGGCCCCGGCCACGAACGACTTGGGCCCGGCCCCGGTGAGGATGACCACCCGGATGGCCGGATCGGCCTCGATGTCGTCCACGATCTGGCCCCATTCCCGGACGCTTTCGGCGTTCATGGCGTTGAACACCTCGGGCCGGTTGAAGGTGACGGTGATGACGCCGTCCTCGACGGCGTAGGCGATGTTCTCGAAGGTTCTCACGGGGGGTCCTTTCAGAGCTGCATTTCGTGGAAGGTGTCGGCGACGCTGAATTCGGCCTCGGTGAGCCGGCGGATCTCCTCCAGGGTGACCCCGGGGGCGTGCTCCTTGAGGATCAGCCCCCCTTCGCCCACGTCGAACACCGCCTTGTCGGTGACGATGGTCTGCACGCAGCCGCTGCCGGTGAGCGGCAGGGTGCAGTGGCGGAGCACCTTCGACTCTCCGCTCTTGTCGGCGTGCATCAGGCAGGCGATGACCTTCTTCGTGCCGTAGCACAGGTCCATGGCGCCGCCGATGCCGGGCCACCACTTGCCTTTGCGGTTCACCGCCCAGTTGGCGATGTTGCCCTGCTGGTCCACTTCCAGCGCGCCCAGGATGGTGACGTCCAGCCGCCCGCTGCGCATGGCGCCCAGGGAGGTGGCTTCGTCCATGATGGCGGCGCCGGGCACCAGGGTGATGGGCTCCCCGCCGGCGTTGGTCATGTCCGCGCAGGCGTCCGTGCTGGCCGGCCTGGCGCCCACGCCGAACACGCCATTCTCGGCGTGGAACATCACCGACACCCCTTCGGGCAGGTAGTTGGAGACCTGGGTGGGCATGCCGAACCCCAGGTTGACCAGTTCGCCGTCGTGGATCTCCTGGGCGGCCCGTTTGGCGATCAATACTCTTGCATCCATTGTGGTTTCTCCGAAATGAGGGGTTGCGGTCAGGCCAGGAGCTTGCCGGTCTTGATCCAGTGCTGGCGGTAGCGGTCGTCGTGTTCGGCCAGGCTGAGGCCCTGCACCACGGCATGGACGAAGGGGCCGGGGGTGCCCACCCGCTCCGGGGCGATGGCGCCCACCGGAACGATCTCTTCCACCTCGGCGACGGTGTAGTCGCAGGCCATGGCCACCATCGGGTTGCAGTTCACGCTGGTGTGGCGGTACTCCAGGTTGCCCATGGTGTCGGCGCGCCAGGCCTTGACCATGCCGAAGGGGGCGCGCAGCGGCGGCTCCACGAAGCAGGGCAGGCCGTCCACCTCGATCACCCGCTTGGCTTCCTTCAGTTCGGCGAACAGGCCCGGCTGGTCGAGGATGCCCACCCCCACCGGGATCAGGACGCCGCCCAGGCCCAGGGCGCCGGCCCGCACCTTCTCGATCCAGGTGCCCATGGGGTAGAACTGCTCCACCTTGATGTCGCCCTTGAGGTATTCCTCGGTGGATTCGGCGGTGGTGCCGATGTGGCTGGAGACCACCTCCCGCACCAGCCCGTGCTGGTAGAGCATGGCCCGGCCGAACCCGCTCAGGCCCGGCTCGTTGACGATCAGCGTGAGGCCGCCGACAGCCTGCTGGATCAGCCAGTCGATGCAGCAGGTGGGTTCGCCGGCCCCCACGAAGCCCCCCATCATGATGGTGGCGCCCTGGTTGGGAAGGACGCCCAGCGCCTCGTCGAGGCTTTTGATCTTGTTGCCCAGTTTTGACATGAAGATTTCCTCCGGTTGCTGGCGCTGAGGCCAAGGGTCTGGATGTGCGGGTGATTGCCTGACTCCAGAGCAACCTCCGTGCCAGGCGCTCCGCTTGGCCGGCAAAGCCAATGGCGGCGCCGCCTGGGCCGGATTCTAGGCCCTCCGCCGCGGGTCCCGGCCCTGTCGCCGGAAAGGACAGGTGTCCCCAAAAGCTACAGATGTCCGTGGACACCGGTGAGGGGTAGAGTGGAGGGCATCACCTGCGAGCGGAGGTCACACCGTGAGATACGAGGGAAGCTGCGATTCCCTGGGCGGCACCCTGGAATCGCTGGTCAACAATCCCTTCGAGGGGATCATGGCCATCGACGCCGAAGGCGGGATCTCCTTCATCAATGATTTCTTCCTGGACCTGTTCCAGCGTTCCCGGGACCAGGTGGTGGGGCTCAAGGTCTGGGACCTGGTGCCCGGTTGCCGCCTGTTCGAGACGGTGGGACAGGGCTATTCCATCTGGGGCGAAACCCTGCGGATCGGCAGCCACGACCTGCTGGTGGCCCGGTTTCCGCTGAAGAGCGGCAGCCAGACCCTGGGGGCCATGGTCAAGACCATCTTCCCCGACGCCGCGGTGGCCAAAGAGATCGCCCTCAAGCTGTCCCATTCAGGGGTGGTGCGTCCGGAGGCCGCCGGCCCCGCGCTCTGCACCTGCCGGGACATCGTCGGCGAGACCCCGTCCATGCTCTGGGTGAAGAAGCTGGCCCGGCGCGCCTCGCGCACCAGCTCCACCCTGCTGATCACCGGCGAGAGCGGCACCGGCAAGGAGATCGTGGCCCAGGCCATCCACACCCGCTCGGTGCGCCGGGAGGCGCCCTTCATCAGCGTCAACTGCGGCGCCATCCCGGAGAACCTCCTGGAATCGGAGCTGTTCGGCTACGTGGACGGCGCCTTCACCGGGGCCAAGAAGGGCGGCAAGCCCGGCAAGTTCGAGCTGGCCAACGGCGGCACCATCCTGCTGGACGAGATCGGCGACATGCCGCTGAGCATGCAGGTGAAGCTGCTGCGGGTGCTGCAGGAGCGCGCCGTGTGGCGGATCGGCGCCATGGCGCCCACCATGCTGGACGTGCGGGTGATGGCCTCCACCAATCGGGACCTCCGGGAGCTGGTGCAGGACAAGACCTTCCGCCAGGATCTGTACTACCGGCTCAACGTGCTGGAGATCCCGCTGCCCCCGCTGCGCGAGCGGCTGGCCGACCTGCCCATGCTGGCCGAAACGCTGATCCAGCGCATCAACGCCCGGATCGGTTCGGACGCCACCGGGATCAAGCCGGATTCCCTGGAGGTGCTGAAGGCCCACCCGTGGCCGGGCAACGTGCGGGAACTGGAGAACCTGCTGGAGCAGGCGGTGAACTGGAGCGAGGAGCCCCTGATCGACGTGCGCAGCATCCCGGCGGGCCCGGCCCGGCGGGAGCCCGCCGCACCGGCCCCGGCCCCCGGCCAGCCGTTCCGCAACGCCGTGGAGGAGACCGAGCGGGGCCTGATCATCAGCGCCCTGAGCCGGACCCAGGGCAACAAGGCCCAGGCCGCCCGGGCGCTGAACATGCAGCGTTCCGTCCTGTACAAGAAGCTGGAACGCTTCAATATCGTCTAGCGCCGGCGTGGAATGCTTCCAATGGGAGGGAGCCTCCTTCTCTTCGCCTTCCTGGCCATGGCGCTTTCCCTGCCGCTGGTGATGCTGATGCGCCACTTCAAGAAGGGTGAAGCCTCCCTGCCGGACCCGCGGGGGAGACTTTGAAAATGAAATGACAATCCGGCTGGCATGCCTATTTGCTACAAATTGCATCAATGATGCAAGATAGGACAATGGAATTGAATATTTTAAATTTAAATATTGAAAATACACATAATGTACATTGGAACGGATCCTGCTACTTGTTTAAACGCACCGGATGTTCCGGTTCACAACGGAGATTTCCCATGAGAAAACTTGCTTTCCTGATCGTCGCAGCGGCCCTCTTCATCCCGGCCTTCGCCCAGACCACCAGTACCACCACCAACAACAGCACCACCTCCACGGCCACCGAGACCACCAAGCCGGGCAAGAAGTCCACCATGGTCAAGCGGGTCAAGAAGAGCACCCACAAGAAGACCACCACCGCTGCTCCGGCCGCCCCCAACACCCCTTCCACCGCCTCGCCCGCCATGTTCGCCCAGGCCCCTTCCACCACCACCAGTGACACCACCACCACCACCACCACCGAGACCGCCAAGCCGGTGAAGAAGGCCAAGAAGGCCAAGAAGGAAAAGAAGACCACCACCACGACCTCCTCCTCCACCACCACCAACCCGTAATCCCATCCCGGGTCCGGGTGACCCGATCAAGCCGGAGGGCCCAGCGATGGGCCCTCCGGCTTTGCTACGGACAGTTCAGACTCAACAGGAAGCGGGTCCGAGCCTGCGCTCAGAACTGCAGGATGAGGCTGGCGTTCAAGGTGGGAGAGGAATACTCCGGGGTGCCCCCGCTGAAGTGGGGCTTGTACTCGGCGTAGGTGTAGCGCGCCTCCACGCCCAGGTGCCGGCTGAACATGTAGCCAATCTGGCCGGCATAGAAGATGTTGTTCGGCGTGTCGTTCAGGTGGGGGGTGTCCTGCTTGAACCGGGTGGAGCCGTAGCCCGCGCCCACGCCCAGGTAGGTGCCGGTGTAGGTGTCCCGGTTGAAGTAGAAGTCGTAGTCCACGCCCGCCTGGAGCATCCTGGCCTTGGCTTCGCCGTTGCCGTGATTCTCGTAGACGGTGTAGTCCAGGCGCGGCACCAGGGCGCCGCCCGGAACGGCGATGGCCAGGTGGACGCCGCCGCCATAGCCCAGTTTGCTGTCCAGGAACTCGTTGCTGCCCAGGTCGCCCTTGGGGACCGATCCGGTCGCCTTGATGCCGAAATCCAGCCCTTGGGCGGGCAATGCCATTCCGGTGAGGGCCAGGGCCATGAGCGATGTCAGGGCGAGCGTTTGAGCGGTTTTCATCAGGATCTCCTTGATGAGTGCTTGGGGTGGGGGAAAAGGAAGGGCGCCGACGGCCCATGGCTGCGGCATTCCCGGCAGGCCCGGTCGAACGGGGGGTGGCGGATGGGGTGGATACCGCCCCGTGCGCGGCTGGACTTCGACGCCTTGCCCGGCCTCCGAATTAAGCACTTTTGGTACCAATTGATAACTTTGATTTATTCCAATAATTAGATAGGCCATAAACAGGCCGGCTTGCGCCAAGGCCATCAAAATGGATGTTTGGTCCTTTGCTTTGAACGGTTGGGCTGGGAATCCCGGGGCTCCCGGTCCAGTTTCGGGCCGTTGGGGCTAGACCGTCGCAAAGCGGCAGGTGGGCAATCCCATTCCTTTTTGCTATTAATGTACGCTGAGGGCATCCCATGGAGCTTCGGCACCTTCGCTACTTCCAGGTCATCGCCGAGCTGGAGAACTTCTCCAAGGCCGCCCAGCGCCTGCACATCGCCCAGCCGGCGCTGTCCAAGCGCATGCAGGACCTGGAGGCGGAGCTGGGCCTCACCTTGTTCGAACGCAGGGGGCGCGGCATCCGGTTGAGCCAGGCCGGGCGCTACTACCAGGAGGAGATCCGCCAGGTGCTGGAGCGCATCGAGGCGGCCGGCAAGCAGGCCCGGCAGATCGAGCGGGGCGAGGTGGGCTCGCTGCGCCTGGCCGTGCTGGAATCCCTGTCGCTCACCGTGCCCATCCCCCGGCTGCTGCAGGAACTGCGGGCGCGCCATCCCGGCCTGCACCTCAAACTGGTGGGCATGCCTTCCCTGGTCCAGTACGAGGCGATCCGGGCCCGCACCATCGACGCGGGCTTCATCGCCCATCGGCCCTTCGTGGACCCGGACGTCCACGGGCTGCCGGTGATGGACATCCCCATCCACGCCATGGTGCCCTCCCGGCATCCCCTGGCGGCCCGCCCGACCCTCCACTTGAAGGATCTGGAAAACCTGGACTTCATCTGGCCCGAAGTGGAGGCCAGCACCTCGTACTGGAACCTGTTCCGGGAGGCCTTCGAGGGGAAGGCCTGGCAGCCCCGGGTGGTGCAGGAAGCCAGCAGCTACATCACCACCACCAGCCTGGTGGCCGCGGGCTACGGCTGCGCCCTGGGGATCTCGGTGCCCGGCGTGCCGGTGCTGGAAGGCATCGTGCAGATCCCCATCCTCGACCTGGACCTGCACCTGCACGTGGAACTGGTCTGGCACAAGGACAACCCGTCTCCGGCGCTCCAGCGCTTCCTGGAACTGGCCCGCACGGTGCTGACCAGCGCGATCCCGGACGCAAAAAAAACCTTGATCTAAATTTCTAGAATTATAGAATCAAGGCATGACCCCCCTCGACCCCACCCTCGAACTCCACGTCCAGCGCCTGAAGGCCCTGGGTCATGCCGCGCGCCTGTCCATCGTCCGGGTGGTGGTGCAGGGTCCGGTGGCGGGCACGCCGGTGGGGGAGATCCAGGCCCGGCTGGACATCCCCGGTTCCACCCTCAGCCACCACCTGGCCGAACTCACCCGGGCCCACCTGCTCGTGGCCACCCGGCAGGGCACCACCATCCGCTACGCCGCCCACTTCGAACACCTCCGGGCCCTCACCGACTACCTGTGGGAGGACTGCTGCCGGGGCGGCGGCTGCGACCCGCACTGCCGGTGCGAGACCGACTGATTCCTCCCATCTGCCCATGCACCCCAAGGAGAAGCCATGATTCCTTCCAGCAATCCCACCCACGTCGTGGTCCGCCGGAAATACGGCAGCATCGCCGCCAAATCGGGCTGCGGCCCCAACTCCTCCTGCTGCGGGGGCGGCCGCGCCGGCCAGGTGGCCCGGGGCCTGGGCTACACCGACGCCGAGCTGGCCACCCTGCCCGAGGAGGCCAACCTGGGGCTGTCCTGCGGGAACCCCACCGCCCTGGCCGGCCTTCAGCCCGGCGAGACGGTGCTGGACCTGGGCAGCGGGGCCGGGCTGGACGTCTTCCTGGCGGCCCAGCGGGTGGGAGCCACCGGCAAGGCCATCGGGGTGGACATGACCCCGGAGATGCTGGAGAAGGCCCGGGCCAACGCCATCACCTTCCGGGAGCGCACCGGCCTGGACAACGTGGCATTCCTGGAGGGCCAGATCGAGGCCATCCCCCTGCCGGACGCCTCGGTGGATGTGGTGCTGTCCAACTGCGTGCTCAACCTGAGCCCCGACCAGGCCCGGGTCTGGAAGGAGATCGCCCGGGTGCTGCGGCCCGGAGGGCGGGTGTCCATTTCCGACATGGTGCTGCTGCGGCCCCTGCCGGAGGCCGTGCGCAAGGATGTGGAGGCCCTGGTGGGCTGCATCGCCGGCGCGGCGCTGAAGTCGGACCTGGAGGCCATGATGCGGGCGGCCGGGCTGGTGGACCTGAGCCTGCTCCCCAAGGCCGGCGCGGTGGAAACCATGCTGCCCGGCGACGATCCCATGGCGGACCACCTCGCGGGCATGCTGCCCGAGGGCGCCCGGCCCTCGGAATACATCGCCAGCCTGATCATCTCCGCCCGCAAGGCCTGAAGCGGGGGACCCATGTGTGGAACCGGAAAGCAGGATGCTTCGCGCACCGGCCAGGCCGGTGGCGGAAAGCGGCTGTCCTTCCTGGACCGCTACCTCACCCTCTGGATCTTCCTGGCCATGGGCCTGGGGGTCCTGCTGGGCTTCGCGGTTCCGGGGTTCAACCGGACCATCAACGCCTGGAACGTGGGCACCACCTCGATGCCCCTGGCCGTGGGCCTGATCCTGATGATGTACCCGCCCCTGGCCAAGGTGAAATACGAGGAGCTGCACCTGGTGTTCCGGAACAAGCGGGTGCTCGGCCTTTCCCTGCTGCAGAACTGGGTCATCGGGCCGCTGCTCATGTTCGGCCTGGCCGTGGCGTTCCTGCGCGACCGGCCGGAATACATGCTGGGGCTGATCCTCATCGGCCTGGCCCGCTGCATCGCCATGGTCATCGTGTGGAACGACCTGGCCAAGGGCGATACGGAATACTGCGCGGGGCTGGTGGCGTTCAACTCCATCTTCCAGGTGCTGTTCTTCAGCGTCTACGCCTGGTTCTTCGCCACGGTGCTGCCGGCCAGGCTGGGCCTCCAGGGGGCCGTGGTGGCCATCACCATCGGCCAGATCGCCCGGAGCGTCTTCATCTACCTGGGCATCCCCTTCATCGCCGGGTTCCTCACCCGGTTCAGCCTCGGCCGGCTGAAGGGGCTCGACTGGTACCACCGGGTCTTCGTCCCGAAGATCAGCCCCGTCACCCTGGTGGCCCTGCTGTTCACGATCATCGTCATGTTCAGCCTCAAGGGCGAGACCATCGTGAAGCTGCCGCTGGACGTGCTGCGCATCGCGGTCCCGCTGCTGATCTACTTCGTGGTGATGTTCTTCGTGAGCTTCTGGCTCTCCAAGAAGGCCGGGGCGACCTACCCCCAGAGCGCGACCCTGAGCTTCACCGCCGCCTCCAACAACTTCGAACTGGCCATCGCCGTGGCGGTGGCGACCTTCGGCATCGGCCACGGGGCCGCTTTTGCCGCCGTGATCGGCCCGCTGGTGGAGGTGCCGGCGCTCATCGGGCTGGTGAATGTCGCCTTGTGGTTGCAGAAGAAGTGGTATCCCGATGAAATGGGCGTCCCGGCGAGGGACGGCGGCGCCGAGCCGCAGGAGGCGCCATGACCATTCGCACACGCCAGGCGGAAGATCTGGACGGGGTCCGGGCCCTGCTGGAGGCGGCGGGCCTGCCGGTGGAGGGGCTCGAAGCCACGGACGGCTGGGTGGCCGGGGAACCGGGCCGCCCGATCGGCCATGTGGCCCTGGAACGCACCGGGGACGCCGCGGTGCTGCGCTCCCTGGTGGTCGCGCCCGCCGTCCGGGGGCAGGGCCTGGCCAGACGTCTCATGGAACGGGCCGAACGGGAGGCCGGGAACCGGCCCCTGCTGCTGAAGACCCAGACCATCGGAGCATGGGTGGAACGGCGCGGCTACCGTCACGCCGGGCTGGCGCAGATCCCGGAAAG
>JARLGP010000098.1 GCA_031292735.1 Holophaga sp.
TTCCATGCCTTATTTCAGGCAGCACCCGGACCACTGCGGCTGCCACCGGATTCCGGACGACCCCCTGGAACGCTCGGTATGCTGGGCCCTGGTCCGGGGCCGAGCCCACACCGATGGGCGGACCATCCTCCTGATCCACCACTACGACACTGCGGACATCGAGGACTACGGCCTGCTCCGGGCCCAGGCCTACTCCCCCAGGGAACTGGCCCAGCGCATGACCGAGCTGGCCGGTTCCAGCCCGTCCCCCTACTCCCCGGATGCGCTCGCCGACTTGGCCAGCGGCGACTGGATGTTCGGCCGGGGCGGCTGCGACATGAAGGGCGGGGGCGCCATCGAAATGGCGCTGCTGGAGCAGTATGCCCAACGGGAGGAGTTCTCCGGCAATCTGTTGCTGCTGGCGGTGCCGGACGAGGAGAACCTGTCCGCCGGCATGCGCGGCGCCACCGCCCTGATGCACCAACTCAAGGAGGAATTCGACCTGGACTACCAGCTCCTGCTCCTCACCGAGCCGCACACGCGCGAGGCCCCCGATACCGGCACCCTGTATGAAGGTTCCGTGGGCAAGATCATGCCGCTGGTCTACGTGAAGGGTCAGTCCGCCCATGTGGGCCAAGTGTTCGGCGGTTTCAACCCGATCCTGCTGCTGGCTGAGATCGTCAAGCGCACCGAACTGAATCCGGAGTTCCTGGAGCAGGTCGGGGCGGAATCGACCCTGCCGCCGGTCTGGCTGAACATGAAGGACCGCAAGTACCATTATGATGTGTCTTTGCCCCTGGCCGCCGCGGGCTACCTGAGCATCCTGACCCTGGAGAAGACGCCCGGCGAGCACCTGGCGCGCCTGAAACGCATCTGCCAGGAAGCGTTCGCGGCCGTCATCAGCCAGATGAACACCAGCCATGCCGCCTACACCCGCAACCTGGGGCAGGAACCGATGCCCTTGCCGTGGGTGCTCGACGTGCGGACCTTCGACGCCCTCGAGGCCACCGCGCTGGCCCATTCAGGCGCCTCCTACCGCGCCGCCAGCCAGGCGAAACGGAAGGAACTGCAGGGGCAAATCGCCGCCCATGAACTCGGCTTCGCCGAGGCTGGCTTCCGCCTGATCGAACTCGCCCTGGCGCACAGTGGAATCACCACCCCGGTGGTGGTGATCGCCCTTTCGCCCCCCTACTACCCCAGCGTCAGCAACCGGCAGATGCGCGCCCGGGAAGCCGAACAGCGGGCTCACGCCACGGCGCCCCTGACCCGCCGGGAGCCTTTCCTGAGCATGGCCGGCCTGGGGGATGCCCTGCGCGCCCATGCCAAAGCCACCTGGGGGCAGGACTACCGGAGCCGGGACTTCTTCACCGGCCTCTCCGACCTCAGCTACGCCATCGACACCCTCGACCCGGAGGCCATGGCCTTCACCCAGCGGGTCATGCCCCTGTGGGGCGACATCTACAGCATCCCGTTCGACCTGATCCGGGAGCTGTCGGTTCCGGTCATCAACGTCGGGCCATGGGGCAAGGACTTCCACAAGAACACCGAACGGGTCTACATCCCGGATCTGTGCCAGCGAACCCCCGCGCTGATCGAGGAGGCCATCCGTTTCGTGTTCTCCCAGGCGCCGCACTGACTCCCTGAAGATCATCCCTGCGCGGCGGTCCGGGACGCTGCCGGGCTGTGGGGCGCTATCGTCAGCCCTTTGCCGGGGCTCTTGCAGAGCAGCACGAAGGGCAGCGCCACCACCAGCACCAGCACCAGGAAGGCGAACACGTCCACGAAGCTCATGACGTAGGCCTGACGGGTCACTTCGGCGCCGATCACCCCCTGGGCCAGCTTTGCGGTGGAGCTGGGGTCCATGCCCGCGTACGGGTAGAAGCCCTTGGCCAGCTTGACGAAGCCTTGCTGGACGGTGGGGTTGAAGGGGTTGATCCACTCCGCCAGCCGGGCATGGTGGAACTGGGCGCGCTGGGTCAGCAGGGTGGTGCTGATGGCGATGCCCACGCTGCCGCCCTCGTTGCGCAGCAGGTTGTACATGCCGGAGGACACCCCCAGCAGCTTGGGCGGGACCCGGACGATGGTCTCGGTGGCCAGGGGCACGAACACCAGGCCCAGGCCGAAGCCCTGGAACAGCCAGGCGATGGTCATGTAGCCGATGCCGGAGTCCAGGTTCAGGTGGGTGAGCATCCCCATCGCACAGATCAGCGAAAGGATGCCGGTGCCCACCAGCAGCCGCACGTCCACCTTGCCCGCGCAGTAGCCGCCCAGTCCCATGGCCAGGATGGAGGCGAATCCGGCCGGCGCCAGGATGATGCCGGCCCAGGTGGGGGTGAAGTTCAGCAAGGTCTGCACGAACAGCGGCAGGCAGATGAAGCCGCCGTACATGCTGAAGCTGGCCAGGAAGATCAGCAGCATGCCACTGGAGAATTCCGGCAGTTTGAATACCCGCAGATCCACCAGGGGGTTCTCGGCGGTGAGGGAACGCCAGATGAACAGGGCGATGCCCAGGACCGCCAGGCCGGCGAACACCTGGATGAAGGGGCTGGCGAACCAGTCGTAGCGCTCCCCGCGGTTGAGGAACACCTCCAGGCTGCCCAGCCCCACGGCGATGAAGATGAGGCTGGCCCAGTCCACCCGCCCTTCCGGCCGGGTGAGGTAGTCCGGATCCTCGATGTAGGTGAAGGCCAGGTAGAAGGCGATCAGGCCGGCCGGAATGTTGACGTAGAAGATCCAGGGCCAGGACCAGTTGTCCGTGAGCCAGCCGCCCAGCAGGGGACCCGCGATGGGGCCGCAGATGGCGCCCATGCCGTACAGGGCGGCGCCGTAGCCTTGCTCCTCGGTGGGGAAGGCGTCCAGGGTGATGGCCTGGGACATGGGCACCATGGCGCCGCCGGCCAAGCCCTGGATGACCCGCATGAGGATGAGGAACGAGAGGTTGGGCGCGAGGCCCGAGCCGAAGGAAGCCAGGGTGAAGACGGCCAGGCAGATGAGGTAGAGCCGCTTGCGGCCGAAGAAGTCGGCCATCCAGCCGGTGATGGGCAGGACGATGGCATTGGCCACCAGGTAGCTGGTGATGACCCAGGTGATCTCATCGGTGCCCGCCGCGAAGCTGCCCTGGATGTGGGGCAGGGCCACGTTGGCCACGGAGGTGTCCAGCACCTCCATGAAGGTGCCGAGCATGCAGGTGAGGCCCACGATCCATTTGTAGGCGGGACCGTGCTTGAGGGCCAGGGAGGTGGGTTCGGCCATGGGCCGGCTACCGGTCGCGGGTGTCGATCTCGGCGCTCACCGTGAGGCCGAGGCGAAGCTTGTGCGCCGGGTCCGAACCGGGATCCAGCTTGATCCGCACCGGCACCCGCTGGACCACCTTGACCCAGTTGCCGGTGGCGTTCTCGGCGGGAAGCAGGGAGAAGGCCGCGCCGGTCCCGGCGGAGAGGCTTTCCACCCGGCCGGGGAAGGTGATCTTCTCGTCCAGGTCGGCCACCAGCTTGACCGGCTGGCCAGGCTTCACCCGCTTGAGCTGGGTCTCCTTGAAGTTGGCTTCCACCCAGAGTTCATCCTGGCCCAGGGGGACGATGGCGCAGATGGGCTGGCCCGGGGCCACCACCATGCCGGCCTCGCCCATCTTCCGGCTCACGTAGCCGGCACAGGGGGCGACGATGGTGCAGTAGGAGCGCTGGAGCCGGGCCGCCGCCAGCGCCGCCTGGGCGCCGGCGACCTTGCTCCGGCTGACTTTGAGGCTGCCCTCCACGGCAGCTACCTGCTTGCGGGCCGCCTGCACCTGGGCCGCGGCCACTTCGGCGGCGCTCTGCACATGGTCGTACTTCTGTTTGGCGATGGCCTCGCGCTGGAAGAGGGCGGCGAAGCGGACGCGTTCCAGGTCCGCCAGCTTCTCCTGGCTGAGGGTCGCCTGCACCTGGGCCTGGGCCTGGGCGATCCGGGCCTGGTCCAGGCCCACCGCGGAACTGGCCTCCTGCAGGGAGGCCTCGGCCCGGGCCTGGCTGGCATCGAAGTCCCGGGGGTCGATGGTGGCCAGCACCTGCCCGGCCTGCACCGGCTGGTTCTCCTGGACGTCCACCGTGAGCAGGGGGCCGGGGATCCGGGAGGACACCGCCGTCACATGGCCCTTCACATAGCCGTTGTCGGTGGCGATGAACACCTGGCCGTGCCGCCATGCGATCACCCCCCAGATGCCCCCGGCCACGGCGATCGCCAGAATGGCGGTGAGCGAAATCCATTTCTTGGAAACCATGTCACAGCTCCTTGGGGTTCAAGGTCTCGTAGAAGGCGGGCAGGTCCTCGCCCATGACCGCCAGGAGACGCGCCTGCTGGGTGAAGGCCCGGTAGCGCCGGGCAGCCAGCCCGAAGCGGCTGTCCGCCAGGAGGGCCTCGGCATCCAGGGCGTCGCCGCAGGGGGCCAGGCCCTCCCGGTATTGGTCCTCGACGATGCGCAGGTTCTCTTCCGCGGAGGTCACGTTGGCGCTGCTGGTGTTCCATTCCTGCAGGGCCACCTGGTAGTCCCGGTACGCCGCCGCCGCCGCGTTGCCAACCTGGCGTTCGGCCTCTTGCACCTCCCGGAGGCCCAGATCCCGTTCCGAATCCGCCTGGCGCACCTTGGAGGCGCGGGCGCCGTCGAACACCTTCCAGGACACCCCCAGGTAGAGCCCGGTCTCGTTGGGGTTGGGCGCATAGCTGTTCTGCTCGTAGCTGTGGAAGGCCTGGGCCACCACGTTCGGCGCATAATCGCGGCGGCGCAGCGCAGCCTGGTCCTGCAGGGCCTTGACCTTGGCGCGCAAGGCCAGCACCCCCTCGTTGCTGGCGGTGGCCCGGGCGCGGCATTCGGCCGCGCTCCAGGCCAGGCCCGGTGGCGCGTCCAGCGCTTCCGGCAGCTCCAGGGGCGCGCCGGGCTCCAGGCCCATGGTCACGTTCAGGGCTTCCCGGGCGTCCGTCTCGGTGCTGTCCAGGGCCCGTTCGGCATCGCCCAGGCTGCGCAGGGCCACCTCGGTGCGCAGCAGGTCATTGCGGGTCACCACTCCCTGCAGGAACAGGTCCCGCACGTTCTTCAGGTGCTCCTCCAGGGCCTTCCGCCGCTGGACCAGGACCCGCCGCTGGGCCTTGAGGTTCAGAAGCGCCACATAGCGGCCCGCCACCTCGGCCTGGGTTCGGCGCAGCTCCCCCGCGTCCCGGCGGCCGACCGCCTCACCCTGGGAGCGGGAGGCTTCCAGGGCCTTGCTGCGCTTGCCGAAGTCGTAGAGCAGGTAGTCGACCGAAACCTTGTAGCGCCAGGAGGCGGTGTCGCCCAGAGGATTGACCATGGTGCCCAGGTTGAGACCGTTGAAGATCATGGGCGCGGTCCGCAGCTGCGGCTGGTTTTCCAGGCTCAGGTGCCCCCCCTCGAACTGCAGTTCCGGCAAGAACAGGCTCCGCACCTGGGCGGTGGACTCCCGGGCCTTGACCCCCTCCATCCGGGCCGTGTCGGCACTGAGGGAGGTGCGGGCGGCCTGGCGCATGGCCCCGGAAAGGCTGAGCTGGCCGGCCCGGATCGACCCCGACGCCAGCAGCAAGGCAACCCCCATGAGCAGGACGCGCTTCATGGACGGACCTCCACGCCGTCCAACAGGCAATCCATGGCCCGGTTCACGCATGTGCTCACCTCTTCTTCTGGATGGTGGTGGTTGTAGTGCAGAGATGCTTCCAGCGCGCCCATGCAGAGCTGGGTGAGCATGGCGGGGTCCAGCGGCCGCAGCCGGCCCTGGGCGATGGCCGCCTCCAGGATCTCCTGGAGCTGGTGGATATCCTGGGCGTAGATCCGCTGGATGTGGGCGCTGAAGCGGGACTGGAAGCCCCAGTCGTAGTGCACCCGGTCCCGGATGAACAGGGGCAGCAGCATGGGCTGTTCCTTGAACTGAAGGGCGTAGACCATGGCCAGGGCGCGGATCTGGTCCAGGGGGTCATGGACCTGGGCCAGGGCCTGTTCGGCTCGGGCGCGGAACACCACGGCCCGGCTTTCCATGACTTGTTCGTAGAGATCCTGCTTGGAGGGAAAGTGTTCGTAGAGGCCCTGCATTCCGATCTCTGCTTCCGCGGCCACCTCCTGCATGGTGGCCTCGTCGAACGGCTTGTGTCCAAACACCCGGGCAGCGGCTTCCAGCAGCAGGGTTCGCCGCTGCTGTCGTTCCCGTTCCTTCCGTGAGAGGCTCATCGGTCGTCCTTTGAAATTCAAATTTTTATTCTGGAATTAGAATTCTAATTTCGTCAACGGATATTTTGAAGCCGACTGCCCGTCTCAATCCAGCAGGGCGTGGAGGAACGAGAGGGAGGCGATTCTGACTGAGGCCAAGCCCGGCCAATGGATGCCCTGGAACCACCAATCCGCGCTCCAGGCGATCCCGGTCTGAAGGCTGTCGGGGATCCAGCAACCGGTCGGGGACCACCCTGGGAGGGCGTTCTTGGTGGTGGTGGGCGTCGTCACGGCCGCCGGCGACGGCTTCGGGGAGCTGCAGGCCAGGAATCCGAGCAGGGTGAGGCCAGCGGCGAAAGGATCAGAGGGGGGTGATCGTGTCGAGAACGCCGGCGGTGGTGGCAAAGATCGTCTTGAAGCCGGGCACGGAGCGCACCGTCACGAAGGTGGTGGCCCCAGGGACCACCTTGACGAGGACCTTTTCAGCCCAGTCGTTGGCGGCCAGGTTCAGTTCGTTGGTTCCGACCGGCAGGGCGAACTGGACGGCCTGGAATTCGGAAGGCGGCTCTGCGAGGAGGACCGTATCGTTCGTCAGGGCTGCGCCGAACTGGGCCGCGCCGCCGGTCACGGAGGCCAGGGCCTTGCCCTCGTTCTCACGGGCCACGGCGTCGGCCTGGTCGAGCAGGGCTGCGCTCTTGGCGAAATCGCCCGCAAGGTGGTAGATGCCGGCGAGTTCGTAGAGGTAGAGCAGTTGGTTTCTTCCGGAAGACGGGGAATCCTTGAGGAACAGCTTCTCGGCCTCGGAGGTGTTCTTCTGCTGGAGCACTGGGGTGATGGCGGTCGCAAAATCCTTGGTGGGGTCCGCCAAGGCGGGTGCGGCGGAACCGACAATCAGGATCGAGGTCGCAAGGATGTTGAGGTAACTGGGCATTAGTTTCCTCCTGGTGTTTGATGAAAAATTGCACGTTATGTGGCTTTTTCGCCATGAACTCAGGCCGCAATCTGTCTCAAAGTCGTTGACACGTTCCGGTCCGTGTCTCGATCCAGTGCCCAGTTCGCTCCAGGTCAGTCGCACTCGCGACGGCCGGGAGCGGAAGCAAGCAGCCCCAGGCTACGAATGTGATTCAGTCGTTGGTGAAGGTAACCACGTAATGGTTCAGGAACACATCGTTGTAGGCCATGTAGATCCGTACCTTGCTGTCCCAAGGGATGCTGACGCTGGTGATGATATTGCTGGTCACTGAGGCGGCGAGGTTGTACGCGTTATAGACTCTGGTACCGATGGGGCGGTCGATTTCCAGGTCGAAACCGCTGATGAGCGCAGACGGCGTGGTGATCTGGTCTCCCCCTACGGTCTGGTAGGCCCAGCTGATGCTGTGGATGGTGTTGTCCGTGTTGAGGGTCACCGTCGGAACCGCGATGACGATATGGCTGCTGGCGTCGCTCTGGTCCGGCACGGTGATGGTGAGGGTCGCCCCCCGGCCGGTGGTGTACACGTAGCTCCCCGCCTCTGGCACCGCGCTGGTGGAACTGCCCAGGTCCGAATAGATGCTGTAGCTGGTCTGGTTGTTGGTACTGCTCGTGGAGATGGTACAGGCCTGGCTGGTGATGCCGGACCCCGAGGGCCCGGTGACCGTGGCCGAGGCGGCGTCGCTGGTGCCGTTGGCGGTCAACGTGATGTTGAAGTAATGGATGGCGATGCTGCTGTCCACGGTCGGTGTGAGCCTGCCATTGAAGTGGCCGCCGTTCACCCCATAGGCGACGAAGGGACGGTAGAATTTGCCCTCCAACAGGTCGATGACCCCGTTCCCGTCCACGTCGGGATTCTGCACCACGCCGGCGAACAGGCTGTTGCACTGGGCATAGGCGGTCTGCTCCGCCGCGGTCAGGGGCAGTTCGGTGCCCAGGGGGTTGTTGGTGGGCGTCAAGACCTGGCTGGCGGCAGTGAGGCTGCCCAGGTCGATGCTGGTCACTCCGGTCGCCACGTCGGTCAGGGGCAGGCTGCTGATGCCGCTGCCCAGGGACAGGTAGCCCAGGAACTGCTTGCTGGATCCCGCAAACACCATGCCGGTGGCCACCCCTTTGTCCACGGACACCGAGAAGGAACCGTTGCTCACAGGGGAGGTCCAGTAGGTCCCGTCGGCTGCGAAGAGCAGCACTGATTTCACAGTAGAAGCGTCCACAGCCAGCGGGTTGGCATGGTCCTGGGCGACGGTGGCCAGCGAGGACGAGGAGGAAGAAGACGGCAGGGTGCCCGACACTTTCACCGTTCCACTCGAAGTGGAAGTCTTTCCGGTGGAAGAATGGCTCCCACCTCCGCCGCCGCAGGCCAGGCTGAGCGCCAGGGAACCTGCCAACCCTGCGGCCAGGAGTCCGAGTCGCGAAATGGTACCGGCGGACCCGGCCGAGGTCCGGTGCGCAGGGCGGTGGCGCAAACTTCGGCATGGGAGCAGAAGGATGCTGGGCATGGAATTCCTTTCCTGATGGGTTCAATGGGGAAAGTTTGTTCCTTGCTCGTGGACAGAAATAGTATGATTTTGCGGTAAAATAACGAACCACCAGAAAGATGCCAGGGCCAACATTGATGCCGGTTCTTCGGATTCGGAATGTCTTTTCACGACAGGATGGTAACCCCGTGGAAACCCTCGAACAGATCATCTGGTTGCGTTCCCCCGCGCTTCCCGGGGTGGAGCTCCTGGACGTCAGGAACAGCGTCCGGCGATGGAATGTCTTTCATGAACGTTATACGGTGTGCTCCCTGCTGGACGGCGGTAACTCCCGGTGGCACTACCGAGGCCGGTCCCAGGCCTTCTACCCGGGCAGCCTGGGGCTGTTCGAACCGGGCGAGGCACACAACACCACCTTGGTGAACGGACCGGGAAATTTCCAGGTGCTCATCGTGTCCCCCGAAATCTTCCTTGCCGAGGCGGAATCAGATGGATTGACGGGTCCGGTCCATTTCCGGCTCGCCCTGCTGGAGGATTCGCGCTCCCAGAAGGCCATCCAAGGGCTCGCGGGCGCCCTGCGGACAGGCGGAACGCCGCTGGAACAGCAGGCCTGGCTGGTCCTGTGTCTCCGGTGAATGCGGGCCTGCGCGGAACGGCAACCCAGGTCCCGGTCCATGTTCTTGCCCGGCGCGGCGGTCCGGCGGGCCATGGGCTATCTCCGCGAGCGCTACCAGGACCCCGTGGATCTGGAGGACCTGGCGCGCCTGACCGGGCTCGGCCGGTTCTCGCTCGTCCACGCCTTCTCCAGCTGGGTGGGGATACCGCCCCACGCCTTCCAGATCCATGTCCGGGTCGAGCGGGCCCGGGCCCTCCTGGTCGCCGGCGTCCCCGTGGCCCAGGCCGCGGCCGAGGTCGGGTTCGTGGACCAGAGCCACTTCGCCCGGCACTTCAAGCGGATCATGCAGGTCACGCCCGGACAGTACGTCAGGTCCAGGCAACGAACGACCGCATGAAACGGTGCAAGGGAATTGTAGTGAATCGCCCCACTGGAGAGCTAGATTTGAGCATCACATCAGGCTCTTTGAGGTCGTGCACTCCCTACAAAGAAAAACCCTAAATCGTTGAAGATTCAGGGTTTAATCACAGTCAGGTTGGTGCCCGGAGACGGAGTTGAACCGCCGACACATGGATTTTCAGTCCAGATCCAAGCTGTTCGCGGAAGTTCTCCATAGTCCAGAAATAGCTGGAAAATAAGCCTATTAATACATGCTTGACCTTCCGCGAACAATCCCGGATGCTCATCTGTAGAGCAACGCTAGAGCAACGGGAAGCCATGAATCCAGCCATTGCACCTCCGCGCACCCGCACCAATCAGAACCTCACCGACACCCGCGTCAAGACCGTCAAGCCGCGCCAGACGCTGCTCCGGGTCTGGGACAGCCACGTGCCCGGGTTCCACCTCCAGGTGACCCCCGGCGGAAGCAAATCCTTCCGCATCCAGTTCCAGCGTCCGGACGGCCGAAAGGTCGCGGTGACCATCGGATCCGCCGCCGCCTGGACGGTGGAGGCCGCCCGTGACAAGGCTCGCGAACTCCGGCGCCTCCATGAGGAAGGTCACGATGCCCGAGCCACGGTCCTGGCCGAGCGCCAGTGCAGCGACCTCGATCGCCTGGCCCAGGTCTGGCGGGAGGACTATGCCCCGCGTCTGAGGGAGTCCACCCGGAAGAGCTACGAGAGCATCCTGCGCACCACGATCCTCCCCGCCCTGGGCAATCGGCTGGTGAAGGACCTGACCTACGAAGACGTGAAGGCCCTCTACCGCAAAGCCGCCCGGGCCACCCCCATCCAGGCCAACCGAGCCGTCGCCGTCCTGTCCAAGCTGTTCGCCGTCGCCGAGAAGGAAGGGCTCCGGCCGGATGGCAGCAACCCCTGCCACAAGCTCGAGCGGTCCCGGGAACGTCCCCGGGACCGGGTATTCAGCACCGAGGAACTGGAGGGCCTGGAACTCGGCCTCCAGGCCCTCACAAAGGCCCAGAAGCTGGAGGCAAGCCACGCCGACCTGATCCGGTTCCTTGCCCTATCAGGCCTGCGCCGCGGCGAGGCCCTGAGCCTCCGCTGGAAGGACATCCACCTTGACCAGGGCTGGATGGCCTTCGAGGAGCACAAGACCGACCGGGAGGGCACCAAGAAACTCCCGCTCAACAGCCACCTCCGCGCCGTCCTGGCCCGCCGGTCCCTGGAGATGATCAGCCCCTTTGTCTTCCCCGGCCGCTCCCTGGACAAGGCCTTCAACGGGTTCGGCAAAGTCTGGCTGCGCATCCAGGCCTTCACCGGCCTGGATGGCCTGACCCCCCACGACTTCCGGCACACGTTCCAGACCACCTGCATGGAACTGGGCTACCCGGCCGCCATCGCCGACAGCCTCCTGGGGCACAGCCTGGGGCGGATCCGGGACACCTACGTCAATTTCAGCACCGATGGGATCCTGGCCACGGCCAGCCAGACCACCGCGGACTGGATCGCCGCCGCCCTTGCGGGCGCCGTGCCCAGGGCGGGCCTCAAAGTTGCGGGCGCGGGATCCGCCTAGACGGATGGGGACTGGGCTCCTGATACCCTTGCAGTCGACCCCTGGCCCCCAACGAACCACGCGCGAGGCCCCAACCGCACCACAGACCAGGCAATTGGCGATGGACCCCGCTTGAGGACTCCGAAATGCCCCCGACCCTGACCGAACTGCACACCTGGATGGCCACGGCCGAGGACGAGCATCTGGAATTCAAGGAGGCCAAGGCCAGCTTCAGCCAGGACAAGGCCATCAAGTACTGCTGCGCTCTGGCCAACGAGGGCGGCGGAAGGCTGGTACTGGGCGTGACCGACAAGCGACCCCGGCGCATCGTCGGCAGCTCGGCCTTCCCGGCCATCGAGGACCTGCGGGCCGAACTGGTCAAGAGCCTCCACCTGAAGACCCCCGTACAGGCCCTGGAGACCCCCGATGGCCGCGTCGTCATCTTCGATATCCCTTCCCACCCCCTGGGTCTCCCGCTCATGTTCGACAAGATCTACTGGTCCCGCCAGGGCGAGGAACTCACCGCCATGAAGCCTCACCAGCTCCAGCAGATCTTCGATGAGACGGGACCGGATTTCTCGGCGGGCCTCTGCCCTGGCGCCACCCTGGAGGACCTGGACCCGCTGGCCATCCAGGCCTTCCGGGAACGCTGGACTGCCTCCAGTCGGAACCCCAAGCGCCTGACCCAGGAAGCGATCCACCTTTTGGAGGATGCCGAGCTCATGGAGGAAGGCGGCCTCACCTATGCGGCCCTGATCCTGCTGGCGTCGCGCAAGGCCCTGAACCGCCATCTGGGGCAGGCGGAAGTCATCTTCGAGTACCGTTCCGGCGCCCGGCCGGGCCCGGCCCAGGAGCGGGTGGAATTCCGGGAA
>JARLGP010000099.1 GCA_031292735.1 Holophaga sp.
AGGTGATGGTGACCGAGGGCAGCTGGCCCTGGTGGTTCACCGCCAGGGAGGTGTTCTCCATCTCGTAGCGGCAGAAGGCCGACAGCGGCACCAGCGCGCGGGCCTTGGTGCGGACGTAGATCTCCTTGAGCGAGTCGGGGTTCTGCCAGTGCTCGGGGGCCACTTCCAGGATCACGTGGTACTGGTTGAGCGGCGTGTAGGTGGTGGACACCTGGCGCTGGCCGTAGGCGTCGTACAGGGTGTCGTCGATCATCTGGGCGGTGACCCCCAGCCGGGAGGCCGTGGCCCGGTCCACCACCAGGGTGGCCTGCAGGCCCCGGTTCTGCTGGTCGGTGTTCACGTCCACCAGCTCCTTCAGCCCGCGCATCCTGGCGAACACCTGGGGCGCCCAGCGGAACAGCTCCCGGGCGTCGTCGCCCTGCAGGGTGTACTGGTACTGGGAGTTGCCCTGGTGCCCGCCGATCCGCAGATCCTGCACCGACTGCAGGTAGAGCATCGCGCCGGGCACCTTGGTCAGCTTGCCGCGCAGCCGCGCGATGATCTGGTCCGGGGTCACGTCCCGCTGCTCCTTGAGCTTCAGCGACAGGAACAGCCGCCCGGTGTTGGCGACCCCGCCCCCCACCTGGGCCATCACGTGCTCCACCGCCGGGTCGTCCTGGACGATCTTCGACAGGGCCCGGAGCCGGCCGCGCATGGCCTGGAACGAGGTGTCCTGGTCCGCCTGGATCATCCCGTTCATGCGCCCGGTGTCCTGCTGGGGGAAGAAGCCCTTGGGGATGGTGACGAACAGCACCCCGGTCATGACCAGCGTGGCCGCGGCCACCATCAGGGTGAGGAACTGGTGCTTGAGCACCCAGGCCAGGCTGGCCTCGTACTTCCCGAGCACCGCCAGGAAGCACCTTTCGTTGGCCTGGAAGAGCCGCCCGTGCCGGTCCCCGGGGTGGTGGCGGAGCAGCTTGGCGCACATCATGGGCGTGGTGGTGAGCGAGACCACCATGGAGATGAGGATGGCCGCCGATAGGGTCACCGCGAATTCCCGGAGCAGCCGCCCGACGATGCCGCCCATGAGCAGGATCGGGATGAACACCGCGCAGAGCGAGATGCTGATGGACACCACCGTGAACCCGATCTCCTGGGCGCCCAGCTCGGCGGCCTCCAGGGCCGGCATGCCCCCCTCCATGTGCCGGCTGATGTTCTCCACCACCACGATGGCGTCGTCCACCACGAACCCGGTGGCCACGGTGAGCGCCATGAGCGACAGGTTGTCCACGCTGTAGTGCAGCAGGTACATCATCCCGAAGGTGCCCAGCAGGGAGATCGGCACCGCCACGCTGGGGATCAGGGTGGACCGCCAGTTGCGCAGGAACACGAACACCACCAGGATCACCAGGAGGATGGAGATGACCAGGGTGCGTTCCACGTCCCGCACCGAGGCGCGGATGGTGCGGGTGGCGTCGATCACCTCGCTGAGCTTCATGGAGGGCGGAATGGAGGCCACCAGCTGGGCGTTGATGGCGCGCACCCGGTCCACCGTCTCGATGATGTTGGCGCCCGGCTCCTTGTAGAGCACCACGATGATCGCCGGGCGGCCGTCGTTCAGCCCATCGTTGCGCAGGTTCTCCACCGAATCCACGGTCCGGGCCACGTCCTGCACCCGCAGGGCGGCCCCGGCATGGTAGTGGATCACCAGGGGGGCGTACTGCGCGGCGCCGTGCAGCTGGTCGGTGCTGGCGATGGCCGAGGTTTCCCCCCCGGAGGTCAGCGAGCCCTTGGGCTGGTTCACGTTGGCCGCCGCCAGGGTGCTGCGCACATCCTCCAGGCTCAGCCCGGTGGCATGCAGCGCCGCCGGATCCACCTCCACCCGCACCGCCGGGAGGGCCCCGCCCCACACGAACACCTGGCCGACCCCGCTCACCTGGGACAGCTTCTGCTGGAGCACGCTGGAGGCGGTGTCGTACATGGCCTCCCGGCTCATGGTGTCCGAGGTGAGCGCCATGAGCAGGATCGGCGCGTCGGCCGGATTGATCTTGCGGTACGAGGGGTTGCCGGGGAGGTTGGAAGGCAGCTGGCTGCGGGCCGCGTTGATGCCCGCCTGCACGTCCCGGGCCGCCGCGTCGATGTTGCGGTTGAGATCGAACTGCAGGGTGATGCTGGTGGCGCCCAGGGAGCTGGTGGAGGTCATCTCGGTGATGCCGGCGATGCGTCCGAACTGGCGTTCCAGGGGCGTGGCCACCGAGGAGGCCATGGTCTCCGGGCTGGCCCCGGGCAGCGAGGCCGAGGCCACGATGGTGGGGAACTCCACCTGGGGCAGGGGCGACACCGGCAGGAAGGCGAAGGCCAGGATTCCGGCCATGGCCATGGCGAGGGTGAGCAGCGAGGTGGCGATGGGCCGCCGGATGAACGGCGTGGACAGACTCATGAACCCGGCACCCGCACCCAGCCCAGCAGCCCCAGGGCTCCGCCCACCGCCAGCAGCCAGAGCGGGTTGAGCTTGCTGCGCAGGGTCAGCAGCGCCACCGCGGCGGACAGGGTGTAGCAGCGCCAGTCGGAGCCGGCCCCCTTGGCCAGCTGCCAGCCGCTGGCCAGCACCAGCCCCAGGGTGACGGGGGTGAGCCCCTGCTCGATGGCGGGCCGCCAGGGCGAGCCGCTGATCCGCGACCAGAGCCTGGCCACGCTGAAGGCCAGCAGGGACGAAGGCAGGCACATGCCCAGGGTGCACACCAGGGCGCCCGGGAGCCCCGCCATGCGCCAGCCGACCAGGCTGGAGATGAGCATGTTCGGCCCCGGCGAGGCCTGGGCGATGGCGAACAGCCCCACGAACTGCGGTCCGCTCATCCAGTGGTTCAGGTCCACCACCTGCCGCTGCATCTCCGGCACCACGGCGTTGCCGCCGCCCACCGCGATGAGCGAGAACATGGCGAACAGCAGGAACAGGCGCCCGAGGGACGGCGTGGTCATGGGGCCGCCTCCTTCCGGGCGAAGCCGATGCCCACCGGGGCGAGCACCAGCAGCACCAGCACCAGGGACAGGTGCAGCCAGACCACCGCGAGGAAGGCGATCGCGCCGAGCACGTAGCGCCAGGCGCCCCGCTCCATGCGCGCGATGAGGCGCAGGCCCATGCCCCCCACCAGCCCGGCGGCGGCCACCGACACGCCCGGCAGCAAGAGCTTGATGGGCCCGGTCTGGCCGAACCGGTCCACCAGGCTGGCCAGGGTGAGCACGATGCAGATGGGCGCGAGCAGCAGGCCCATCAGGGCGCACGCGGCGCCGCGCACCCCCTGGAAGCGGTTGCCCACCACCACCGCCAGGTTCAGCGAATTGGCCCCCGGCAGCGGGTTGGCCAGGTTCAGCATCTGGGTGAACTGGCGGTCATCCAGCCAGCGCCGCTCGTCCACCAGCATCCGCCGGGTCCAGGGCATCACTCCGCCGAAGCCGCGCACGCCGACCACCAGGAAGCCCAGGAACAGCTCCCTGCAGGACACGGACGGAACGCGGAACGGTCCTTCTTCCATGGCCCCCCTCAGTCCTTGTCCAGGGCCAGGTTCAAGGCCTTGATCCGGTCGTACAGGGTGCGCCGGGCCATTCCCAGGATCTGGGCGGCCTCAGCCACGTTGCCGGCGGTGCGCCGCAGCACCCGCTCGATGTGGCCGCGCTCCATCTCCTTCATGGTGGCCAGCCCGCCGTCGCCCGCCGGGGCCGCGTCGGCCCCGCGCTCCAGGCCCAGGTCGTCCACTTCCAGGCAGGCGCCGCGCTGGAGCACCATGGCCCGTTCCAGTACGTTGGACATCTCCCGGATGTTGCCCGGCCAGGGGTAGTGCAGCAGGGTGGCCTCGGCCGCCGCACTGATCTGGATTTCCGGCTTGCCCATGCGGGCGCATACCCCCTGGAGGATCTCCTGGGCCAGCACGGGGATGTCCGCGGGCCGCTCGCGCAGGGGCGGGATCCGCAGGGTGAGGGTGCTGATGCGGTAGTAGAGATCGTCCCGGAAGGTCTTGGCCCGGACCATCTCCTCCAGGCCCAGGTTGGTGCTGGCGATCAGGCGGATGTCCACCACCCGGTCGCGCACGTCGCCCAGGCGGCGGAAGGTCTTCTCCTCCAGGGCCTTGAGCAGCCTGGGCTGGATGGCCGGGTCCATGTCGCCGATCTCGTCCAGGAAGATGATGCCCCGGTGGCCCACCTCCAGCAGGCCCTTCTTGGCGTTCACCGCGCCGGTGAAGGCGCCCCGCTCGTGGCCGAACAGTTCGCTCTCCAGCAGCTCCCGGGGCAGGCCGGCGCAGTTGAGGTTGACGAAGGCCTCCTCGGCGCGCGGACTGTTGGCGTGGATCCAGTGGGCCAGGACCCCCTTGCCGGTGCCGGTCTCGCCCAGGATGAGGATCGGGCTGTCCCAGGCCAGCATCTTCCGGGCCTGCCCCTCCAGGATGCGGATCGCCTCGCTCTGCCCCAGGAACGGGTTCAGGGTGCCCTTCCGCTCCCGGGCCACCACCTCCTGGCGCTTGCGCAGCCGCTGCTGCTGCAGCACCCGGCGCACCAGCAGGAGCAGGGCCTTGGACTCCACCGGCTTGGTGAGGAACTGCTCCGCGCCTTCCTTGATGGCGCGCACCGCCAGGTCGATGGAGCCGTGGGCGGTGAGGATGATGAACGGGGTGTCCTCGCTCAGGCGTTTCACCTGGGCCAGGATGTCCAGCGAGGTGCCGTCCGGCAGACTGTAGTCCGCCACCACCACGTCGTGCTGGCCGGCCCGGAACAGCTCCATGGCCTGGGCGCAGCCTTCGGCCTCGTCCACGTCCAGCTCGTTGGCCCGGAAGAAGGCGGCGATGCCGTGGCGCACCGACGGGTCGTCCTCGATGAGCAGGATGCGGGGGTTAATCATTGGCTTCGTCCTCGATGAGTTCCACCCGCCGCCGGGGGGCCGGCAGCTTCACGGTGATGATGGCGCCGCCCTGGGGCCGGTTGCCCAGTTCCACCATGCCCCCGTGCTCCTCCACCACCCGCTTGACGATGGACAGGCCCAGGCCGGTCCCGCCCTTGCGCCGGGTAAAGAAGGGTTCGAAGGCCCGGTTCAGGGTGTCCGGAGCGAACCCGGCGCCTGCGTCCTCCACGGTGAAGATCCACCATTCGTAGCCCTCCCCGTGGTCGCGCCGGACCCGGGTGAGGATCCGGCCGCCCAGGGGCGAGTAGTGCAGGGCGTTTTCCAGCAGGTTGCGGAACACCTGGTGCATGCGCCGGCCGTTGAGCGGCAGCACCGCCAGGGGATCCTCCAGCTCGAAGGCGAACCGGCAGCGGCGCTCCGCGGCCAGGGCCTCGCAGGAGCGGGCGGCCTCCTCCAGCAGGCCCCGCAGCAGGCAGGGTTCCGGGTTCAAGGTGCGCGGCTCGCCGTAGTCCTTGAGGTCGTTCATGAGGCTGGAGATGCGCTCGGCGCTTTCCCGCAGGGCGGCCACGAAGGGGGCGAACCGGGGCTCCTCGCCGAAGGTGGCCTCCAGGGCGTCCAGGTTGATGGTGATGCCGTAGACCGGGTTGCGGATCTCGTGCACCACCCCGCCCACCAGGGCCCGCAGGGATTCCTCGGCCCGCCGGCGCTCGGTGATGTCGGTGCACATGCCGGTCATGCGCGCCGGGCTGCCGTCCGCGTCCCAGGCCACCACCTTGCCCGCGTCGAACACCCAGGTCCACTCCCCGGTGCCGCTGCGCAGCCGGTATTCCGCCTGGAACCGGGCCTGCCGCCCCTCCAGATGGGCGTTCATGGCGCCTTCCACCTGGCGCCGGTCCTCGGGGTGGATCTGCCGCAGCCCGGCTTCCAGGGTGGGCGCCAGGGAATCGGGCTCCAGGTTGAGCATGCTGAACCACCGGGGGCTGCGGTAGAACTCGCCGGTGGCCAGGGACCAGTCCCAAAGGCTCTGCTGGGTTCCCTCCAGGGCCAGGTTCAGCCGTTCCTCGCTGGCCAGCAGGGCCGCCTGGGCCTCGCGCAGGGCGGTGATGTCCCGGGAGATGGCGGCGATGCGGTGGATGCGGCCCCACTTGTTGCGCACCGGGGTGAGGATGGTCTGGAAGTTGCGGGCGCGGCCCTCCACCGTGTGCTCCTCCTCGTAGAGGAGGGGCCGGCTGGCGGCGATCACCTGGTGGAAATGGGCGCGGAACAGCTCGGCGCTGGCCGGGGGCAGGCACTGCTCGGGGGCCTTGCCGGTGAAATCGGGGGCCAGGAACCCGGCGCCGGCGCCCAGGGGCGGGTTCACCGTCTCGAAGGTGAAGCCTCCGGCCTCGGAGACCCCCACCACGTAGATCCAGTCGTAGAGGTTGGGGAACAGCCCCTCGAAGCTGCGGCCGCCGTCCCCGGAAAGCTGGCCTTCGCCCTCCGACGGCTGGCCGCCCCGGTGCGAGGCCTCGATCCTGGCCACCGCCCTGCCCAGGGCCCGGGGCAGGTCGGCGAACCGGCCGAAGGTTTCCTGCAGCCCCGAGCGAAGCAGGGCCGCCGTGATCTCCGGGTCGGCCGGGACCACCCGGGCCACCATGGGGATGTTGCCGAAGTGGATCCTCAGGGCGCCCAGGTCCAGGGCGTCCATCAGCTCCCGGTTGTCCGCGGCCAGCACCGCCGCGTCGCCCGCGCCGGGCACGAAGTCCAGGATCCGGCCCAGGCTCCAGCCGGACAAGTCCAGCACCTCCGGCACCGCCCCGGGGGCGAATCCCGCCGCCAGCCCCGCCAGGGAGCGCTGGGAGAAGCCCAGCACGAGAATGCGCGCAATGGATGTCTGACCATGTATCTGGGGGGGAAGGTTCATGAGACTCGCCGGAAGGTTCCCAGTATAGCCAGGAGCCGCGAGCGCCCCGGCGAGCCCCGGCACCCCACTCCCCGGACCGGCGCCGGAAGGCTTTAATTCATATCCTGCCCGTTTCTGCCGTTGAGTAGTTACCCGCCTGCGTCGGCACCCGGGCCTGAACCGCCACCCCCACCCGGACCACCGGGTCATTCTTGCACTGAAACCCGGCGAAGAGGCCGTTATCCTGGGAGACAAGGCCGACCCTGTAAACCCATCTCTGGACATTTTCCCATCCCGGCCAGTGCCCCATTGGCCTTCCCAACCATCCAGGCAGGTTTCTGAACCATGAACGAATCAATACCCGTTTCCAAACCAGGAATCGCACCGCCGGCCTCCGAACTCCTGGGCCGGAACGTGTTGGTTGTGGAAGACAGCCCCACCCAGCGTGACTTCGCGGTATCCATGATCCGGGGGATGGGGGCGTCCAGGGTGCTCGAGGCGGCCAACGGCATCGACGCGCTGGGCGTCCTGGAGCGGGAGGCCGGCATCGACCTGGTCTTCTGCGACCTGGAGATGCCCTACATGGATGGGATGGCGCTGATCGAAGCCATGGCGGCCCGGGCCATGAACCCCCATCTGATCATCCTCAGCTCCCACGATGCCAGCGTCCTGGAATCGGTGCGGCTGATGGCGGTGACCTACGGCATCTCGCTGCCGGGGATCATCCCCAAGCCCCTGAGCCGGGAGAAGATCATCCAGGTGCTCGCCACCTCGCCGTTCCGTCCGCGGCCCGCCGCGGGCGCCGATGCCGCCCAGGCCAGCTTCACCAACCTGGAGATCCGGCGCGGCATGAAGAAGGGCGAGTTCGAGTGCTTCTACCAGCCCCAGATCACCATGCAGGAGGCCCGCCTGAGCGGGGTGGAGGCGCTGGTGCGGTGGCGCCACCCGGACCTGGGGGTCATGGGCCCCGCCAGCTTCCTGCCGCAGATCGAGAAGAACCCGGAGATCATGTCCAGGCTCACCCTGCAGATCCTGGAGCAGGTGACCCGGCAGTGGCATGAATGGCATGCCGGCGGGCTGGCGGTGGAGCTGTCCGTCAACCTTTCGGCCGTTTCGCTGAGCTCGGCCGGATTCGCCGACCGGATCATGGAAGCCGTGGCCCGCCATGACCTGCCGCCCGAAACGCTGGTGCTGGAGATCACCGAATCGGCCTCCATCGCCAACCTGGGGCACACCCTGGCCAACCTGGCCCGGCTGCGCATGCGCGGCTTCAAGCTGAGCATCGACGATTTCGGCACCGGCTACGCCACCTATGCCCAGTTGGAACGCATCCCCTTCACCGAGCTCAAGATCGACATTTCCATCACCCGGGAGCTGCCCGCCTCCCAGCGGCACACCATCCTGGCCAGGAGCCTCATCCAGCTGGCCAAGGATTTGAACCTGAGGACCGTGGCCGAAGGCATCGAGACCAAGGAATGCTGGCAGGCCCTGAAAAGCCTCGGCTGCGACCGGGGCCAGGGCTATTTCCTGGGCCGCCCCATGCCGGGGGACCAGCTGCGCGGCTGGGCTCTCCAGGACCGTTCGCACTTGTGATCCTGCACCGGCCTTCCGGATGAACCGGACCCGGCATCTAAATAAAGGGAACCGACCATGGAACCAGCCTCAGACTGTGCCGCCCCCGCCATCACCGATGCCGAATTCGCCCAGTTCCAGGCCCTGCTGCGCGGCATTACCGGCATTCACCTGTCTGAATTCAAGAAGACCCTCCTGGTGACCCGCCTGGCCTCCCGCCTGCGGGAGCGCAAGGTCCGCAGCTTCACCGAATACTACAAGATCATCCGGCACCCCCTGGAAACCGATGAGCTGCAGTTGGCCATCAACCACCTCACCACCAACGAGACCTTCTTCTTCCGCGAACCCGACCACTTCCAGATCCTCAAGGACTTCATCGCCAGCCTGCGGCCGATCCCCATGCCGTTCCGGGTGTGGAGCGCCGCCTCCTCCTCGGGCGAGGAGGCCTACAGCATCGCCATGGTGCTGGCCGACGTGCTGGGCGGCGCCAAGTGGGAGGTGGTGGGCAGCGACATCAGCACCCGGGTGCTGGACCGGGCCCGCACCGGGCTTTACCCCATGGAGCGCAACGGCGGGATCCCCAAGGAGTACCTGCAGCGCTTCTGCCTCAAAGGCCAGGGGCCCCAGGACGGCATGATGCTGATCGGCAAGCAGCTGCGCGACCGGGTGCGGTTCGCCCAGGTGAACCTCAACGAGCCGCTCCCGGACCTGGGCCGGTTCGACCTGATCTTCCTGCGCAACATTCTTATCTATTTCCAGAACGACCAGAAGCGCAAGGTGGTGGAGGCGGTGCTGCCGAAGCTGAATCCCAACGGCCTGCTGATCGTGGGCCATTCCGAAAACCTGATGGGCGTGTCCGAACGGGTCAAGCAGGTGCGCCCCACGGTGTACCGTGCGGCCTGAGCCCGAACTGAACCCCCGGATGACGACCACTGGAACGAGGAGCCGAGCATGAACCCAGCCAATGAGATCAAGGTCATCATCGTGGACGATTCGGCCGTGGTGCGCCAGGTCATGGTCCAGGTGCTGAGCCGGGATCCGCAGATCCGCATCATCGCCCACGCCATGGACCCCATCTTCGCCATGGAGCGGATGAAGAAGGAGTGGCCCGACGTGATCCTCCTGGACGTGGAGATGCCGCGCATGGACGGCATCACCTTCCTGCGCAAGATCATGGCCGAGCACCCCACCCCGGTGATCATCTGCTCCTCGCTCACCGAAAAGGGCGCCGAAACCACCATGCAGGCCTTGAGCGCCGGCGCCTTTGCCATCTTCACCAAGCCCAGCCTGGGGGTGAAGAACTTCCTGGTGGACGCCTCCGAAGACCTGGTGGCGGCGGTGCGCGCCGCGGCCGGGGCGCGGGTGGCCAAGCTGCCGCCCCAGACCCAGCGCGGCATGCTGCCGCGCCCGCCCCAGAAGCTCACCGCCGACGCCGTGCTGGCCCCGGGCTTCGAGGCCATGGCGGTGACCACCGACCGGTTCACCGCCATCGGCACCTCCACCGGCGGCACCCAGGCGCTGGAGTTCGTGCTGTCCTCCCTGCCCCGCACCTGTCCCGGGCTGGTGGTGGTCCAGCACATGCCGGAGAAGTTCACCGCCGCCTTCGCCCAGCGGCTGAACGGCATCTGCGAGATCGAAGTGCGCGAGGCGCGCACCGGCGACCGGGTGATCCCGGGCCGGGCCATCATCGCCCCCGGCGGCCAGCACCTGGTGGTGAAGCGCAGCGGCGCCCAGTACGTGGTGGAGGTGGTGGCCGCGCCCCCGGTGAACCGGCACTGCCCGTCGGTGGACGTGCTGTTCCGCTCCTGCGCCAAGTACGCCGGGCGCAACGCCACCGGGGTGATCATGACCGGCATGGGCGACGACGGCGCCCGCGGCCTGCTGGAAATGCACCAGGCCGGCGCCCGCACCATCGCCCAGGACGAGGAAAGCTGCGTGGTGTTCGGCATGCCCAAGGAGGCCATCAAGCTCGGGGCCGCCGAAAAGGTGGTGTCCCTGACCCAGATCCCGGAACTCATATCAAGATGAAAGGTTCTCATGGGAAAAAGATTCGCCATGAATACAGCTAGGACCCCCATCCGCCTGAAGGGCAGCCAGGACCGCCTGCAGAAGGCCCTCAAGGCCGTGGACGCCATGCACCACCAGCTTATCGAATTGAACGAGAAGCTGCTTTGCGCCGAAGCGCTCAAGACCCGCTTCCTGGCCCTCATGCGCAACGAGATCAACAACCCCCTCAACGACATCATGGGACTGGCCGACCGGATCATGGACCCGCTGGTGCCCACGGAGAAGGCCCGGCACCTGGCCACCCTGGTCAAGGACGAGGCCTTCCAGCTGGATTGCCAGATCCGCAACGTCTTTTGCGCCGCGGAGCTGGAGGCGGGGGAGGCGGCCGCCTGCCTGGCCCGGGTGGACGTGGAATCGGTGGTGCGGGACGTCATGGACTCGTTCCGCCCCAGCGCCGAGGCCAAGGGGCTGGAGGTGACCCTGCATCTGGACCTGGGCAACCCGTCCTTCCTCTCCGACGGAGAGATGCTGCACCACATCCTGGCCAACCTGGTGGCCAACGCCATCCAGTTCAGCGACCCGCCCGGAACCGTGGTGGTGCGGGTGACCGGGGGGGTGGACCGGCTGTTCCTGGAGGTGGCGGACCAGGGCCCGGGCATTCCCGAATCGAACCTGAAGGAGATCTTCGAACCGTTCCATCCCCACGGCGGCATCTACAAGGTTCAGCGCGGCCAGGGCCTCGGCCTCCCGGTGGTGAAGGCCCTGGTGGACCTGCTGTACGGCGAGTTGAAGGTGGAAACCGAGCCCGGCCAGGGCTCCCGTTTCCTGGCATCGCTGCCCAGCGCCCCCGCCGTGGACGAAATGGGCGCCGCCGCCACCGACGACAACATTCTCATTTTCGACGAACCGCAAGCGTTCTGAGGATGGCCCAGGCTCCCGTGACGGTCCGAACCCATTACCTGTTCCCCTGCATGGTCTTCACCCACCGGCAGGAGCACCTGGTCACCACCGTGCTCGGTTCCTGCGTGGCGGTCTGCCTCCAGGACAGCGCCATGGGCATGGGCGGCATCAACCACTACATGCTCGCCCTGTGGAACGGCGACGGGCTGCCCACCCCCAAGTACGGCAACATCGCCATCGAGACCCTGGTCCGAAGCATGCTGGACCAGGGCTGCACCCAGAACCGGATGTCGGCCAAGATCTTCGGCGGGGCCAACGTCATCCAGGCCTGCCGGGGCCATTTCAACGTCGGCGGGCGGAACATCGACATCGCCCGTGAACTGCTGGGCCAAAAGGGGATACCCATCACCGCCGAGGACGTTGGCGGGGATTTCGGCCGACGGATCATCTACAACACCAACACCGGCCTGGTCCTGGTGTCGCGGCTGAAACCCATCTCCTAGACATGAAAGGGCCCCCAACCTGCGGGGGCCTTCCCTTCGCCACTGTTCTGTTCTGCAATTCCAACCGTGAAAATGCCCGGGAGCCGACCGGACACCTAAGCTGGGTTGCAAGGAGGATCCTTCGGATCTCCCCTCTCCGCATACAAGGTGCCGGCAAGTCCCAGCAGGTTCCCGAAAAAAAATATTTTTTTTTGCGGGACCTTCAGACTTCCGTCCCCTCCACGTTCCGGTCGATGTAAGCCGAATAATCCGTGATAGCTGGGTCATAGGACTTCTTCATGAGGGGCGAGGAGATCAGGAAATCCGCCGTGCTGCGGGTGCAGGCGATGGGCATGTTGTAGACCACCGCGATGCGCAGCAGGGCCTTCACGTCCACGTCGTGGGGGTGGGGCTCCATGGGATCCCAGAAGAAGATGACCAGATCGATCAGGCCTTCGGCGATCATCGCCCCCAGCTGCTGGTCGCCGCCCAGGGGGCCGGACTTGAGCAGCTGGATGGGCGGGATGGGCAGGGTCTCGGAAGACTCCGCCGCCTTGGCGGCGAGCGCATCCTCCACCAGGCGGCCAGTGGTGCCGGTGCAGACCAGCTTGTGCTCGGCCAGGATCAAGTGGTTCCAGGAAACCCATTCGATGAGGTCCTTCTTGCGGTTGTCATGGGCGACTAGGGCGATGGTCTTCTGGTGCATGGCGGACTCCCTTGCTCTATCGTCCTATGGTTTGCGCTCCGGCCGCGTCAAAAGAACGTAAAATATGCCTTTTTAATATTTCAACCCAGGACCGGAAGGGCCGTAACCTGCCAGGCTCGACCCATCTCCTCACCAAGCGTCCATCAACACGGCATCGGGCTCAAGGGGTGGAATGGGGTTGTCTCGGGTTCCTTCCCCATGCCCATTCATAGCCGAACGAACCCGGCGCTGACCGGGCGGCGGGAACTGCTGGTAGAGTCCTAGGTGAGCGGGCGGAAGCTGCATGCAGCGCGGGGCCATGGTGCCCACAGCCCCCGTCCCGGAGACAGGCAGTGGCGCTTCGAGCATTGATTTTCGACATGGACGGCGTGCTGTTCGACACCGAGCGGGTGGCCGCCGACACCTGGCTGGAGGCCGGCGCGGCGTTCGGCTTCACCCTTTCGGACGGCTTCATCAAGGGCACCGTCGGGATGGACCAGGGCATGACCCGGGCGTACTACCACGAGGCGTTCGCCGGGCGCTTCCCCTATGACCAGGTGGAGGCGCGGCGCACCGAACTGTTCCGCTCGCGCATCCAGGCCCGGGGCGTGCCCATGAAGCCGGGCGTGGTACGGATCCTGGAGGAGGCCCGGCGGCTGGGGCTGTGCGTGGCCCTGGGCACCTCCAGCCGGGCCGTCTATGCCTACGCCATGCTCTGGCTGGCCGGGATCGACGGCCATTTCCACGCGCTGGTGACCCGGGATCTGGTGCAGGCCGCCAAGCCCGCCCCGGACATCTTCCAGAAGGCCGCGGCCATGCTGGGGATCGATCCGGGCGACTGCCTGGTGTTCGAGGACTCCAGCCACGGCATCCACGCCGCCGAGGCCGCGGGCATGCCGGTGATCATGGTGCCCGACCTGATCGAGCCCACCGCGGAGCTGCGTGCCAAGTGCGTGGGGGTCTATGCCACCCTGGCCGAGGCGGCCCGCCGCCTGGAGGGCATGCTCGCGGCGTCCTGAACCCGGAGCGCGGTCATCCGGCGGTCTCCCCCGGCGCCTCGGGCTCCTTGGCCTCGTACTTGGCGAGCTTCCGGTAGAGCGTCGCGGCGCCGATCTGGAGCTGGCTGGCGGCCTTGACCTTGTTGCCGTGGTTGGCCTGCACCGCGGCGAGGATGGTGTCGCGCTCCACCATCTCCAGGGAGCGCACCGTTCCGCTCCCGGGCGCCACCGGGACCGCCGCCCAGCCGATCTCATCGGGCAGGTCCTCCAGATCGATCCGGCTGCCCCTGGCCATCACCACCGCCCGTTCCACCGCGTTCTCCAGCTCGCGCACGTTCCCCGGCCAGCCGTAGCGCAGGAGCTGGTGGGCGGCCTTGGGGGTGAAGCCGGTCACCTGGCTTCCGGCCCGGGCCGCGGCCTCGCCCAGGAAGTGCCTGGCCAGGGCGAGGATATCCTCGCGGCGCTGCCTCAGGGCCGGCACCTTCAGCTCGATCACGTGCAGCCGGTAGTACAGATCCTGGCGGAACCGCGCGGCGTTCACTTCGGCGGCCAGGTCGCGGTTGGTGGCCGCCAGCACCCTCACATCGAACGGCCGGCTCCGGTTCTCGCCCACCCGCCGCACCTCCTTTTCCTGCAGGGCCCTCAGCAGCTTCACCTGCATGGGCGGCGGGATCTCCCCCACCTCGTCCAGCAGCAGGGTGCCGCCCTGGGCGGCCTCGAACAGTCCCAGCCGGTCCTGGGTGGCCCCGGTGAAGGCGCCCTTGGCGTGGCCGAACAGTTCCGACTCCAGCAGGCTTTCCGGCACCGCCCCGCAGTTGATGGCCAGGAACGGGCCGCCCAGGCGCGGCGATTCGTCGTGGATCAGCCGGGCGATGCGCTCCTTGCCCACCCCGCTTTCGCCGGTGATCAGCACGGTGGCGTCGGCCTTGGCCACCCGGCGGGCCATTTCCAGGATCTTCACCATGGCCGGGCTTTGCGCCTCGTCGCCGTAGGCGCCGACGCTGCCCATGGAACCGCGCAGGGCCCGGCGCTGGGCCAGCAGCTTCTGCTCCACCCGCTTCAGCTCGGCGGTCACCACGGTCAGCGCCTCGTTCAGGCAGGACGAGTGGTAGAAGGAAAGCTGTTCGGCGGCCGCTTCCCCCCAGTCCTCCCGGGCGCGCCCGATCACGTGGCAGACCGCGTCGCCCTTGCCCCGGCAGCGATCCTCCACGCACAGGATCTCCTTGCCGTGGCAGCAGGAGAGGTAGCCGCTGGCGAAGCCGCAGAGGGTCCAGCAGACCGCCTCCTCCGCCTGGCCCAGGTGCAGAAGGTGCTGCTCGGCTTCATAGGAGTCATGCCAGACGTTTTCGATGATGGACAGCGCCGCGTACTTTTCCGGGGCGGGGATGTCCACCTTCACCATGCCCTGCAGCGAGTGCAGCCGGGCTCCCATCCGGTGCCATTCCGCCAGGTCGCCCTGGGGGAAGAGGCCCCGGATGCTTTCCGCCGTGCGCCACCCGTGGGCGTAGCCGAACCGGGTGAGGATGCCCCGGGCGCCGGCCATCCCAAGGGTCTGGATCAGCTCCTTGCGCAGGATGCCGAGGGCCACCGCGTCCAGCAGGATGGCCCGCTGCCCGGAGAAATGGATCAGGCCGGTTTCGGAATTGACCTGGAGGAGTTCCCGCAGGTCCAGTTCAGAAGAATCCATGGTCAGGCCTCATGCACAGCTTCCATCGGCTTATCAAAACGAGAACCGATTATAGCGCCCGGTCCAGGATCCCGCCGGGTTCCGGGCAACAACGCCATCTCCCGCCCCGTTGGGGGTGGGAGATGGCTCACGATTCACGAGACCGGTTCAAGCCGCGGCCTCCCGGTTGCCTTCAGGCCGTGCGGATCTGGGCGAAGCGCTTGGAAAGATCGGCCTTGGCCAGGCGCCCACCCTCCTGGAAAGCCTGTTCGGCGATGGCGCTGGAGCGGTTCTCGGCCAGGCGCACACCCTCCTGGAAGGCCTGTTCTGCGATGGCGCTGGAGCGGTTCTCGGCCAGGCGCACACCTTCCTGGGAGGCCTGCTCGGCGAACGCTTCGTTGCGGTTGCTGGCCAGCCGGCGGTCTTCCGGTCCGGGCTGCTCCTGGACGGGATCATTGGGGTGGGCGGAAAGCCGGTGGTCTTCCGGCTCAGCCTGCTCGGTCTTTTCGCTGGAGCGGTTCTCCGCCACATGCACGCCCTGCCGGACGATCTGTTCAGCGCTGTCGGCGCGGTCGATGGTCTTCGCCGAAGCTGCCAGGGAGAACACCAGGGGAAGAAGGAGTCCGCCTACGAGATTGATCTGCTTGGTCTTCATTTTGTTTCTCCTGTTCTTGAGGTTTTGCTGCGGCCAGAACCCATTCCTGGCCGGAAAGGAAGCTGGTCCGCGGCACCCTGCCGTGCAGGCCTTCCTTCGGTTCCGATTTCTTCCTGAAGCACTGCTTCCACTTCGACTTCAAACTCAACCTGGTCCCCCACCAGGAAGCCGAAGGCTCCCAGGGGCCGGTTCCAGGTGATCCCAAAAGCCTTCCGTTCCAGGCAGCCCTTGGCCGAAAAGCTGGCCCGCTCCCTCCCCCACGGGTCGATCGTTCGACCGGTGTTCTCCACGTGGAGGGCCATCGGGTGCGAGCGGCCCAGCACGCACAGTTCGCCGTCGAGTTTCAGCTTCCTTCCGCGCAGGTGGCTGCAGGCCCTGCCCTGGAAGGTGATTTCCGGAAAGGCCGCCGTGTGCAGGAAGTCGGCGGACTTCAGGTGGGCGTCGCGGTCCTCCAGGCCCGTGGAGATGCTGGAGGCATCGATCAGGATGTCCACGGAGGCGCAGCGCAGATCGCCCTCTTCGGCGGTCAGGGATCCGGCCCAGCGGGTGAACTGCCCGCGTACCTTGGCCAGGGCCATGTGCCGGATGGAAAAGAAGATTCCCGAGTGCCCGCTGTCGATCTCCCACCTTTCAAGCCTCATGGCCGCCTCTCCTCCGGGTGGCTTCCTGTATCGCCCGGTCGAGACAATAGAAGCAATAGGCGGGCCAAAACTATATATCAATAAATATCATCAATTGCGTAAATAGTGTTTAAACATTTATTACCATAATGATAATTTTTATCATTGTGATTGAGATTTGTTCGCATTTTATCGACCATGCCTGTCCTGGACCGGCAGGTTGCCGTGCCGAGCGAGAAAGAATCATTCCATCCGGATTCCCCATGGGGTGGTCTTGGTCATCTTGGCGAAAAAAGACTCCCCCCCGGATTCAGTCAGCACCCGTGCTTGGGCGTGAACAGAAACTCGAAGCGGTTGGGCCGCGTCTTGAGGTCGGCCTGCGTTCCCTTCGAGATGTGGACTGGATGGCTGGCCAGCACGCGAGTCCTCCGCCTCCTTGGTGAGAGCCTCAGCGATCTTCTCTCTTCTGCCATTAGCAGAAGATAACAGGTCATAAGCATCCTTCATTTCAGATAAACCGGGGTTGTGCCCCATGGCTGCGACATTTTGACGCAGCCTTTCCGCCTTCATCATATTGTATATTGAAATTATTCCAGCTTTATAACACCCACGAGGTATTATGATGCTCACATGGCCTATTTCCCTCCCTCTCTCGATGTTTTTTACTCTTGCGGCCCAGGGCTCGGAGAACGCCAACAGCCCGACCGTGGACCGCAATGTCCCGGTGGCCGAGGCTTCCGCCACCGTGGAGGTGACCGCCACCCTGGATGGGGGGCTCACGGAAACCTCCCTCCAGGGGCCGGCGCTGGAGGACAAGCGACTCAGGACCGCCGACACGGCCCAACTGCTGGAGGATCTGCCAGGCGTCAGCTTCTATACCGGAGGCGGGCTTTCCAGCCTCCCCGTGCTGGACGGCCTGGCCGATGACCGGTTGAAGGTTCTCATCGACGGCGCGCCCATCACGGCCTCCTGCCCGAACCACATGAATCCGGCCTTGTCGACCATCGCTCCCGCCACCGTCACAGGCATCCGTGTTTTTGCCGGCCTCACGCCAGTCAGCCAGGGTGGCGACAGCATCGGCGGAACGATCCAGGTGGGCACGTTCCGTCCGGTGTTCGCCAAACCTGGCGAGGGGGTCCTGGAGTCCGGAAGCCTTTTCGGCTCGACCCGCAGCGTCAATAACAGCACGATCTTCGGCTTCAGCGAGAACCTGGCCGGAGAGCACCTGGGCCTTGGCCTGACCGGATCCCTGACCCATGCGGGCAACGACAAGGACGGTCATGGCGACAGGGTGACCTCCACCTACCATCAAGCGGGCAATCTGGGCCTGGACCTGGCGGCCAAGGTGGACGAACAGGTGCTGACGCTCCATGCAGGGTATCAATCCATCCCCAAGCAAGGGTTCGTCAACCAGCAGATGGACATGGTGGGCAACGAGTCGACCTCCCTGGTCCTCGGCGACCGTGCGGTGTTCTCCTGGGGCGTTCTAGAGGCGAAGGCCTATCTGGAAAACACGAGGCATGAGATGAACATCGGCCAGGATAAATCGACGTTCCCAATGCCGATGTTCATGCCCATGGACACCCACGGCAAGGACCTCGGCTATTCCCTGAAGGCGGAGCTTCCCTTCGGCCAGGGCCAACTCCTCCGTCTGGGCCATGAACTCCATAACTACACGCTGAACGACTGGTGGCCCCCAGTGGCCGGGACAGCCCCTACGATGGGGCCAGACACCTTCCAGAGCATCCATGACGGCCACCGCGACCAATTCGGGCTCTTTGCCGAACTGGAATCCCGCTGGAGCCCCCAGGTGGTCACCCTGCTGGGGGTTCGCAACGACCAGATCAGGACCGATGCCGGCAACGTCCAGGGATATTCCTCCATGGCGTACGGAACGGATGCCGACACCTTCAACTCCCAGAATCATGCAAGAAAGGACAGGAACTGGGACCTCACCGCCCTGGCCCGGGTGGAGCCCACATCGACAGCCAGCTATGAGTTCGGCTACGCCTCCAAGAGCCAATCCCCCAACCTCTACGAACGATACGCCTGGTCGACCAACAGGATGGCCAGCGGCATGATTAATTGGTTTGGGGATGGCAACTACTACGTGGGCAATCCGGACCTCAAACCGGAAGTGGCGGATAGGCTAAGCATGACCGGGGCCTGGCATGACAGCGCCCGCCGCGAGTGGGAGGTCAAGGCCACACCGTACTACACCCGGATCCATGACTTCATCGATGTCAACGTGATCGGGACGATGAGGTACGGCCTGAGCACATTCCACCAACTGCAATTCGCCAATCACAACGCCGAGATCTATGGATTGGACCTGGCGGCCCAGGTGCGGGTGTGGGAGGACGGCTCCCTTGGCACAGGGCGCCTGAAGGGAACCGTGGCCTATGTGCGCGGCAAGAACACGGACACGGGCCAGAGCCTCTACCACATGATGCCCTTGAACGCCCGGCTGGCCTTGGAACAGACCACGGCAGCCTGGAGCAACGCTGTCGAAGTCCAGTGCGTGGACCGAAAGTCCCAGGTCGACCCGAACCGGTTGGAACCCCAAACCCCCGGCTACACCCTGGTCCATCTGCGGTCTGGCCGCCACTGGCGGACGGTTCGGATGGAATTGGGCATCACCAACCTGTTCAACAGGTACTATGCCCTGCCCCTGGGCGGCGTCAACTTCGACCCGTTCATGGCCAGTGGCTGGACCGGGGCCATCCAGCCCCTCGCGGGGCAGGGGCGATCCGTCAACCTGAGCGCGGGCATCCATTTTTAGGGAAGCCCATCCATCAATAAAGACAGGTCGCCAGGGTAACCTGGGTTGGAGCGGCGAACAGGACGGCAGTGAGCTGGAAAGGGAGGCGAAGACCATGAGCAATGGAACCTTCCTTGCCAACCTAACGAAGACTCCCAAAGAGCTGATGCTCTGGCTCCTCCGCCTCCGCTGGGTCGCGGTGGCCGGTCAGACCGTGGGCATTCTGATGGGTAATGCCCTCATCCCGGACAAACTGAGACTCTGGCCCCTGTTCTCGCTGGTGGCCATCGGTGCGATCAGCAACCTGTTCCTGGCCAAAAGGCTGGAGCAGCCCGAACCCATTCCCGAGGTGCTGGCGGGCTCTCTCCTGGCCATGGACTCCCTGTTGCTCACCGGGCTGCTGTTCCTCAGCGGCGGGCCTTCCAATCCCTTCACGGCCATATATCTGGTTCATATCACCCTCGCTGCCGTGGTGATGCGCGGGTTCTGGGCCTGGGTGCTGTGCATCCTTTCCACGCTGGGTTTTGTGCTGCTCTTCTTCTTCAACGTGCACGTCCATGCGCTGATGCAGATGTCCCATGAGTCCGGCGTGTTCTCTCTGCACCTGCTGGGTATGCTCGCCGCTTTCACCATCACGGCCACCTTGATCGCCCTTTTCGCCGGACGGGTGTCCCTGGCGCTGAGGGATCGGGAGGAGGAAGTGCTGACCCTGAGGGACCGTTCCGCCCGCCAGTCCCGGTTGGCCTCCTTGGCGACACTGGCCGCGGGTGTGGCCCATGAACTCGGCACTCCCCTGGGTACCATTGCCGTGGCAGCAGGGGAGTTGCAGCATTGCGCCATGGGCCTCGGCATGGCCGGAGCACCTCTGGCCGAAGATGCCGCCTTGATCCGCCGGGAAGTACATCGCTGCCGGGATATTCTGGACCAGATGGCAGCACCCAGTGGCTCGACCTTCGGCGAGGACCTCCAGCCTCTGGACTGGGTCACCCTCCAGGCAGGGATTCTCAAGGAGGCCGGCCAGAGGGTACGGTGCGACTTCCCTGAAGGGCCCGGAGGCCTCGTCCCCATGAAGGGCTTGGTCCGCATCCTGCGTGCCCTGGTCATCAACGCACTTGAAGCCACGCCAGCCCCGGGCCGGATCAACCTGCGGGCTTGGGTCGAGGCGGGTCAGCTGGTCATCCAGATACTGGATGAGGGGGTGGGCATGCCCCCTGAGATTCTCGCGCGGGCCGGGGAGCCGTTCTTTACCACCAAGGAAACCGGATCCGGTATGGGCCTTGGGCTGTTCCTCGCCCGGACTTTCGCGGAGCAGATGGGGGGCACCCTCCATCTGGACTCCAGACCCGGCGTTGGTACCCAGGTGGAACTGCGCTGGCCCGAGGTCCTCCATGCTTGATGGCCGCCCCAGCCTGCTCCTGGTCGACGATGATGTCGTGTTCCGCATGCGCCTCGCTGCGGCCCTGACCTCACGAGGCCTTGAAGTTCGGACCGCCTCGAATGTGACAGAAGCTTTGGAACTCGCCAGACTGGAAAGCCCTGAATGCGCCCTGGTGGATCTGAAAATGCCTGGCGGCTCCGGACTGGATCTGGTGCATGAGCTAAAGGCCATGGACCCCGAAACCCAGGTTGTCGTCCTCACCGGCTACGGCAGCATCGCCACCGCCCTGGAAGCGGTGCGCCTGGGCGCCCACCACTACCTCACCAAGCCAGCTGATGTGGATGACATCCTGGCGGCCTTCGGCAGGGAACGCCTGGCCCAGGACGAGCCTGATGCTGACGCCACCCCATCCCTGGAGCTTGTGGAGTGGGAACACTTGCAGAGGGTGATCGCGGACTGCGAAGGCAACCTCTCCGAGGCCGCCCGGCGCCTCGGGATGCACCGGCGCTCGCTGCAGAGAAAGGTCGCGAGACTCCGTCCACGCAGGTGAAACCAGGCTGATTGCCCGGTTCCTATAGTTCGTTGTAGGAATCGGCCAGCTGGTCGACGGCATTCTTGATTTCCTCCTGCACGTCGCCCACCTCGGCCCAGTTGCTGGCTTTCAACATCTCCACAGCCATTTTCAGGAATTCCATCTTCAATTCATGCTGGGATCCAGGCTGCATGGTTTCCGGAATTTTGAGCTTTCCCACGGGGTTCTCCTTGCGAGGTTGATGGTGCGAACATCCCATCTTCGCACTGAAGACCCACCTTGAACCCGGCAATCCAGAGGGAACCGCCCTGCCCTCCGGTGCGGTCCGGCTCAACCCGGCAGGCACGGGCGGATGGCCACCACCACCAGCGCGGTGGCCGTGGTCATCGCCGTCACCTGGAGTCCGGAGGTTCCGGTCCCATCGGCCCGGAGCAGTTCCCCAGCCTGGACGATCTCCGGCCGACCGGCCAAGGCAAAGCCGCCCTGGGCGCAAAACACCAGCACCGTGGCCGCTTCCGGAAGGGGCGACGGAACCGGCCCGGGCCTCATGACGGTCACCTGGTGCGCCAGCGCGCAACGCTGGGACATCACGTTGAAATCCAGGCAGGGCCCGTCCAGCAGCCGGCCCCGGGTGTCCCATTCACCGGGAAAGCGCACGGGCACCAGCGGGCCCGGCAGCAGGGCCCGGCCATGGCCGCCGTGGTCCAGTTCCATCCCCTGGCCCGACAGGAGCAGGAGGGTCCGGTCGAGGCCCGGGAAACGGGAGAACGGTCCCGAGGTCGCCACGGTGGCCATGCTCACCCGCCAGCGGAAGCCCCCGGCCAGGGTCGCTGCCGGGGGCTCGATGAGGAGTTCCGTGGTGGATCCGCCCCCGTTCTTCCAGGGCATGTCCCGGTAGTCGCCGGGCCCCAGCCTGCGGATGACGCCACGGAACGGTTTCATGCGCCGCCTCCATCCGGTACCCGCGGGCTGCGCCGAGCGGGCGCGCCCCGTCCTTCCTGCAGTGGTCTTTTCATGGACCACCAGTCTAATCGCGCACCCCAGTCCATGACCATTCACGGAACAACCGGATGGAAAGTTCAGCGGGAGATTGCTCTATTTTCAAAACATTTCATATTTAAGACTAATTTTTCTCTTTGATATTTGCAACGTTTCCACCATAATTGAAGATACCGCATGGGGTATTTGAAATGGGGTCGTAGAGCATCAACCGCTGCCGCCCGTCGTGTTCGATGCCTCTCAGCAGATGGAGATGTCCCATGACCTGGCTTCGGAATCTATCCCTCGGTAAAAAATTCGGCCTCCTGGTCGGTATCCAGGTGCTGGTTCTCCTGGCTGGCGGGCTGCTGGTTTGGATCCGCTTTGAGCAGGTCCAGGGGGTGCTGAGCCAAGTCCGAACGGCCAGCCGGCGCGCGCAGCTCACGGCCACCCTGGCCAACGCTATGAACACCCTGCGCACCAGCCAGGTGGAAATGATCGCCGCGCCCCACAGCGAGGCCTACCTGCAGAAGCGCGGCGCGACAACGGAGGCCTTTTCCCGCAAGCTGGAGGAAGACATCCAGACCGTGCAAGGGGACGCCTCCTGGACCCCGGAAAGCCGCCGCCAGCTGGACGAAGCCATCGGCACCCTGAGGGGCTACCTCGGGAAGTTCCCCGCCGTGTTCAAGCAGGCCAAGGCCGGAAAAGCGGACGGTGACCCGGCGCTGATGGACGCCAATGTGGGAGAGGCCCGGGCCGCCCGGGAGGACCTGGAAAAGATCCAGGCGCTGGTGCAGGGCGAGGAGAACGAGCAGACCAAGCGGGCGGATGTCATGGCCGACCAGACCCAGATCATGGTCATCGTAGGAGCGCTGCTCAGCATCGCGGTCGCCGTGCTCATCGCCCGGATCGTGCTCAGCCAGGTGGCGTCCAGCGCCCACGAGCTGCATATCGCCATGGACCGCCTGGCCGACGGGGACCTCACGGTGGAGGCCAAGGTGGAAACCACCGACGAACTGGGCCAGATCGGCGCGGCCCTGAACCGTTCGGTGCACAGCCTGCGGGCCACCCTGACCTCCGTGAAGCAGGTCTCCGAACAGGTTGCCTCCGGGGCCACGGAACTGTCGGCCACCGCGGAAGAACTGTCGGCCACCACCAGTTCCATCGCCACGGGAACCGGCGAGGCGTCCGCCTCCGCGGAGCGCATGGCCGCCGCCGCCGTCCAGCTGGCGGCCAGCATCCACGCGGTCGCCGGCAACGTGCACGTGGCGGAGACCAAGTCCGGCGGCGCGCTGGAACAGACCCACGAAGGGGTGGACGCCGGCCGGAACACCAACATGGCCATGGCGGAGATCCAGGAAGCGGTCTCCTCCATCGTTCGGGCGGTGCAGGTGGTCACCGAGATCGCCAACCAGACCAACCTGCTCAGCCTCAACGCGGCCATCGAGGCGGCCAAGGCCGGCGAGCTGGGCAAGGGGTTCGCCGTGGTGGCGGAAGAGGTGCGCAAACTGGCGGAGCGAAGCGGGCAGGCGGCTCACGAGATCGGCGATCTGGCGGACCGGTGCACGGTTTCCATCGGCCGGGGCAGCGAAACGGTGAAGGTCTCCGACGGCGTCCTGAACGCCATCCAGACCGCCATCACCGAGGTGGCCTCGCGCATCGGCCAGATCGGCGCCGCCTCCGAAGAGCAGGCTTCCACCGGCGAGGACGTGGGCCGGCAGGTGCACCTGGCCGCCGAAGCCGCCGCCAGCACGGCCCAGGCCACCCGGGAGCAGGCCCTGACGGTGGAGGAAGTGAGCCGCACCGCCCACGATCTGGCCCGCGCGGCGGAAATGCTGCAGACCACCGTGCTGCAGTTCAAGGTCTGAGGCCAGGAGCCTGTCTACGTATTGGAAGGCCCCTGGGGCCGAAGTCTAGCGGGGCGCGCCCTGGTTGCCCATGGATCTCTGGGCCGCCGGTCCTTCAGGTTGGAAGATCGATCAATTCATTTTGATGTCAAGGGCGGCCGATCCCGGCGGGCCTTTCTGCAAGTGGCTAGTTTTAAACAATTTATATTTAAGCATAATATTTGCTAGGTCTCCAGGCACGAAACGTTGGATGGCCTGCCTCCGGCATGCCCATCCCCCTTGACTGGAGGACATCACATGCGCGACCGGTTCCTCCCGCAACGGCAACCGGGAAAGAAGGTGGCGATTGATCGATGATCTTGCCAAACCGTCGAGCATCGCCCCCTATCCCCCCGTACCGACCCTCGGAGAACGCCGGCGCCCCAGAAAGGGGCGCATCGTTCTTTGGACCCTGGCCGCGCTTGCCCTGGCGCTCATCGCCATGCTGCTCCTGCGGCACCACGAAAACGCCGCCAGGGCCGCGGCCCCGCACCCGGTCGCCGGGATCGCCGTAGCCAGCGCCACCGCCACCCGGGGCGACATGGGCATCTACCTCGACGCCATCGGCACCGTCACCCCGGTGTACACCGCTTCCATCACCAGCCAGGTGACGGGACAGATCATCGCCGTGCACTACAAGGAAGGCCAGGTGATGGCCAAGGGCGATCCGCTCATCATCGTGGATCCCCGCCCGTACCTCGCCACCCTCCTGCAGGCCCAGGGGGCCCTGGAACGGGACGAGAATGTGCTGGCCCAGGCGCGGATGGACCTGGAACGCTACGCGGCCGCCTGGAAGCGCAACGCCATCGCCAAGCAGGTGCTGGACGACCAGGAGAAGCTGGTGCTCCAGGCCGGCGGCACCGTCAAGACCGACCGGGGCACCGTCCAGTTCGACCAGGTCCAGGTGGACAACTGCCGGATCAAGGCGCCGATCGCCGGCCGGGTGGGGCTGCGCCTGGTGGATCCGGGCAACGTGGTGCAGTCCTCCGGGGCGGTGGTCCTGGCGGTCATCACCCAGTCGGCCCCCACCACGGTCATCTTCACCATTCCGGAAGACAGCCTGGGCCAGGTGGAGGCCCGCCTGCGCAAGGGCGCGGTGCTCAGCGTGGAAGCCTTCGACCGCAGCGCCCAGACCCGGATCGCCGCCGGCAGGCTGCTCACCCTCGACAACCAGATCGACACCACCACCGGGACGGTGAGGGGTCGGGCGCTGTTCGACAACCTGGACGCCGCCCTGTTCCCCAACCAGTTCGTCAACACCCGCCTGCTGGTGGACACCTTGCGCGGGGTGACGCTGCTTCCGGCCTCGGCCATCCAGAAGAACGGCCAGGCTTCGTTCGTCTACGTGATCCAGGACAACCTGGCGCATCTCCGCAGCGTCAAGACGGGCGTGACCCACGGCGGCCTGACCCAGGTGGAGGGCGTCCAGCCCGGCGACGTGGTGGCCGACAGCGGCTTCGAGAAGCTGCAGGACAAGTCCCCGGTGGTCGTCGTGAACAAGCCTGCCCCGGCGGCGGCCGGCGGCAGCCCCGCGCAGTGAACCCATCCCGCCCGTTCATCCTGCGGCCGGTGGCCACGGCCCTGCTGATGGCCGCGATCCTCCTGGCCGGCCTGGTGGCCTTCACCCAGCTGCCGGTCTCCGCCCTGCCGGAGGTGGACTACCCCACCATCCAGGTGCTCACCTTCTACCCCGGCGCCAGTCCCACCGTGATGGCCACCACGGTCACCGCCCCCCTGGAGCGCCAGTTCGGCCAGCTGCAGGGGCTGAGCCAGATGACCTCCTCCAGTTCCGGCGGCACCTCGATCATCGTGCTGCAGTTCAACCTCTCGCTGGCCATGGATGTGGCGGAGGAGGAGGTGCAGTCCGGCATCAACGCGGCCCAGAGCCTGCTGCCCTCGGTGCTGCCCGCGCCGCCCACCTACAGCAAGACCAACCCGGCCGACGCCCCGGTGCTGACCCTGGCCATCACCTCCAAGTCCATGCCGCTGTCCCAGGTGGAGGACCTGGTGGACACCCGGCTGGCGCCCAAGATCTCCCAGCTGGGCGGCGTGGGGCTGGTGACCATCAGCGGCGGCCAGAAGCCCGCGGTGCGCATCCAGGCCAACCCCACGGCCCTATCGGCCTACGGCATCAACCTGGAGGACCTGCGCACCGCGCTGAGCGGGGCCAGCGTCAACGCCGCCAAGGGCAACTTCGACGGCCCGCGCCAGGACTACCAGATCGACGCCAACGACCAGCTGGTCTCCAGCGACGACTACCGGCGGGTGGTGGTGGCCTACCGGAACGGCGCGCCGGTGATGCTCACCGACGTGGCCAGGGTGGTGAACGGGGTGGAGAACACCAACCAGGCCGGCTGGATGAACGGCACCCCCGCGGTCATCCTCAACGTCCAGCGCCAGCCCGGCGCCAACACCATCGCCGTGGTCAAGAGCATCAAGAAGCTCCTGCCGGACCTGGAGACCAACCTGCCGGCGGACATCCAGGTGACCACCCTCACCGACCTCACGGTGGCCATCGAGGCTTCGGTGGCCGACGTGGAGTTCGAGCTGCTGCTGACCATCGGCCTGGTGGTGCTGGTGATCTTCCTGTTCCTGCGCAGCGTCTACGCCACCATCATCCCCAGCGTGGCGGTGCCGCTCTCCCTGGTGGGCACCTTCGCGGCGATGTACGTGCTGGGCTACAGCCTGGACAACCTGTCGATGATGGCCCTGACCATCTCCACCGGATTCGTGGTGGACGACGCCATCGTCATGATCGAGAACATCTCGCGCTACATCGAGGAGGGCCTGCCGCCCATGGAGGCGGCGCTCAAGGGCGCCGAGCAGATCGGCTTCACCATCCTCTCGCTCACCGTCTCGCTCATCGCCGTGCTGATCCCGCTGCTGTTCATGGGCGACGTGGTGGGGCGGCTGTTCCGCGAGTTCGCGGTCACCCTGGCCGTCACCATCATCCTGTCGGCCGTGGTCTCCCTCACCCTCACGCCGATGATGTGCGCGCGCATCCTGCGCCGCCAGGACAAGACGAAGCAGGGGCGGATCTACCGGGCCACGGAGCGCGCCTTCGAGGCCATGATCGCGTTCTACGGCCGGACCCTGAAGTTCGTCCTGGGCTACCAGACGGTGGCGCTGCTGGTGGCGGTGGGCACCCTGGTGCTCACCGTCTGCCTGTACGCCTACATTCCCAAGAGCTTCTTCCCGGTGCAGGACACCGGCGTGATCCAGGGCATCTCCCAGGCGCCGCCGGCGATCAGCTCCAAGGCCATGGCGGAAAAGCAGCAGGAGCTCACCCAGGTGGTGCTGGGCGACCCGGCCGTGGCCAGCGTCTCGTCGTTCATCGGCGCCGACGGCACCAACACCACCGTCAACAGCGGCCGGATGTCCATCAACCTGAAGCCGCTGGACCAGCGCAGGATCAGCGCTTCCAGCCTGATCCGCAGGCTCAAGGCCCGGGTGGCCCAGGTCCAGGGCATCGAGCTGTTCATGGAGCCGGTGCAGGACATCTCGGTGGACGACCGGGTGAGCCGCACCCAGTACCAGTACACCATGGAAGACCCCGACGCGGCCGAGCTGAGCGACTGGACCAACCGCTTCGTGGCCCGCCTGAAGCAGCTGCCGGAGCTGGAGGACGTGGCCACCGACCAGCAGCCGGGAGGCCTGGCCGTGAACCTGGTGATCGACCGGGTCACCGCCTCCCGGCTGGGCATCGCCCCTTCCACCATCGACAACACCCTCTACGACGCCTTCGGCCAACGCCAGATCAGCACGATGTACACCCAGGTGAACCAGTACCACGTCATCCTGGAAGCCGAGCCGGAATTCCAGAAGAACCCCAACAAATTGAACCAGCTCTACATCCTGGCCAACGCCGGCGCCGGGGCCAGCGGGTCGGGCTCGGCCACCTCGGCGGCCGCTTCCGGATCCTCCTCGGGGGGCTCCAACGCCTTGACCGGCCCGGCCCTGTACACCCCGGGGACCCTGACCCTGGCGCCGCCCCCCAACGCACTGGCCAGGCCCGCCGCGCTCCGCACCACCCCGGGAAACGCCGTGCCGCTGAGCGCCTTCGCCCATTTCGAGGCCACCACCGAACCGCTGGTGATCACCCACCAGGGGCAGTTCCCGGCCATCACCGTGTCGTTCAACCTGGCGCCCCGCGCGGCCCTGGGCAGCGCCATCAGCGCGGTGGACAAGGTGCAGAAGAGCATGCACATGCCCCAGGGCATCCAGGCCGGCTTCCAGGGCACGGCGGCCTCCTTCACCGCCTCCCTGGCCAACGAGCCGCTGCTGATCCTCGCTGCGCTGGTGGCGGTCTACCTGGTGCTGGGCATCCTGTACGAGAGTTTCATCCATCCGGTGACCATCCTGTCCACCCTGCCCTCGGCGGGAGTCGGCGCCTTCCTGGCGCTGCTCCTGTTCCGCCAGGACCTGAGCGTGGTGGCCATCATCGGCATCGTCCTGCTGATCGGCATCGTCAAGAAGAACGGCATCATGATGGTCGACTTCGCCATGGAGGGCGAGCGCAGCGAGGGCAAGAACGCCACGGACGCCATCTACGACGCGTGCCTGCTGCGCTTCCGGCCGATCATGATGACCACCATGGCCGCCCTGCTGGCGGGGCTTCCCCTGGCGCTGGGCTCGGGGTTCGGCTCCGAGCTGCGCCGGCCCCTGGGCATCGCCATGGTGGGCGGGCTGCTGGTGAGCCAGTTGCTCACGCTCTACACCACGCCGTTCATATACATATTGTTCGACCGCCTGGCCAGGCGGTTCAGCCGCAAGCCGGCGCCGGCCGGAGGAGCCCAGGGGGGGCCGGCATGAACATCTCGGCCCCCTTCATCCGCCGGCCGGTGGCCACCACCCTGATCACCGTCGCCATCGCCCTGATCGGGGCGGTGGCGTTCGTCATGCTGCCGGTGTCGACGCTGCCGGAAGTGGACTTCCCGACCATCTCGGTGAACGCCGGCCTGCCGGGGGCCAGCGCGGAGATCATGGCGTCGTCGGTGGCCACGCCCCTGGAGCGGCATTTCGGCCACATCGCGGGGGTCACCGAGATGACCTCCACCAGCACCCTCGGCAGCACCTCCATCACCATCCAGTTCGACCTCGGCCGGGACATCGACGGCGCCGCCCGGGACGTGCAGGCCGGCATCAACGCGGCGCGCAACGACCTGCCCGCCAACCTTCCGGGCAACCCCACCTACCGCAAGGTGAACCCGGCCGACGCGCCGGTCATGATCCTCGGGCTCACCTCGGACAAGTACGGCCCCGACAAGCTGTATGACGAAGCCTCCACCGTCGTCCAGCAGAAACTGTCGCAGATCCAGGGGGTGGGCCAGGTGTCCGTGGGCGGCGGGGCGCTGCCCTCGGTGCGGGTGGACGCGGATCCCACCCGGCTGGCCAGCTACGGGCTGACCCTGGCGAACCTGCAGTCGGTGCTGAGCCGGCAGAACGCCGACCTGGCCAAGGGCCAGATCACCGACGGCGTGGTGACCGCGGACATCCTGGCCAACGACCAGATCTCCCACGCCGCGGACTACCGGCCGCTGGTGGTCGGCATGCACCTGGGCGCCGCGGTGCGGCTGTCCGACGTGGCCGAGGTGACCGACTCGGTGCAGAACCTCCGGGTGGCCGGCTACCTGAACAACAAGCGGGCCATCCCGATCATCATCTTCCGCCAGCCCGGCGCCAACATCATCAACACCGTCGACCGCATCCGCAAGCAGCTCCCGGTCATCCAGGCCTCCATCCCGCTGGGCATCGACACCACCGTGGTGCTGGACCGCACCACCACCATCCGCGCCTCGGTGGGCGACGTGGAGCGCACCCTGCTGATCTCCATCGCCCTGGTCATCGTGGTGGTGTTCGTCTTCCTGCGCAACGGCCGGGCCATCCTCATCCCCGCCGTGGCGGTGCCGGTCTCGCTGATCGGCACCTTCGCGGTGATGTACCTGCTCGGCTACAGCCTGGACAACCTTTCGCTGATGGCGCTGACCATCTCCACCGGGTTCGTGGTGGACGACGCCATCGTGGTGATGGAGAACATCACCCGCCACCTGGAGAGCGGCATGAAGCCCATGGCGGCGGCCCTGCAGGGCGCCGAGGAGATCGGCTTCACCGTGCTCACCATCAGCCTTTCCCTCATCGCCGTGTTCATCCCGCTGCTGATGATGGGCGGCATCGTCGGCCGGCTGTTCCGGGAGTTCGCCGTCACCCTCTCCACCTCCATCGTCGTGTCCATGCTGGTCTCCCTCACCACCACGCCGATGATGTGCGCCTTCCTGCTGCGGGACGAGCGCGCCGAGCGGCACGGGCGGATCTACGCCGCCAGCGAGAGGGCCTTCGAGCGGGTGCTGGGGTGGTACCGCGGCAGCCTGCACTGGGTGCTGGCGCACCCCCTGCCCACCCTCATCGTCCTGTTCCTGACCATCGCCTGCAACGCCTGGCTCATCATCAAGATCCCCAAGGGGTTCTTCCCGGTGGAGGATACCGGAGCCATTTCCGGGGCCGCCCGCGGGGCCCAGGACGCCTCCTTCCCCTCCATCAACGGCGCCATCCAGGAGATCGCCGGGGTGATCAAGAAGGATCCCGCCGTGGCCAACGTGATCAGCTTCGCCGGCGGCGGCGGGGCCACCAACACCGGTTCCTTCTACGTGGCCCTCAAGCCCCTGGATGGGCGCAAGGCCAGCGCCTCGCAGATCATCAACCGGCTGCGCCCGCAGCTGAGCCGGCTGCCGGTGGCCACGGCGTTCCTCCAGCCGGTGCAGGACCTGCGGATCGGCGGCCGCTCCAGCAACGCGATGTACCAGTACACCATCCAGGCCGACAAGGTGCAGGACCTCTCCACCTGGGGCCCCATCCTGCTGACCGCCATGCGCCGCCTGCCGGGCCTGCAGGACGTGAGCTCGGACCAGCAGAACGGCGGCCTCAAGCAGGTGCTGGACTACGACCGGGGCACCGCAGCCAAGCTGGGCCTGACCGTGCAGGCGCTGGACGCGGCCCTCTACGGCGCCTTCGGGCAATCCCAGGTGTCCCTCATCTACACCCAGCTGAACCAGTACTACGTGGTGCTGGAAGTGGCCCCGCAGTTCGCCCAGAGCCCCGAAGGCCTGAAGGACATCTACCTGCAGTCGCCCGGCGGCAGCATTCCGCTGTCCGCGGTGGCCGCCTCCCACACCAGCACCACCCCCCTGTCCATCAACCACACCGGCCTGTTCCCCTCGGTCACCGTGTCGTTCAACCTGGCCCCGAACCTGTCCTTGAGCGACGCCACCAGGCGCATCGAGCAGATGAAGCGGCAGCTGGGCGCTCCGGCCAGCCTCACCGGCTTCTTCAGCGGCACCCTGGAGGCCTACCAGCAGTCCCTCGGCACCGAGCCGGTGCTGATCGCCACGGCGCTGCTGGCGGTCTACATCGTGCTCGGCATCCTGTACGAAAGCATGGTCCACCCGCTCACCATCATCTCCAGCCTGCCCTCCGCCAGCGTCGGCGCCATGCTGGCCCTGATGCTCTGCAAGCAGGACCTGAACATCATCTCGATCATCGGCATCGTCCTGCTCATCGGCATCGTGAAGAAGAACGCCATCATGATGATCGACTTCGCCCTGCAGGCCGAACGGGACCAGGGCATGAACACCACCGACGCGATTTTCGAGGCGTGCCTGCTGCGCTTCCGCCCGATCATGATGACCACCATGGCGGCGCTCCTGGGCGCCCTGCCCCTGGTGCTGGGCACCGGCATGGGCTACGAGCTGCGCCGGCCGCTGGGCATCACCATCGTCGGCGGGCTGCTGCTGAGCCAGCTGCTGACCCTCTACACGACCCCGGTGGTCTACCTGGCCCTGGACCGCCTGCGCCTGCGGGCCAGGCGAAGCCCGGCCGCCCCGGGCCTGGAGCCTTCCACCGGCCCCTGAGGTTCCGAACGAAGAAAGGATGTCCCCGATGCTGCGCAATCCCCCCGAGAAGGCCCGAACGACCGGCATGCTCCATGCGGCCGCGCTCGGCGTGTGCCTGCTGTGCGCCTGCAACGTGGCGCCCCGGTATGTCGCCCCTTCCGTCCCGGTGCCGCCGGCCTTCAAGGAAGCGGACGGCTGGCAGCCGGCCCAGCCGCAGGACGCGGCGCTCAAAGGCAAGTGGTGGGAGATGTACGGCGAGCCGGAGCTGAACGACCTGGAAGCCCGGCTGAACATCGACAACCAGAACATCGCCCGCTACTTCCAGAACTTCATGGCGGCCCGGGCCCAGGTGAACCAGGCCCACGCGGGCCTGTTCCCGACCGTGGCGCTGGACCCCTCCGCCACCCGCACCGGTTCCATCCCGGCGGGCGGCAGCACCCGCACCACCGTCAACGAGTTCGCCCTGCCCATCGACGTGTCCTGGGAGCCCGACCTGTGGGGCCGCATCCGCAACACGGTCCGCGAGTACCAGTTCGCCGCCCAGGTGAGCGCCGCGGACCTGGAGAACGAGCGCCTCACCGAGCAGGCCGACCTGGCCGAGTACTTCTTCCAGCTGCGCGGACAGGACGCTCTGCAGGACCTCTACGACCGCACCATCGACGCCGACCGGAAGTCGCTGGACCTGGCCAGGTCCCTGAACGAGACCGGCATCGGCAGTGAGGAAGCGGTTGCCCAGGCGGCCGTGGTCCTGGCGGACGCCCAGGCGGCAGGCATTGGCGTCGCCCTGAACCGCGCCCTGTACGAGCACGCCATCGCCACCCTGATCGGCACGCCCGCCTCCGGCTTCGCCCTGCCGGTGAAGGGGCTGGCGACCCAGGTTCCGGCCATCCCGGTGGGCATCCCGTCCCAGCTGCTGCAGCGCCGTCCGGACATCGCCTCCGCCGAGCGGGCCATGGCCCAGGCCAACGCCGTCATCGGGGTGGCGCGCGCCGCCTACTTCCCTTCCCTGACCCTGGCCGGAAGCGCCGGGTTCCAGTCGTCCACCCTTCCGCACCTGCTGTCGGCCCCGGCATTCTTCTGGTCCCTGGGGGCTTCCGCCTCCCAGGCGGTGTTCGACGCCGGGCTGCGCAGGGCGGCGGTGGCCCAGTACACCGCCAGCTACCATGCCGGGGTGGCCAGCTACCGGCAGACGGTGCTGACCGCGTTCCAGCAGGTGGAGGACTCGGTGTCGACCCTGCGCATCCTGGCCCGGCAGATCGTCCAGCAGGAGGCCGCCACCCAGGCCGCCCAGCACTACCTCGACATCGCCACCTCGCGCTACCAGCTCGGCCTGGATTCCTACCTGGCGGTGCTCACCGCCCAGACCACCCTGCTGAGCGACCAGCAGATCCAGGTGAACCTGCGGGTGAACCAGATGACCGCGTCGGTCCAGCTTATCCAGGCGCTCGGCGGCGGCTGGGACGTGGCCCGGCTGCCGGGTCCGGCCCCCCGGTGAACCAGGCGGCGGGCGGGGAGGGGATTCCGGCCCGGCCGTGGGATTTCAACCGGTGGATAGTTCCAGGAAATCCACAGCGTCCCGGCCAAGTCAGATTACCTTCAGGCCCGGCGATAACACCGAAGGGCACGAAATCAACCTTCGTTTCGAGCCCCGGGACCGGGAGAGATCGTCCAGATCCCGAAGCAGACGATCCAGACGAGGTTAGTGTCTCAGTTTAGAATTAGCAAACGGATTAAATAATATTTTGGCATAAAAATTGCTTATATTGAGTTGCAGAAAAGAAACCGTAAGCTGGTTAGCGGAAAGACGATTTCGTACAAATTTCGTCAATGAGAATTCCGATGGAATTTTTGCATGAGAGATTGCATTCATGGTGGAGTAGGATTTTTGGTATTCGAGTTACAGAAAAGGAGAATGTGAAAATGGCCAACGCTATGGACGTGGCTAGGCACATCCTGGCAAAAGCACATGCCAAAGGAATCAGTCTTGATCCCATGAAGCTCCAGAAGATGGTCTACTTTGCCCAGGGCTGGAGTTTGGGTTTGGGGACCCTCCCCCTCTTTGATGAAAAGATTGAGGCCTGGCCGTATGGTCCAGTTGTTGAATCTGTCTATCATGGCTTCAAAAAATATGGTTCCGGCAACATCCCTAAAGAAGAGGGGAAGTTACTTAATGACCTTGATCCAATTTCAGATAATTTAATAGATCAAGTGCTTGATATATATGGAAAATATTCTGGTCCGGTACTTTCTGGAATGACCCATGAAACGGGCAGTCCATGGGGTCAGACTTACATTACCGGATTTAAAAGTGTCCCAATTTCAGATGAAATTATCACAAGCTATTTTTCTCATCTTAAATCAGCGAATAAAATTTATTAATTATGGAATTTCATCCAACGCCTCCAGAAATACCTAGGCTTCCAGCGATTGATTCGGTAGAGTCCCAAAGGTTGATTGCAAATGCGACCCCTTACATTGCTGGGGAGGCGGCAGCGTCCACCCCTTCTAAGAAAATAATGAACGGGCTAGAGCAAACAAAGCGAACCGCCGGCAAGGCTTGGCACCTGCCGGCGGGACGCCGAAACGGATCGGGCGGGTTCCACTATTCCGTCCCTTCCACCTTGGCCCGGGGCGCGGCGATCAGGGCCACCAGGATGGAGATGAAATACAGCCCCAGCAGCACCGCGGAGAAGAAGATCGTGGTGACCACCACGTCGCCGGGGGTGAGGAACGCGCTGACGAACAGGATGACCATGGTGGCGTGGCGCCAATACTTGAGCATCCAGCGGGCGGTGACCATGCGGAACCGGGCGAGGAAGAAGACCAGCACCGGCAGCTCGAACATGGCCCCGGTGCCCACCACGGTGTAGATGAACAGGTCCAGGTAGTCCTCCAGGTGGAGGTTGGTGCGCAGCCCGGCGTTCAGGGCCTCCTTGAACAGGATGTCGCCCAGGAACTTGAAGGCGTTCAGGTAGGCGAAGGCGGCGCCGGCCAGGAAGCAGCCGGTGGTGGCCAGCACGAACGGGATGGCCAGGCGCCGCTCCCGGGCGTACAGCCCGGGCCGGATGAAGCACCAGAGCTGGTGGAACAGCAGGGGCGCGGCCAGGAACACCGCCGCCCAGAGGGAGAGCCGCATCAGGGAGAAGAACGGCTCGGTGAGGCTGGTGAAGGCGAACGGCTCGAACACCGTGGGCACGGCCCGGTGCAGGGCCACGGCCTGGCGGATGGCCTGGGCCCTGTAGACCTCCATGAAGGGCCTTTGCGCCCAGGTCATGAGGTGGAAGCGGAAACTGTAGGTGGCCGCGAACATCGCCACCAGGATGATGGCGCTCCGGATCAGGCGCGCCCGCAGTTCATGCAGGTGCTCCCAGAAGGTCATTTGATTGTTTTCGGGGGTCATCACGGACTATTTCTGCCCGTCCTTTTTTTCTTCCGCGACGTCCTCTTTCAATGAATCGGTTAGCTCTCGGCTGGCCTTCTTGAATTCCTGGATGCCCTTGCCCAGCGACTTGCCCAGTTCCGGCAGCTTGGAAGGCCCGAAAAAGATCAGGAGCGCGACGCCGATCAAGAGCATTTCCCCGAATCCTAGATTTCCCATGGTGTTCTCCTGAAAAGAGTGCTGGCGTCGAAAGGGATGATGAGACAGGGATGCAACGCAGGCGGGTGGCGTGGCAGGTACACCCATCCACCGGCTTCGGGCCGGGCAAGGCACCCTCCCGCATGCGTCCCATTCTACGACTGAATGAGGGGATTCCCTTCGCCGCTATTCCTTCACGGTATCCGTCAGTTCCTTGCCGGCCTTCTTGAACTCGCGGATGCCCTTGCCCAGCGCCTTGCCGAGTTCAGGGAGCTTCGAGGGACCGAACAGGACCATCGCCAGAATGCCGATCAGCAGAATTTCCTTTAATCCAAAATTGCCCATGGTGCACTCCAGCTTGAGGGGGTTCAGTTATCGAAGGGGATGGCGAGGGTGGTCTTGGGATGGCAGTCCCTGCAGTAGACCACAGACTTCTGGTGGCCGAAATGGCAAACCGTGCAGGCGATCACCCCCAGGTGGGATTTGTGCGGGTTCAGCCCTTTCGGGTCCTTGACCCTGGATTTCTCGGCAAGGGCCTCGTAGGAGCCGTGGCAGGCCAGGCAGGCCTCGTTCTCCACCGTGTCCCCCTTCATGGGGAAGGTGGCGCCGTGGCACCCGGAGCAGCCGATCCGCTTGTCCACGTGGCCGGACGCCATGAATTTCGCCGTGCCCAGGGTGGCCATGATGTCCTTGCACAGGGCGAAATCGGCCGCGGTGGGCTTGCCGAGGTTCTGCTTGCGGCCTTTCACAGTGAAGCTCCGGCCCGCCTTGAAGTCATGGCAGACGATACAGGCCACGCCGCTGTCCGGGGCCGCGTGGGCGCGGTGGATGCGGACGCTGAAGGCGTTCTCGGCGCCCACCTGGCCGGGCTTGCCATGGCAGGTGAGGCACTCGGCGATGGACTTCGCCTTGACCACCGGATGGGTTGCACCTAGCACGGCCTTGAAATCCGGATGGCAGGCGCGGCAGTCACCCGCGGGTTTCGCAGGCACCGCAGCGCAAAGCGCAGCCGACAGGAGGAGGGCCGCGAAAGCCCAGTATCTGGAGATTAGTTGAATCTAGGTGGTCCTCCGTAACCGGGGCCCCGGTGGAAGGGGGCCGCGGCAGTGGTGTGTGGCTCAGGCCTTTTCGGAAGCGGCCTTGATCCCGGCGATCCGGCCGAAGACCGTGGCGTCCGGCCCGGCGTTGCCGCCCAGCCGGTTGGCGCCGTGGATACCGCCGGTGACTTCGCCCGCGGCATACAGGTGCGGGATGGGCTTGCTCCAGATGTCCAGCACCTGCGCGAACTTGTTGGTGCGCAGGCCGCCCATGGTGTGATGCACAGCGGGCCACTGGGCGATCGCGTAGTAGGGGCCCTCTTCCAGCGAGATCATCTGGGGGGTGAAGCTGCGGCCGAATTCCGGGTCCAGCTTGGCCTTGAGGTAGCCGTTGTGCTTGGAGATGGTGTCCTTCAGGGTCGCGGCGTCCAGGCCGAGCTTGCCGGCCAGGGCTTCAAGGGTGTCGGCCCGCACGAACCGGCCGTTGGCCACGGCCCTCTCGACCTCTTCCTTGTTGCCCATCTTGATCGCCATGGCTTCATTGAAGATGGAGAAGGTCTTCTTGCCGCCGGTGAGCATTTCCGCCCGGCTGACCACGTCGCGGCGTTCCATCTCGTTGACGAACCGCTTGGCCTTCTGGTCCACGTAGACGATGCCGTAGCCGGGTCCGCGGAAGGGATAGACGGCGGGGGCGTCCAGGATGCCCGTTTCCGGGTCGGCATAGGGATACAGCTGGATGAAGGCCATCTGGATGGCCTCGGCCCCCACGGCCTGCGCGTAGCGGATCACCTCGCCGGTGGCGCCCTTCTGGTTGGTGCAGTTGTAGCCGCCGTTCAGGGACGGGTTGTAGACCATGCGCATGGCCACGTCGCGGCCGAAACCGCCGGAAGCGAGGATGACGCCCTTGCGCGCGCGGATGTTGACCGGTCCGCGGGCCGATTCGAGCTCGACGCCCAGCACGGGGCTGTCGACATCCCTGCGCCAGAGCCAGCTCACCTTGCTCTTCAGGCGGATCTTCGCGCCGCGCTTTTCGGCGATCTTGCGCAGCGCCTCGGTGTAGCCCCGGCCGACCCCTTCCACGCAGGTGTGGGTGCGGTATTTGCTGTGGCCGCCGGTGCGGTTGAGAACCTGGCGCAGCTGCAGGCCGCCTTCGTCGATCATCCAGTTCAGGGCGTTGGGCGCCTCGGCGGTGAGGATCTCGACCAGTTCGGGGGAGCCGTAGTTGTCCCCGCCCTTCAGGGTGTCGTCCTTGTGGATCTGGGCGCTGTCGTCACCCAGGTTGAACTTCTCGCGCAGGTGGAGTTCGTCGGTCCAGGCGTTGTACTCGCCGCCGTTGATGATGGAATTGCCGCCGTAGACCGGCATCTTTTCCAGGATGACCACCGAGGCGCCCTTGCCGGCGGCTTCGGCGGCCGCGGCGAGACCGGCGAAACCGGAGCCGATGATCACCACGTCATAGCTCTCGTCCCACTTGGTGGGCAGCTTCTTCCGGGAGGGGGCGTCGGCCGGGGCCGCGCCGAGGTTGAGGGCGAAGGTGCCCGCCGCGGTGGCCGCGAGCCCCATGGCGAGGGATTTCTTGAGGAAGTCCCGGCGATCGGAACCCTGGGCCTCGCCCGGATTCTGCGTATCCCCTTGGTTCTTTGGGTTTTTCATTCAATTCCCCTTTCCTGGTCATGGTGATGATCATGCGGGGCAGGTCCATGGCAGCCCGGCTCCGCTGGCAACATAGTTCTCAATCAATACCCGCTTGGATGTTTCCAAGTTAGGCCCCTTGCGCCCTGCCCTCATAGGTGAGAAACCGGGGAGATTTCGGGTATGCCAGGCTACCCATTGGGTGCGAAAACCAGCGGCTGGACTGCTTTTCCCGAAGCCTCCGGCCCCGCGGAACGGGTAGCTCCGGGCGGACATTGACAGGGCCCCTCCACCGGGTAACGATCAAGGTATCCAAAAGGCATATCTCGCGACCTTTTGCTCTGCAGGGTCACAGCATCGCGAATGGGGGATGCCATGCAACCGCGTGAGGCGTCGTTCGAGTTCTCCCTCTCCAAGGAATGGTTCGAAACCACCTCCGATCTGGTTCTGGTCGCTGACCCGCAGGGGGTCATCACCCGCACCAACGGAAGGGCCGCCGGCCTGTTCGCCGATGGAGCCAGCCTGGGGATGCCGTTCTGGACGAGGCTGGGCCTGGACTGCGGCAGCCTGGAGGAGGCGGTCGCCCTCTGTTCCGCGCCCGCGGCCCCGAAGGCCCGGTTCACCAGCGAAGCCGCCCAGGTCCCCTATGACATCCAGGTCGTTCCGGTCGGGGCCCAGACCGGGGAAACGGGGTTCCTGGTCCTCCTGAAGGAGGTCCCGGCGCCCTCCATGTCGCGCGCCGAACTGGAGCGGCAGGTGAAGGAGCGGGCCCTGGCCCTGGCCCGCTCCCAGAAGATGCTGCACACGGTGTTCCAGGGGGTGGGCAAGGGGATCATCCTGGTGGACGAGGACGGCGAGGTCCTTGAATCGAACCAGAAGGCGTGCGAGACCTTCGGCATCCATCCCGAGAACATCCAGGGCGCCCACATCCGTTCCCTCTGTGCCGGCGCCGACCAGGACACCATCCTGCATATGATGGATGTCATCGTGGAGAACCAGGTCCTCAGCTCGGAAGTCACCGCCCTCTATGTGGACAAGCGGAGCTTTCCGGCCGTGTTCACCGTGAGCGTGATCACGGTGGAAGGCAGCAGGCTCTGGATCATCATCACGGAGGACATCTCCAGGCAGAAGGGCCTGGAGAACCAGCTGAAGACCGAGAAGGTCCTCACCGAGGAGGCCAACATCGCCCTCCGCAATGTCCTGAAGAGCATCCAGCGCGAGCAGGAGGATCTCGCGGACAAGCTGTCGCACCATATCACCCAGGACCTTTTCCCCATCCTGCACAAGATCCGCTCGGCGGATTCAGAGGAGGAGCGGAACGGCTACATCGACCTGATGGGCGAGCTCCTCACCGCGCTGACCCGGGGTTCCGACCCGCAGATGGATTTTGCCCGGCACCGGCTGAGCAAGGCGGAAATGAAGATCTGCAATTTCATCCAGGCCGGCTTCAGCAGCAAGGAGATCGGCGCCACGATGAACCTGGCCTTCGACACCATCCAGACCCACCGGAAGAACATCCGCAAGAAGCTCGGCCTGGCCGGATCCGCGAAGACCAGCCTGCACGACTACCTGAACAACCCGAGAGGGCCGTCCCTTGCTTAACGAAAATCCCCCCCTTCACGGCCCATCGCGCCCGTCATCCAGGAGATCCCATGTTTGACGAGACGTTTGATGTGGTGGTGGTCGGCTCCGGTTTCGCCGGGCTTTCAGCGGCCATCGAGGCCCGGCTGGCCGGATGTTCCGTCCTGGTGCTCGAGAAGATGACGCTGCCCGGCGGCAACTCGGCGCTCAGCGGCGGCCTGATCGCGGTGGCCCATTCCCCCCTCCAGGAGACGGAAGGCATCGCGGATTCACCGGACCTGCTGGCCGCCGACATGCTCAAGGCCGGCCATGGGCTGAACCATCCCGAGCTGGTGCACACCGTGGCCGAGCAATCCCGGGAGGCCTTCTTCTGGTCCCGCGACGTCCTGGGCGTGGACTACAACGACAGCCTCTTCCAGGGAGGCGGCCATTCGGTTCCGCGCATCTACACCCCGGTCAACTGTTCCGGGGCCGCGATCGTCCAGGCCCTGATGGTCAAGTGCCTGGAGCTGGCGATCCCCATCCGGCTGCAGAACGCGTTGAAGAGCCTGATCCTGGATGGCGACGGCCGGGTCGCCGGAGTCACCGTCAGCTCCGGCTACATCTTCCAGCAGGAAGCCAGCGGCTCCATCCAGCGGATCCGGGCCTTGAAGGGCGTCGTATTGGCCAGCGGCGGGTTTGCCCAGGATGTGGGCTTCCGCAGGATCCACAATCCCGGCCTGGACGGCGACCAGGAGACCACCAACCATCCCGGGGCCACGGCCGAAGCCCTGGTGAGCGCCCTGAAGATCGGCGCCACGCCCGTGCACCTCTCCTGGATCCAGAAGGGGCCCTGGACCTCGCGGGACGAGAAGGGGTGGGGGGTCAGCACCATGTTTTCAGTCCTGGTGGGCCTCCCGCACGGAATCATGATCGACGCATCCACCGGCAAGCGGTTCGTGAACGAACTGGCGGACCGGCTGTCCCGGGCCGAGGAGATGGTTGCCGCGGGACGCGACCCCATGCTGATCGTGGGCGAAGAAGCGGCCCTGCTCTACCCGAACCTGGGGCAGTGCCTGAAGCGGAAGGCGGTGAGGCGCTATGACTCCCTCGAAGCCCTGGCCTCGGACCAGGCCATCGACCTGGCCGCCCTGGGCGCCACGCTGCAGCACTACAACCAGGGCATCGGCGACGGGAAGGACCGCGAATTCAGCAAACCCCTGGGGCTGCACAAGCGCTACCCGGTCCTCCCGCCCTTCTACCTGGTCCGCCTCCGGCCCAAGATCCACTACTGCAACGGCGGCCTGCAGATCAACGTCGACGCCCAGGTGCTGGACATCGAGCGCCACCAGCCCATTCCCGGGCTCTACGCCGCCGGCGAAGTGACCGGGGGCGTGCATGGGGCCTGCAGGCTCGGCGGCACTGCCATCACCGAATGCCTGGTGTTCGGCAGGATCGCCGGCAGGAAGGCGGCCCAGGAGCGACCGGGCCTCCCCTGAGCGGGCCCGGAAGTGAAGGCGCCGCCAGCCCGGTCAGAACCCCTGGCTCCACAAATCGAAGGGATGGGCGCCCAGCAGCACGTTGAGCCGGATCCGCTCGCCCTGGTCCGGACCCGTGCTGGACCACCTGCCCGCCGCGAATTCACAGTACCAGCGTCCCAGTTCGGAGCGCAGGGTCACCCCGGCGCCCCGGACCCGTTCCCCGGCGCGCATCTGCCCCGGGCTGGAGGCGCCGATGTAGCCGGCGTCCAGCCGCGGTGCGAACTGGAGGTGCACTCCGAAGGCGGTGAGCACATGCACTGGCATCCCCACCCGGGCCATGACGAAATTGGGGCTGTAGAAGGCCCCGCTGGGCGTGCCCGCCAGGAAGTCCGGCCCCCCCACGCTGTACCACTGGGACAGGGGCAGATGCCAGCCGGCCCCGGTCTCCAGGTCGCCGTCCAGACTGCCCCATGCCCCCAGCGATTGCAGGTGCCGGAGCCGGGCATAGGAGAGCTGGTAGGCGCGGTCGGTGGCCGCCGTGGAAGCCGTCTGCCAGCCTTGGCCCAGGCGGACCCGAAGCAGGGTCCCCTGGGTCGGGAACAGGTAACGGTCAAAAGTGTCCAGCTCGCCCTGGAGCATGAGCTGTTCCAGGCGCGGCAGGCTCAGGCCGGTCCCGGACGGCTGCAGGTCATCCCAGCTGTGGCTCGCCTCCAGCCGCAGCAGCCCCCGGTCCTCGGGGCCACCCCGGGCGGACAGGCCCAGCCCCAGGATGCGCGCACGCAGGGTCCGGCCGGACAGGGCCTCCGGGAATCCGCTCGCCTCCAAGGGGGCGGCCAGCGGTTGGTACAGGAAGTGGTGTTCCAGCTGCTGGACCCTGGCTTCCCAGGCGACCCGCGGCCAGGTGTCCAAGGGCCGGGCAAGGGCCAGGCTCTCCCCGGTCCAGATCCGGTCCGAGGAGACGTGCAGCCGGAACCCCAGGTCGGTGTTCAGCAGCCTTTGGGCGCGAGCCTGGAGGCTGCCCTGCATCTGCCAGGTGGTCTCGTAGGCCAGGGTCCCTTCCACCGTCACCCGGTCGTTGGGAACCGGGGTGGCGCGCAGCTCCGAATTCGTCGTTCCGGCTTCGTGGCTCAACTGGATCTCTTCCAGGCCCAGGCGTTTTTCGGCCATCATCAGCTGCAGGGTGAAGTCCTTGGCCTGGAGCGGATGTCCCTGGAAGGGCTGGAACAGATGCTCAAGGTAGCGGCTCCGGGCCGGGGACAGGGTCCCCGCATCCACCCGGATGGTGCTCAGCGTGTATTCCCCCACCGCGATCACCAGGGTGCCCGTGGCCGGATCGAACCGGGTGCCGTCGGCATGCAGGAGGGGATGCCCCTGCACGGTGGCGTCCAGCAAGCAGCCGTCCAGCGCCCGGCCCAGGGCCACCGGATTGAAGGGGGTGCCCAGATCCAGCCGCTCCTTCTGGAGCTTTCGGGCCACCAGCCCAGCCCACTCCCGGGGCGCCTGGATATCGATCCGCCGCAGGACCGGGAATGGCTCGGCCGCCCATTCCATCCTGCCGTCGACCCAGCGCAGTTCAGCGTTCTGGACCAGGCCCGCCGCGTAGGCCCGGCGCAGCAGGCGCAGGTAGTGCCGGCGGACCCTGGGCCCCGCCGGCAGGGTGGCTCGCGCCAGTTCCTCCAGTTGGCTGCGCAAGGGCTCGGGCGCGAGCACCTGGACCGGCCCGGAGGGCGCCGGGAGTTCCTGCTCCGGGCCATACAGCAGCCGTTCCAGCTGGTCCAGGTTCTGGTCGAACGCCGCCCGGCCTTCACGCACCGCGGCGGCGACCGTCTGGTGGAAATCCAGGTAGGAAATGGTGTCGGTGCTGGGCCGGAGCAGCAAGTCGGCGGCCTCCCGGCTGATCCGGGTGCGTTCCTCCACGCTCACGTCCAGGGTGCGCATGGCAATGCCAAGGAGGGAGGTCTGCTGGACCTTGTCCGGCCGGCTGCCCACCTCCACAGCCGCCACGACTCCGGCCGGCGCCATGCTGCGCGCCGTCTCCACCGGCAGGTTCTGGACCAGCATGCCGTCCAGGTGCTGTTCGCCGTTCAGCAGGACCGGCCGGAAGACGCCCGGAATGCTCATGGAAGCCCGCACCGCAGTCGCCAGTTCACCCTGCGCGGGGGCATCCGCCCGGCCTGTCTGCAGGTTGGTGGAAACGGCCCGGAACGGCACCCGCAGCCGATCGAAGGCGCCGGAAGCCTGCATCGAGCCCCGGGCCAGCAGGATCTCCAGGGCGCGCTTGAGCTCCAGCCCGGGGGAGGACCCTGGGCTGAATTCAACCCCGGCGCCGGGCCTGAGCTCCACGCTCAGGAATGAGACGTTCTCGTTCTCCTGCTCCCAGAGCGTTTCCCCCGGGCTCCGGTGCTCCCGGTCCAGCAGCAGCGCGCCCATGTCCACCTTGTTCAGCAGGGCCTCGATGGCGAACCCCGAATAGCCGGTCGAGTACATGGCGCCCATGAAGGCGCCCATGCTGGTCCCGGCGATGCCGTCCGGCGGCAGCCCTTCCTCCTGGAGGCGTTGCAGGACACCCGCGTGGGCGATCCCCTTGGCGGCGCCGCCGCCAAGGGCCAGCAGAAGCTGACGCTGGCCGGGCTGGCGCACCCGGGGAAAGCATTCCAGCCGGTAGTCCGGCTGGGTCACCACCAGGCGCAGCGGGGCCATGGCCTCCGCCGCGCCCGCGGCGAGCCCGGCCCCCAGCAACAGCCCAACCAGCCCTCCTCGCCAGAAGGGGTTATGCCGAAGGTGCAGGGGGGGGCTGAAGGACATGGGCGGGTACCTGCCAGCCTATCAGAGGACACGGGGTCCCGGGTGGTTTGGGGTGAGGCCGGCCCTTCGAAGCGGGCAAATGCAGGAGGAGCCGGGATCAGCCCGTGCAGACGCAGTCGCGCCCGGCCTGCTTGGCCGCGTACAGGGCGGCGTCGGCCCGCCGCATCATGGTGGCCACGGTGTCTCCAGGGCAGTGGGCGGTGATGCCGAAACTGCAGGTGATGGGCCCGATGCCCGAGCAGGGCATGGTCGCCAGGTTCGCGCGCAAGGTCTCCGCCAACCTCCGGGCCTCGTCCACGCCGGTATGGGAGAGGATGAACAGGAACTCGTCCCCGCCCCAGCGCCCCAGCGTGTCCGCGACCCGCACGTGGGCCCTCAGGACGCTGGCCAGATGGACCAGGACCGCGTCCCCGGCCAGGTGTCCGAAACCGTCGTTGACCTCCTTGAAGTGGTCGACATCCAGCAGGATGATGGCGAGGTTGGAGGGGTAGCGCTGGATCCGGGCCAGTTCCCGCCTGAAGACCCGGTCCAGCAACATGCGGTTGTTCAGCCCGGAGAGGTCGTCGGTGACCGAGAGGTGCCGTAGCCTTTCATTGGCCTCCTCCAGTTCGGCCGTCACCGCGCCGACGAAATGCACCAAACGGTCAACCACCCTGGAGTGCTTGCCCGCCAGGGGGTCGCTCGGCGCCGGGCGCACCAAGACCTCGAGCACAGGGGCAGGTTCCGGGCCCGGCGGCCCCTCCCGGATGGCCACCGCCACCAGGGTGGCGTTGAGCACGCGCAGTTCCCGGTCCCGGCCGAAGAACTCGCCGAAGGTGTAGAACCCGGTCGTGGGGGCGATGCGTTCGAACGGCAAGGTCTCCAGTTCCGAATCTTCCTGCAGCAGGCAACGGCGGCAGATGCAGCTGTAGAGGAAGATCCCCTCGGGCTGCGCGGCCCGGATCTTCTTCTGCAGCTCGATGGATTCGGCCTGGATCGCGGTCGGGTGCCCGTAGGCCAGGCGGAACCGCTCCCCTTCGAAGATGTCCCCCCCGAACCGGAGGGCTCCGGAGGGCCCGGCCGCGAAGGGCACCCGGGCCAGGCTCAACCCCTGGCGCTCGAGCAGGAACGGGAATTCCAGCGCGTTCAGGAAGAAATCGGGATCGTTGGCAATGCCCAGATAGCGGCGATAGACCTCGAAGGCCGGGATGCCGTCCACCGTCTGCACCCACATGCCCTCGGTGGCGGTGATGCGCATCTCCCGGGTCATGGGCCGCCAGCCCAGGTAATGGTGCGCTTCCACATGCAGGTCCGGACCGGTCAGCGCCAGCGCCACCACGCCGCAGTCGAGGAACTGCCGGCCGAGGAATACCAGGGCATGCTGCTGCGAATCATAACCGCCTGCGCCACCGCCAAAGATCGGGTAGGCGCCATCCTCTTCAGCCATGCCCCGAAGGAGCTCCGAAACGTCCATGGTGTTGGTGGTGGCGAGCAGGAGCACGCCGGCCACCTCCGGGCCCAGGTCGGCGATGGCCTGGCCGATGCGGCGGCCGGCCTCCAGGCCCGCGCCCGGCCCGGCGGGTTCGAAGATCGCAGTCACCCGGGAGGCGGCGAACAGGCTGAAGGAAATCGCCGTGGTGCTGGCGAGGGTCCGTCCCTGGGCGATCTCGCCGATGGTGGTGGCGCCGGCCACCACGGCCTTGGGCAGGTGCTCGGCCAGCACTTCGAGGATGGCCCCGATCCAGACCGGATCGCCGGAAGCGGAATAGACCTGCACCAGGATGGCCGCCGCCTTCTGGACCTCGGCGCGGAACGTGGGCGCGAGGAGGAAGCGCAGGAGATCGGTCTTATCCTGGATGCTCAAGGCATATTGTTTCATGGCAGGGATCCCCCGACGGGCGGCGCAGGCACCAGCTCCTCCTGCTGCTTATCGGACCTTTTGGGCCACGCATAAGGAAGTCTCAGACAGGCCGTCGGCCAGGAGGCACCTCAGGGTCTCCGCCTTTTCAATGCCGCCATGGGACCTGCCGGGACCCCGCTCCCCCTCTTCTGGACCCCAGCCAGACCAGGGCTGGATGGCCGTTGGAGGAAAACGATGTGTAATAGGTACTGACATGAGCGTCAGCGAATAAAACGACACCGACCGGTTCGCTGCAATTCACCATAAGTAATATTATTTGAATATTTACACTAGAAGAACGACCACCCTGCCCGCGCACGGGATGAGCCGTTGGGAGGGTTGGGTGTTCCTGTGTCGTTACATTTTTTCTGGAGCGTGCCGGTGTGGGTCGGGCCGGCAAGGCCATGGTGTTTATACAACATATCTAATATTAACGTTTACGATAAATAATCGAAAACTGGCCTCATCCTTGCTTCAAGTTTGTCATCGCATGATGTCAGCAGCATATTTGATCTATTCCCGAGTTCTCATCTAGGAGGTAGGCCGGCCCCGAAACCAGCCAAAAGGTAGTTTTAGACGCTGGTGTTTCCCGAATTGGCGTTTCAGATGCCTTGGGCTTCGGGGCGGCGAGAGTTGATCCTGGAGTTTGCCAACGAAATAAGCCCTTTCAACCAATAAACAGGGACGTTCCAGCGGTCGCCAGCATGGACCGCCAAGGGGTCCTTTTATGTCACCAACTTTTCCCCTAAGGAGGAAGAATGCCCACAACTGAAGTGTCCCTCGACGAGGTCCTGAAAAGCCGCAACATCGCCTCATCTGACGTTGCCGACCCCCAGGATTACAAGATTCCTGATCCCAAGGAGAGCACCCAGCGACTCATGGAGATCTACTACAGCCTGAAGGTCACCGCCGACATGGAGGCCCCCTACTGGTACAACCGGACCTGGTGGGAGAACGAAGGCGATGTGCCGGTCGTTCGGCGCGCCAAGGCCATGGCCGCCTGTCTGTCCCACATCACCCCGAACATCCTGCCCTACGAGAAGATCGTGCTGGGCAAGACCAAGAACGTGCGCGGCGCCTTCCCCTTCCCCTGGGTCTGCGCCAGCTTCTTCAACGCCCAGGCCAAGGCCCTGATGGACGAGGTCGAGGCCCCCGCCGAGAGCGAGGCCGATTCGGTCAGCGTGGTGGGCAGCGGCGGCGGGAACGTCACCAAGAGCTACGGCAACGTCATCTCCATCGCCAAGAAGTTCGGCATGCGCAAGGAGGAGATCCCCGTCCTGGTCAAGACCTCGAAACCCTGGGACGGCGTATCCATCGAGGACGTGAGCGCCAAGTATTCGGCCTTCACCCCTGATTACCCGCAGGAGCAGAGGATCATGGACTCGGTCATCTGCATGTTCGACTCCTGGGCCATCCCCCAGGGCCGTGAGGTGGTCAACTACTACCTGCCCCTGGAATACGGCTTCGACCGGATCCTGGAGCTGTGCGACGAGAAGATCGCCGAAGTCATGGGCGAAGCCGGCAACGACGGCGTGCTCGGCATGGCCCGCGGCTACTACTACATCGCCATGAAGGAGATCACCAAGGGCCTCTCCGCCTGGTGCGACAACCACGCCAGGCAGGCCGAGTACCTGGCCTCCATCGAGAAGGATCCCGCCTTCAAGGCCAACTATGAAGAGGTCGCGAAGGTCATGCACAACGTGGCCCACAAGAAGCCCGCGAGCTTCCGGGAGGCCATCCAGATCACCCTGTGCTGCCACCTGGGCGTGGTCAACGAAGATCCCCAGTCCGGCCTGTCCATCGGCCGGCTTGGCCAGGTGCTGCAGCCCTACTATGAGAAGGACATCGCTGACGGCGTCATGGTCGATGAGGACATCATCGAGCTGCTGGAACTCTACCGCATCAAGATCACCTGCATCGAGTGCTTCGCCTCTGCCGGCGTCTCCGGCGGCGTGCTTTCCGGCAACACCTTCAACAACCTTTCCATGGGCGGCCAGACCTACAACGGCCTGACGGCGGTCACCCCCCTGGAATACCTCATCATCGAAGCGGGCATGCGCAACAAGACGCCGCAGCCCACCCTGAGCGTCCTGTACGACGAGAAGACCCCGGAAGACTTCCTGATGAAGGCCGCAAGCTGCACCAAGCTGGGGCTCGGCTACCCGGCCTGGATGAACAACCAGACCGGCATGAACTTCATGCTGCGCAACTACGGCCCCGAGGGCATGAACCTGGAGGACGCCCGCGCCTGGTGCCTGGGCGGCTGCCTGGAATCCGCCCCCGGCTGCTTCCTGCCGCTGCACTACAACGGCAAGACGACCATGATCCCCGGCGGCGCCTCCCCCACCTGCGGCACCGGCGTGCACTTCATCGCCCTGCCCAAGGTCCTGGAGCTGGTGCTCACCAACGGCCTGGACAAGCGCACCGGCAAGCAGGTCTATCCGCAGCACAACCGGAAGCTCGCCAGCTACGAAGAGATGCTCGACCAGTGGCAGAAGTACCTGGATGTCACCATCGACGTGGTGAACAAGGTCAACAACATCCAGATGGACATCTGGCGCACCAAGAACCCGCCGGTGGTCAACTCGCTGCTGAAGCCCGACTGCTTCGCCAAGGGCGCCGACCTGGGCATGATGGGCGGACGCTACAACGCCACCATCAACTTCGAGTCCTGCGGCACCATCACCTACATCAACGCCCTGGCCTCCATCAAGAAGAACGTATACGACGACAAGACCTTCACCCTCGCCGAGATGGCGGACGGGATGGTCAACAACTTCGGCTTCGAGCCCGCCTACAAGACCGGCGTGTTCTCGCCCGACTCCAGGGTTTCCACCGCGGCCAGCCCCAGGTACGAGAAGATCTTCGCGGCCTGCGTCGGTGCTCCCAAGTACGGCAACGCCGACAGCTACGTGGACAGCCTGCTCAAGGAATACGAGGACTACATTTTCGGCATGCTGCCCAAGTTCCATTCCTACTACGGCAAGCCGCTCTACATGTGCCAGATCTCCGTGTCCACCCACGGCCCGCAGGGCTTCGTGACCCTGGCCTCGGCCGACGGGCGCCTGGCCGGAACCACCTACTCGGACGGCTCCCTCTCCGCCGCCGCCGGCACCGACAAGAACGGCCTCTACGCGATCTTCGAATCCGCGACGGTCTATGACCACTCGATGGAGCAGAACTCGCAGATGAACCTCAAGCTGCACCCCTCGGCAGTCCGCGGCCTGAACGGCACCCGCAAGCTGCTGGACATCGTCCGGGCCTACATGCGCAAGGGCGGCTTCCACGTCCAGTTCAACGTGGTGGACTCCAAGGACCTCCGGAAGGCCCAGGTCAAGCCCGATTCCTACCGCGACCTGATGGTCCGCGTGGCCGGCTTCACCCAGTACTGGTGCGAGATCGGCAAGCCCATCCAGGACGAGGTCATCTACCGGACCGAGTACGACGCCTGAGGCGCCTTCCCCACATCTGACCTTCCATGGAGATTGCTAAAATGAAACACAACGACTGCAAGAACTATATCAACCTCGACTGCGAAAAGGGCCTGTGTGCCCTGGACAAGGCCATGGTGCCCATCGACGGCGAGGGCAGCGATGCCTGCGGCCGTTTCATCGCTGCGGACAAGTGCGGCGGGTGCCGTCACTTCTCCGAGCCCGACAAGTTCGGGATCGGCACCTGCAAAGGGCTCGCCAAGGAGAACTGGGCGTACGCCGCCATGAACGCCTTCACCTGCTCGGCCTTCAAGGCTTGATGGGCTGAAATGACTGAAATAGGGCACATTTTCGACATACAGAGCTTTTCGGTGCACGATGGACCGGGATGCCGGACAAGCGTTTTCCTGACGGGCTGTCCGCTCCAATGCACATGGTGCTGCAACCCCGAAGCCTGGACCGTCAACAAGCACCTGATGTATGCGGAAAACCTGTGCAAGTGGCAGAAGGGCTGCCGGGCATGCAGGGATGCATGCCCGCGCGGCTCCATCAGCTTCGACGAGGCCGGCCGGCATCACATCGACCTGGCGCTGTGCGAAGGCTGCGAGACCTTCGATTGCGTGGCCATCTGTCCCAACGGCGTGCTCAAGCAATGCGTCAGGGACTACACCGTGGACCAGCTGGTGCAGATCCTGCGGCGCGATTTCAGCAACTGGGGCCCGGAAGGCGGCGTCACCTTCACCGGCGGCGATCCGCTCGTCCAGCACCGGTTCCTGCTGGAAGTCTTGAAACGCTGCCGCTCCCTGCAGATCCACACCGCCATCGAGACCTCGGCGTGCGTGGGCCGCGACATCTTCCTGGAGGTGATGCAGTACATCAATTTCGCATTCATCGACGTCAAGCAGATGGACACGGAACGCCACAAGGCGGAAACGGGGGTCGGCAACGAGCTGATCCTGTCCAACATCGCCGCGCTCAAGGACTCCGGATGGAAGGGGCGGCTGATCCTTCGGCAGCCCACCCTCGGGGGCTTCAACAGCGACGAGGCGGATGCCCAGAAGGTCATCGATTTCATGAACGCCCACGGCCTCTATGAGATCAACCTCCTGAAATTCCACCCCATGGGCGAAACCAAGTGGAACCAGCTGGGCAAGGCCTATCCCCATTCCGGCCGGAAAACCGTGGCCGCGGATCACATGAAAAACATCCAGCAGCTCTACCTCAGGAACAACATCGCCTGCTACCTCGGTGATGACACGCCGTTCTGACCCAGCTGGAAATCTTTACAGGTTCAATGAATACGGGGCCTGCTGCCCCCTGGGCAGCCCCTGCTTGCCCATCCCCCCGGCCCGCCGACCCGCGCGGCGGCCGGGAGGGGTGTGCCGGGGGGATTTTCCCGGCCCCTCCTCGATCCTTTTCCGGAGACCCCATTATGGAAGAAAGCAAAACCAAAGCCTACGGCTGGTGCGTGGTGTTCGCGTCCTGGCTGGCGGTGTTCTGCCTGTTCGGCTACCGGGCAGTCTTCGCCATCCTCAAGGGCCCCATGGCCATCACCCTGGGCTGGACCACCGCCCAGGTGACCCTGGGCTACTCCTTGATGATGGTGTTTTACGCCATAACCGCCTACTTCAGCGGCATAATCCTGGACAAGTACGGCACGAAGCCGGTGTATTCCCTGGCCGCCGTGTTCGGCTGCCTGGGCTTCGTGCTCACCGCCAGGGTGAGCCTCCCGGTGGCCTACCTGTTCACCTTCGGCTTCCTGGGCGGCATCGCCACCGGCATGCTGTGGGTCACCAGCACTGTTTCGGTGCGCAAGTGGTACGTTGGCCGGACCTACGCCACCATGTGGGGATTCGCCTTCGCCGGCGGCCCCATGGCCCAGTTCGTCCTGGCCCAGGTGGTCAAGCCCACCCTGAGCGCCAGCCAGGGCAAGCTTGACGCCGCCGTCAAGGCCCTGCTGCCCAACGGCGCCGCCCTGGCCCCCAAGGACCTGGCCAAGGCGGTGGTGGAAAAGCTGCACGATCCGTCGGTCCTGGCCATGCCCCAGGTCCAGGAGGCCCTGCATGGCCTGGAGCACGCCTGGCGTCACCAGATGACCATCCTGGGCATCATCGTGTTCTTCGCCCTGGTGGTGGCCGTGCTGATGGCCAAGGGCAGCCCCGAGCAGTACGGCATGAAGCCGTTCGGCGCCACTCCGGCGGCCGGCGGTGCCGCCGCCCCGGCGGAGGCCGACTGGACCACCGGCGAGGCCTTCAGCCGCTATGCCATCTGGGGCGCCATCCTGACCTTCCTGCTCAGCATGATGGGTGAATTCCTCATCTGGACCCAGGTGGTCAGCTACTGGACCCAGGACGTGGGCTACACCCTCAAGAAGGCCACCAACATCTACGCCATGATCGGCCTGGTGGGAATCTTCTCCATGCCGATCCTCGGCAAGATCGCCGACAAGGTGGTGCAGGCGGTGGGCATGGAATCCAAGGGCCGCAAGATCATGCTGATCATCGGCCCCCTCACCGGCGTGCTCGCCTGTCTGCTCCTTCTGGCCAGCCCCAGCGGCGAGGTCTTCGCCTATGTGGCCAGCGTGGTCTTCGCCATCTACTGGGCGATCGTGCCCGGCGGCGTGGTGGGCTACACCGGCGCCATCTACGGCCGCAAGACCCTGGGCAAGATCTGGGGCCTGGCGACCATGATCGTCATGGGCATCGGGCCCTTCCTGGGCTCCTACATCGGCGGCTGGCTCAAGGACTTCTCGGGGAAGTACACCTACTCCATCTGGTTCGCCCTGGGGTCTTTCGCCGTCTCGATCTTCCTGGCCACCACCTTGCCGCTGCACGCTGAATACCGCGCGACCAAGCGGCAATGACGGCCACGCTGGACAAAGGGAATCCCCTGAAGCAAAGCAAGTCAGGAACCAACCTGGCGGAACGCTAAAAAAAGCGGACCAAAGCCATTTATGCATTGCCAAACAGCCTGGTCTCCCTGGCTGTTTGGCATTTTATGCCAATGTCGCATGGCCAGTGGTCGATCTTCATGCTTTAACGTAACCCATCCCTTGGAAAACAGGTCAGCTCCAGGCATAATCTCCCCATGTCAACCCTTCCTCTGCATGGCCAGGTGCCGGAGCCTCCGGCGGTTCCCAGGAATCGGCCCGTGGCCGAGGTCATCGAGGAGCTGCTGGCCGGCGGGCTGACCCTCGCCCAGGTGGTGGAGGACGACGGGTGCCCCTGCGGCACCTTCGATCTGGTCGCCTTCCTGGGCGGGCCAAGGGCAGGCGGGGCCTGGGGCACCGGGGAGGCGGTGGAGCGCCACCTGGCCAAGGCCGGCAGCCCGGCCGAGGCCTGCGGCACCCTGGCCGGGATCGAGCCCTGGCGGGCGTTGCTGCTCACGGCCCTGTCCCTGGGCCCCCAGCCCGCGGTGGCGCTGCTCGGCGAGTCGGCGCGGGTGCTGTTCGCCAACAAGCGCATGTGTGAGACCTTCCCGGAAGCGTTCGCCAGCCCGCGGGTGCTCCTGGGGAACCTGCTGCCGGACCATCCCCCGGCCTGGACCAAAAGCAATGCGCGCAGCTCCTTCCGGTTCATCCAGCAGGATGAGCGGTGTTTCCTGGCGATCCTGTCCCGGAAGGCGCTGCACAGCCTGCGCGGCCTGGTGCTGTTCGAGTTCACGGAGCGGCTGTCCCAGTTCACCGAGCGGCTGTCCGAGGAACACCGCAATGCCCTGGACGAAGTCGACCTGCTCAGGCGGGTGCTGGACATCGGGATGGATGGCCTGCAGGTGATCAACCCCGAGGGGATCATCACCATGGTGAACAAGAGCTACCTGAAGATCCACAATGTGGCCCGGAGCGAGTGCGAGGGCCTGCCGGTGACCCAGGTGATCGAGAACACCCGCATGCACATCGTGGCCCACACCGGCGTGCCGGAGCTGGACGAGATCCAGAAGATCCGCGGCCACACCTACGTGGTCAGCCGCATTCCCATCTTCAAGGGCGGGAAGTGCATCGGGGCCGTGGGTAAGATCGTGTTCCAGAACCTCCAGGAGATTCACCGGCTGGCCTTCAGGACCCGGCGCCTGCAGCTGGAACTGGAGGAGCTGCGCAAGAGCAAGGGCGCGCCCCGGCGGGATACCCGGTTCAGTTTCGACGACATCGTGGCCCAGGCCGATGCCAGCAGGCTTGCCAAGGACCGCGCCTCCATGGGCGCCCCCACCACCTCCACCATCCTGCTGCTGGGAGAGAGCGGGGTGGGCAAGGAGGTGTTCGCCCAGGCCATCCACAACCTGAGTCCGCGCTACAGCCATCCGTTCGTGCGGGTGAACTGCTCGGCCATCACCGAGTCGCTGTTCGAGTCCGAGCTGTTCGGCTACGCCGAGGGCGCCTTCACCGACGCCAGGAAGGGCGGCCGCACCGGCAAGTTCGAGCAGGCCCAGGGTGGCACCATCTTCCTGGACGAGATCGGCGACATGCCTTTGTCCACCCAGGCGAAGCTGCTGCGGGTGCTCCAGGAGCGGGAGATCGACAAGGTGGGCGGCGAGGGCACCCTGCCGGTGGACATCCGGGTCATCGCCGCCACCAACCAGGACCTCTGGGAGCTGGTGGAGCAGGAGAAGTTCAGAAGGGACCTGTTCTTCCGGCTGAATGTGATCCCCATCGTGATTCCGCCCCTGCGGGAGCGCCGGGCCGACATTCCCGACCTCATCCAGCTGTTCTGGTCCGAGCTGCAGGCCGCCCAGGGCATCCACACCCGGTACCTGACGCCCGGAGCCTGCCGGCTGCTGGAGGAGTACTCCTGGCCGGGCAACATCCGGGAACTGCGCAACACCCTGGAACGGACCTTCACCATCGTCCAGGACAACCAGATCAGCGAAAGCCAGGTGCGGATGATCATGCTGAGCGTCGGCTTCACCGGCGGGCAGTTCGGCGCCGACGACACGAGCCTGGACGGGGTGGTGGAGAAGGCCGAGCGCAAGGCGATCGCCCTGGCCCTGGCCAGGACCAACAACAACAAGGCCCAGGCCGCGAAACTGCTGGGGATATCAAGACCGCTGCTCTACCGGAAAATGGGGCAATACAGCATCTCCTGAGAAGGGACGCTGGACTCCGTGGCGGATTCCCATGGGGGCACAAGTCCAGAACCCTCGCCACCGGGCTCAGGAGATCGTCCCGCTGCGTTTGAACGAGGTCTTGGTCCTAGGCTTTTTCCGGGAAGCTGATGCCGTTCGGGGGGCGCTTTTCGGAGCGGCTTTCCTGACGGGGGTGCCCTTCACCTTGCCTTGGACCTGGGCCTTGCCTGCCGTCTTCACCACCGGTTTGGGCTTCTCCTTCGCCTTGCCTCGCACCTTCCTTGCTTCCTGCTTCGTCGCGAGTTCCTCTCCCGCCATCTCCAGCCCGAACAGATCCGCCAGATCTTCGCTTTCCAGGACCTGGGCGCCGCCGGCCGGCTTGTGGAGGGGCAAGTCGCTGGCGGCGTGGGCCAGCAGTTCCTTCCCGTCCACGCCGCGCAGCAGGAAAAGCAGTTCGGGTTCATCGTCCAGCCGCGCCCCCACACCGTAGAGCACGGCAGCCACATGCTTGCACATGTCTGCCCAGTCGGGGCAACTGCAGTCCAGCCCGATTTCGGCGGGCGCGGGGAAGAGCCCCGTGCCTTCCCGGCAGATGCGCTCCATGACGGCCTTGGAGAACCGGCCCTGGAGCAGTTCCACCAGGGAATCGATGGCGCCCGCGCAGTCGGCGCAAAGGGTCTTCCACTTGGCCTTGGGAAGGGGCGCGATGGTGATGTTCACGCGGTAGATCTCTGAGCCGCTGACCCGGGCCTGGATCATCCCCGGCACGATCTGGAGGTCCACCACGGAACCGTTGCGCACGTAAGTACGTCCCCGGGGCAGGCGGTTCGCATAGTCGCTGTACCGCTCCAGGTTCTCGCACCAGGCATGGCCCCAGAAGGTCCTGGCGATGGTGCGGCCCTCGATCCTCACGGGTGAGACGGCCTGCCCCTGCTTGGCGAGCTTCCGCATCTCACGCTCGGCCTTGGCGCGGCGGGCGGCCACGGGCACGTATGGCTTCCATTCGAAATAGGACAAGGCTCAGTCCTCCGAGGCGGCGTTGAGATCCAGGGACACCAGACGAAGCAATTCTTCATCCTTCATTTCCGTGAGGTTCAGCTCGGCACCCCCTTCCAGAAGATCCTGGCTGAGCTGCCGCTTCGATTCAATGAGAGCGTCGATCTTCTCTTCCACGGTGCCCCGGCAGATGAACTTGTGCACGAGCACATTGCGGGTCTGTCCGATGCGGAAGGCCCGGTCCGTGGCCTGGTTCTCCACGGACGGGTTCCACCAGCGGTCAAAATGGATGACGTGGGAAGCCGCTGTGAGGTTGAGCCCCGAGCCGCCCGCCTTGATGGACAGCACGAAGAAGGGAACCGTCTCGTCCTCCTGGAACCGTGCCACCAGGTCCTTGCGCTGCTTCACCTCGATCTCGCCGTGGAGCACCAGGCCCTTGCGTCCGAAGACGCTCGAGAGGAAAGCAGCCAGCGGCTCCGTGGCCTCCCGGAACTGGGTGAAGACCAGCACCTTCTCCTGCCGCTCGGCGATCTCCTCGCACAGGGTGCGCAGACGGGCGAACTTGCCGCTGCCCTTTTCGTCCCAGGCCCGGTCGCCCAGCCACTGCGAGCTGTGGTTGCAGATCTGCTTGAAGCGCATGAGGAAGGTCAGCACGAGGCCCCGGCGCGCCATGCCATCGGCGCTCTCCAGCTGCTGGGCCATTTCCGTGACCGCCTGCTGGTACAGCGCGGCCTGGGTGCGGGTCAGGCCGCAGTACGTCTTGAGCTCGGTCTTGTCCGGCAGATCGGCGATGACGGTCTTGTCGGTCTTGAGGCGGCGCAGGATATAGGGCCGCACCAGGATGCGCAGCGGTGCGTAGGACTGCCGCTTCGCCAGTTCCTTGGCGTATGCGGTGAAGGCCTTGCCGGAACCCAGCAGCCCCGGATTGATGAAATCGAAGATGGACCACAGATCCCCCAGGCGGTTCTCCACGGGCGTGCCGGTGAGCGCGATGCGGGAGCGCGCCTTGAGCTTCTTCACGGCGCGGGTCTGCTTGGCCCCCGGGTTCTTGATGGCCTGGGCTTCGTCCAGGACGGCAAGATTCCACTCGGCCTCGGACAGCCAGGGGATGCGCAGCACCGAGCCGTAGCTGGTGATGACCAGATCCAGATCGTCGAAATCCCCGGGCCGCGTCTTCAATTCACTGGCGCCGAGGACGGAAGGATGGATGATGCGCGCCGCGAGGCTGGGCGCGAAGCGCTCCAGTTCCGAAGCCCAGTTGGCCAGCAGCGAAGCCGGGGCCACCAGCAGGCTGGGCCGGCGATGCCGCTGGCAGAGCAGCAGGGAGATGATCTGGATCGTCTTTCCCAGACCCATGTCGTCGGCCAGGCAGGCCCCCAGGCCCAGGCCGGACAGCAGGTGCAGCCAGCGCAGCCCGGTCTGCTGATAGGGACGCAAAGCACCCCGCAGACGGTCGCCGGGATCGAGGGAGGCCAGCGTTTCCGGGGATCGCAAACCCCTCAGCAGTTCCTCCAGCCAAGCGCCCGCCGTGATCCGGGACCATTCCGGGCCCTCCCCGGGTTCGGGCGCGTGCGTGCCTGCGCCGATGCCCGCGCCCGCCAGCATTCGCATGGCCTCCGCGAAGGGCAGGCCGCCTTTCAGGGCCAGCCGCTGGGCCTCCTGGAAGCGCGCCATGGTGCGCTGGAGGCGCCCGGGGTCCACCTCCACCCACTGGCCGCGGATCAGGGCCAGGCCTTTCGTGGCGGTGAGCAGTTCCTGGACTTCGGCCTCGGTGAGGGCCTCGCCCTCCAGACTGACGGCCATGGAGAAGTCCAGCATCCCTTCCTTGCCGAAGCCGGAAGGCGCCTTGCTTCCCACGGTGGCGCTCACCTGCGCCCGCGAGGGCCGCCCGGCCTTCCAGGCGGCGGGCATGCGCACCACGACGCCGGCGCGCTCCAGTTCGGGCACATCCTCCAGGAACTGGAAGGCTTCCCGGGGACTCCAGCGCAGCGGGTGGAAGATCTCGCCCGCGTCCACCATGTGGCGCAGCCACCCGCATTGCTCGGCGGCGCGCTGCACCGGCAGCAACAGGGAGAGCAGGCGGTCCTTGTCGGAAGCGCCCGCGTATTCTCGCAACGCCTGGCCCAGCGGAAGATGCTGCGCCCTGCCCGCGGCGGAAAGCTGGCCGGTGTAGGTGGCCAGGAAAGCGAAGGGACGGGTCTCGTCCTTGCGGTTCTCGGCCAGATTGAAGTGCACGCGCCCCACGCGGTTCCAGGCTGGGCTGAACGACTTCAGGAACTCCTGGATGGAATGGCCGGAGTTGGACCATTGCGCCCGGAAGGCCCGGTCCATCTCCTCCCAGAGAGCCAGCAGCACGTTCACGGAAAGGTATTCCCCGCCCGGCATGGGCGGTGCGGAAAGCACGATGGACTGGAGTTCCTCCGCGGCGGGAGGCGGGATGCCGGGCAGGGCTTCCTCGCCATCGGAGCGCAGGCAGAGGGCTGTGACGAAGCGGGACCCGAAATCCCGCCAGTAGGCCAGCACAACCGGCATGGCCGAGCCGACCTCGCCGGCGCCCAGCACGAACAGCCCATGACCGGAACCCGGCTCGAACGCGGAGACCAGACGGTGCCGAAGGGCGTCCTCCAGCACCGCCGCGTCCTCGGACGGTCCTGGATGCAGGCGGCCATGGGGGCTCAGCCAAAGCGTCATGCTGGAATCCATCATGTCCTGCGCCGAAAAAGCATCCCGTCATTATGCCCCAGTTCCCCGGCCGGACCGGCATGGGGCTGGCGGCGAACGGGTGCTTGGGATCCGTTCCTCTTGCCCGGACAACGCCTTCCATGCATCAAAAGGGCTGCCCACAGCCTTTTCCGGGCGATGCCGGAGGAGTAGAATTCAGGCATCCGCTGGAGTCAGCATGGCGCGCAGACGTGGCACTGGCATCCCTGCCCCGCCTCTCTCCTGGAGGCGGGCCCTGGGGGTCTCCCTGGCCCAGGCGAAGCTCTCCCGGCAGATCGGAATGCCCCAGTCCCGGAGTGGCCGCCAGCGGAAGCTGGGCCGCTCCATGGGGTGCTGCCGGGTCTTGTTGGGGGCCGTGGGCCTTGCGGTTGATCACGAAGGGGTGAAGATGAAGAAATATCTTTCCGTCGACTACCTGTTGGAACAGGAATACAAATTCTTTGATAAACCCCGCCCGGCCATTGGGAGTGATGAATGGAGGGCATGGCTTCGCCAATTCCAGCACCGATACCCTGAAATCGTATCCAGAATGAATGAACCTATCGAGGCGAGGGCCTATCAGGTCTGCCGCCACGAGACGTGCAACGATTGAATCCTGGCGAACCAGAGGAGGGGGACAAGAGCCCCCCTCCCCCCCCGTCCTACTGGTAGATCTCCGTCACCACATCACTGCCCCAACCGGAACACATCAGGACCCCCCCACCGGGCAGAAGGATGGCCGTGGCGTTTTCACGTACCGCATTCAGCCCCCCAGTGGAGCCCCAGGTCCCTGTCGTGGGGTTGTAGACCTCCGCGCTGGCGAGGAGTTTCCCATTGGAATCCATGCCTCCCGCCACCAGGACCGTCCCATCGTTCAGAAGGGTGGCCGTGTGGGAGGAACGTGCCGTCGTCATCGTTGCCGACCCCACGATCCCCACCGGCGCCGTCCAGAGCCCTGTCTTGAGGTTGAAGATCTCCGCGCCGGCGAAGGGGTTTCCATTGGAATCCAGGCCTCCCGCCACCAGGACCGTCCCATCGTCCAGAAGGGTGGCCGTGTGGTAATAGCGTGCCGTCCCCAGAGCAGTCATCGACATCCAGGTCCCTGCCTTGAACATCTCCACGCTGCCGAGGGCGGTCCCGTTCACGCCTCCCGCCACCAGGACCGTCCCATCGTTCAGAAGGGTGGCCGTGTGGGAGGAACGTGCCGTCCCCGGAGCAGCCGTCGCCATCCAGGTCCCTGCCTGGTAGATCTCCGCGCTGGCGAGGGCGGTTCCATTTGAGCCTCCCACCACCAGGACCGTCCCATCGTTCAGGAGGGTGGCCGTGTGGGAGTAGCGTGCCGTCCCCAGAGCAGCCGCCGCCGTCCAGGTCCCTGCGCTGGGATTGTAGATCTCCGCGCTGCCGAGGGGGCTTCCATTCAAGTCCAGGCCTCCCGCCACCAGGACCGTCCCATCGTTCAGAAGGGTGGCCGTGTGGGAGTAGCGTGCCGTCCCGAGAGCAGCCACCGCCGTCCAGGTCCCTGCCTTGGGGTGGTAGATCTCCGCGCTGGCGAGGAGGTTCCCCTTGAAATCCAGGCCTCCCGCCACCAGGACCGTCCCGTCGTTCAGAAGGGTGGCCGTATGGAAGTAGCGTGCCGTCCCCAGAGTGGCCACCGTGGTCCAGGCCCCAGCCTTGTAGATCTCCGCGCTGGCGATGGCGGGTTTATTGGAGTACTGGCCGCCCGCCACCAGGACCGTCCCATCGTTCAGAAGGGTGGCCGTGTGCGAGTAGCGCACCGTCCCCAGGGCAGCCACCGCCGTCCAGGTCCCTGCCTTGTATACCTCCGCGCTGCCCAGGGCGTTCCCATTCAAGCCTCCCGCCACCAGGACTGTCCCGTCGTGCAGAAGGGTGGCCGTATGGGAGTAGCGTGCCGTCCCCAGAGCGGCCACCGCCGTCCAGGTCCCTGCCTTGTAGATCTCCACGCTGCCGAGGAGGCCGGAGTTGCCATAGCCTCCCGCCACCAGGACCGTCCCGTCGTTCAGAAGAGTGGCCGTGTGGGAGTAGCGTGCCGTCCCCAGGGCAGCCACCGCCGTCCAGGTCCCTGCCTTGTAGATCTCCGCACTGGCGAGGGCGGTTCCATTCAAGCCTCCCGCCACCAGGACCGTCCCGTCGTTCAGGAGGGTGGCCGTATGGTTGTAGCGTGCCGTCCCCAGAGCGCCCACCACCGTCCAGGTCCCTGCCGTGGGGTTGAAGGTCTCCGCGTTGGCGAGGACGTTTCCATTGATATCCCTGCCTCCCGCCACCAGGACCGTCCCATCGTTCAGAAGCGTGGCCGTGTGGTGGTAGCAGGTCGTCCCCAGGGCAGCCACCGCCGTCCAGGTCCCGGTCGTGGGGTGGTAGATCTCCGCGCTGGCGACCGGACCGGATTTGCCAACGCCTCCCGCCACCAGGACCGTCCCGTCATTCAGAAGGGTGGCCGTATGGTAGTAGCGTGCCGTTCCCAGGGCAGCCACCGCCGTCCAGGTCGCTGTGGCGGGGTTGTAGATCTCCGCGCTGGCGAGGGCGGCTCCATTGTAATCCTTGCCGCCAGCCACCAGGACCGTCCCGTCGTTCAGAAGGGTGGCCGTGTGGTTCGAGCGGGGCACAGCAACTCCGCCGTTTTCCACGAGCCAAGTGCCCTTCTGGATGGTGACCGTCCGGGAATTCGTCTTCGTATCCCCGGCCTGGTTCTGGACAGCGGCCTGAACCTGGAAGGTGCCTGCCGAGGTTCCGGCACTGAAGCCGAGGATGGTTGTGCCCTGCCCGGAGACGATGGAACCCGTGCTGGTTCCCGCGGTGATGCTCCACAGATCCGTCGTCCCAGATTGGGCCGAAACACTGGCCTTCATCCAGTCATCACCGGGATGGACCGACAGCGGTATCAGGACATTGGCATTGGCCACGGGCGCCACGGTCCCGGAACTGCTTGATCCGCTTGAACTGCAACCCATGGCACCGAGCAGCAGCAGGCTCGTCGCCAGAAGCAGGGATAGACAACGACCGAAAGTCCATCTCCAGAGTGGAGTGTTGGTTCCAAAGGAAAGGTGTGCTGCCATGATTGGCCCCTAGAAGTCGTGGATGGTAGAGACGCTTTGCTGCGGTCGGCCCGGCGTTGGGCTCGGGTGCGGGCAAATGGCGTTGAACCTGAGCGACCAGCCCAACCTGCGGGGTGCCCAGAACACCAGAGAACCAAGCCGAATGGAACGCATGGGGAGAATCTAGCAGGTGCATATTAACGAGATGTTAATGTTGGCAATAAAAGATGATGGTGGACAAAAAAACACTCAGGAGAGGATCAGCATCTTCTCTACATCGGGAAGGCGCCGTTCACGAAATACGTGTCCCTCGCTGCCCGGAACACCCTGTTCACCTGCGCAGCCGTTCTGGGAAGACGAGGGCGCCAGGTCGTGCTCCGACGATCCACCACTGAGACATGGCTGGGACGATTCCAACAGGCGCTGGCGCGGCTTCTGCCGGTGTCACCCAACTGCAGAGCAGTGCCGGGATCAACGATTCAAACCAGCTCTGAAAACCCGGAGCGGCTCAACAGAGGCCTTTTCCGGAGCGGGGGATTTGCCGCTGGCGGCCTGGGCGGCCACGGCATCGCTGCTCAGCGTGACCTGGTCCTGCCCGGAATTCGGGTTCGAGGCAGGGCTCTTGGCAAGTCCTGCCATCCCCCGGACCATAAAATTCCGTCTGATCAGGTGAACCCTGGTAATCTACCCAAGACCCCTTTTGCTGAAATATTCATAATCGATGACCATGGTCCCAGCTGGCTCAGAACCCATGGCATTCGTGCGGTCATGACGACCATCTTCAGCACCTTGAACGGATTCCTGGATTGCTTGGTAACGGTTTTGTTGAGGCAACCGAAAGGTAGCGGGGTGAAGTATGGCCAGACTGAAGAACATGCTCATCTGGCAGCGGTTGACACTCGGATTCGGATCGCTCGGGGTGGCAATGCTGCTGATCTTCACCCTGGCCTGGTGGGGGCTCGGGCGCCTCTCCCAGGCTCGCCAGGAGTTGCAGGTGGAAACCCGCAAGGTGGCTGTCACCCATGTCGTGATCGACACCCTGTCCCAGATCAACCTGGGCACCTGGAACATGATCACCGAGCGCAATGCGCCGGGAAAAGCGGCCGTCCAAACCGTCATCGGCGATCTCCGGGGAAAGTACCGGGCCGCCCTGGGCGAGCTGAAGGAAAAATCGTCCACCCGGCAGGAAAAGGACCTGATCGGCCAGTTCGAGGCCGCCCTGGTTGTGGGCAAGGAGGTCACCGGCCGGGTTCTGGATTTGGCCAACAACGGCAAGGCCGACCAGGCCGCCCAGGAGTTCATGGTGGCGGGCAACAGGATCAAAGGGAATGTCGACGCCGCCCTGAACGCCTTGCTGAGCTATCGTGAATCGGTCATGCAGGAGGCCGGAGCACAGACGGGAAAGACCGAGAAATGGGTGAAATCGGTGTTGGTATTGGCCCTCCTGTGCGGAACGGCGCTGGCCTGTTTCCTGGGCGCGGCCATCACGCGCATCTATGTGGGTGATATCAACGGCGTCCTCACGGCCACCCAGCGGCTCGCCAAGGGGGATTTCTCCCACGATGTGGGCGTCGAGAATCAAGCCCGCCAGGATGAGTACGGCGAACTGGCCCGGGCCTACCAGACCATGGTCAGCGCGGTCCGGGAAATGCTAAGGACCCTGGCTTCCGGGGTTCAGACCGTGGCCTCCTCCGCCACTGAACTGTCCGCCTCCTCGGAAGAGATGGCGGCCACCACCAAGTCCATCGCCCAGATCACCAGCAGTCAACGGGCGGGGTCGGAGCAAGCTGCGGCCGCAGTGGCGGAGCTTTCAGCCTCCATTGATGAAGTCAGCCGCGGTGCCCAGGACACCCTGAAGCTGATGGAAAGCGCCCTTGGCGCCACCAAGCGGGGCGACGAGGCCGGCAGCGCCACCCAGGAGGCCATGAAGGGGGTCAGCAGCACCGCTGAGCGGATCGCCTCGGCCATCAGCGTGATCACCGAGATCGCCAACCAGACCAACCTGCTCTCCCTGAACGCCGCCATCGAGGCGGCCAAAGCCGGCGAGCAGGGCAAAGGCTTCGCGGTGGTGGCCGAAGAGGTGCGCAAGCTGGCGGAGCGCAGCGGGACCTCGGCCAAGGACATCGCCCAGCACATCCAGGCCGCCCGCCAGGCCGTGGGTGAAGGCAGCGCCACCGTGGCGACCGCGGTGGCGCTGCTCAAGCAGATCCGCTCGAGTCTTGAGCAGTTTGCCATCCAGACCCGGCAGGTGACCTCGGCGACCGTGGAACAGAGCCGGGCAGGGGCCGAAGTGGCGCGCCGGGTCGAGCAGAACGTTCAGGAGACCGCGGCCACGGCCGCCGCCACCGCCCAGATGTCCGCCACAACGGACGAGATCTCCCGGACCGCTGCGGAACTGGCCCAGGTGGCCGACAACCTGCAGGCAACGAGCCAGCGCTTCAAGCTCTGACCCGCGACCTTGGATCGATTCCAGCCCCTCTCCATCCTCGTGATCTTTATTCGGCTACGCCCTCTAACTCGAAGACGCCGGTACGGCCGCCAGCCAGTTCCACCCGGATCTGAAAACCCGGGAGCGGCTCAACCGTTTTGACATCCCAGTGCATGGGGGCCGGTTCAAACCAGCAGCGAAACGAGCGTGCCGGCCGTCACCGCCGCGGCCAGCCATCGGCCGACGGAATAGGAAGTGTCCGGATCCTTGTCCTGTTGGTCCGGGTGTTCCAGGCCCAGGGATCCGTATGCGAAGGACTTGAGGGTCGAGGGCTTATCCGGAGCGGGGGATTGGCCGTCGGCGGGCTGGGTGGTGCCCTGGGTGGCGTCCGGGGTGCCCTGGGCGTTGGCAAGGGCGGCCATGGCATCGCTGCTCAGCGTGACCTGGTCCTGCCCGGGATTCGGGCTCGAGGTGGCGGCCCCCCCGCCCGCTGCGGCAGGCGAAGCGGCGGCGGAATCACGGCCCAATACCGTCTGATCCAGCGCGGTGCCGGGTGCGACAGAACTGGAGATGCTAACCGCCATGGAAACCTCACTTGGGTTTACGGAACCGGACTTTCATTCTACCTATCGGCATGATCCGGAAAATCCTGAACCTTGGGAATGTAAACAAAAAGTCATCGACTTTTTTGAAAAATGTTCCACGCCTCAGGTTTGGACAACAGTGACCATCTGCCATGAAAGCACTTGCTGGATTTCGGCAAGGGTGAATGGCTTCTTGAGGAGCCGGACCCTGGAAAAATGGTTGAGAATCGGGGGAATCTGCTCGTTGACATACCCGGTGGCGAATACCACGGGCAGATCGGGCCGGATGGCGCGAAGGCGCCTGAAGGTTTCGCTTCCATCCAGTTCGGGCATGTTCAGGTCCAGGATCACCAGATCCAGCTCCAGCCCGGTCTCGAGCTGCCGTATGGCCTCCAGCCCGCCGGCGGCGGTCCGGACCTGATGGCCGAGGGTTTCGAAAAGGGACGCGACGGTGCGGCGAACCAGCAGCTCGTCGTCCACCAGGAGGATCCGCAGCATCCGGGCGGGTGGCGCCGCCACGGCCGCTCCGGGGGAAACCACATCCGGATTGTCGACGGCCGGGGGGAACACGAGCGAAACCCGCGTTCCCAGGCCCGGGGTGCTGGTGATGCCCAGGGTGCCGCCGTGGGCCTTCATGGTCCCGTAGACCTGGGAGAGGCCCAGGCCGGTGCCATTCCCCGCCGGCTTGGTGGTGAAGAATGGATCCATGGCCTTGGCGAGGATTTCCGGAGCCATGCCTTCGCCCTGGTCCCGGACGGCCAGTTCCACGAAGCCCTGCCCAATGCTGCGGGTGGTGAGACTGAGTTTGCCGCCATGCGGCATGGCGTCGCAGGCATTGATACAAAGGTTCATGAGGGCATTGGCGACGGCGCTGGCTTCCCCGTATACCCTGGGCAGCCCTTCCTCCAGGTCCAGGTCGACCACCACCTTCTTGAGGGCCGTATGGTCCAGGAGGTCCGCCTCCTGCCTGGCCAGTTGGTTGAGGTCCAGCTCGGCCGCCGACTCCAGATCCTTGCGGCTGAAGTCCCTCAGCCCTTTCACCAGGTCCCGGCCGCGGGCGGCCACATTGAGCAGGGTCTCGGCTTCCTTGACGAGGACGGGATCGTCGCCGTGCCGCACCTTCAGGGTGGACCCCACGGCCATGATGACGGCCAGCACATTGTTGATGTCATGGGAAATGCCCCCTGCCAGCCGGCCGATGCTCTCCAGACGCTGGAGATGATTGACCTGGGCTTCCAGGGAGCGGATCTCCAGCTCGCCGCGCTTGCGCCCGGTGATGTCATGGATGATCCCGGCCATGCGGGACGGCTGGCCTTTCACGGCACCGAGCAGCCCCCCGGCCACCGCAATCCAGCGGATTTCGCCATCGGCGCGCCGGATGCGGCATTCCAGGTTCCAGTCGGTTTTCCCGGCCAAGGATTCCCGGAAGTGGTCGCTCACCCTGCTCCGATCCTCCGGGATCACATGTTCGATGAAGGTTGCGTATTTCCAGACCACAGCGGACGGGCCGTAGCCGAAAATACGGGCAAGTTCCGGCGTGTGGTAGGCCGTATGCTCCCCTCCCAGATCAAACTCCCATACGCCCGTGTGGCTCTTCTCCATGGCCAGGGTCAACCGCTGCTCGCTCTCGCGGAGCGCGGCCTCGGCCCGTTTTCGCGAGCGTTCAATGAACCCCACCGCCAGGAGGGTGAGGACGACCACCAGGCCAAGGAAGCTGCAGAAACTTCGCGCCAGGGCCACAGGGTCCGCGCCGGCTGGCAGGGAGCCGGCCTTCCAGGACATGCCCACACCGCCGAGCCCCGGGATCACCAGCAGGATGATGACCATGAACCCAAGCGTCAACAAGAACTTGCCCCAAACCAGACGGTGGTTCAACCACGCTTCATGCATGAGGGGCCCCGAAAGGCAGGGCGAACCGGTCATCCTGGACCTGCGTCGAGACCCCGCTGGGTTCCCGCCGTTCCCGGGCATTCGATTCAGCCCTGATGGAGCCTCTGGGTAAGATGAAGGCCTGGAGGCTTTCATCCTCACTGGCACATTTATCGGAGCAGATATCCATCAACAGCATGGGCAGCCTTTCGTAAAAGAGGTTGGACGGCAGCCATCTCCGAAAAGAAGGCCTGCCGGAACGCAACCGTTACCTTCACAAGATGTCCAGACCTGGCTCAGGGTTTCGGCGCAGGGCCTATTTCGGTTGAATGGCGTTTCCGGATACGGGAATGGCGGGCCCTGCAAGCTGAACGGCGATTTCCGCGTTCCCATCGCAACCCAGCCCCCCCGCGGCCTGCCATGGCTGGGCCTGGGCAGGCGGCCGGTTCCATCCGGAGTCGCTTTCGGGCCGTTCAGGGCCGGAATCCGGCCGTCTATCATCTAGACACCACCATCATGACGGCCAGCCGGCCGTTGAGACCTACGATCGGATTCCAGGAGTGTTGCCCATGAGGTTTTCAAACAGGCAGTGTATTCAGGTCCTTGCGGTCATGGTGTCCCTGGCGGGCGCCTGCGCCGGCCAGGAGGCCATCCCCCCGGCTCCCACCCAGGGGTGGAAATTCACGGCTGGCCTGGGAATCGCCAGCCAGCCCAAATACCCTGGCAGTTCGGAGACGATGCGCACTGGCCTGCCCCTGCTCAGCGCCGATTACGGGCGTTTCTTCATCGGCGGAGCTCCGGGTGCAGGCGCGCCGGCCGGGGTCGGGGCCAACCTGGTCCAGGACGGGCCCTGGCGCCTGGGCCTCGGGGTCGGCGCCAATCTCCGGGCGCCGCGCCGGGAATCCGACGACCCACATCTGCAGGGCCTTGGCGATGTGCACGGGACCGAGTTC
>JARLGP010000100.1 GCA_031292735.1 Holophaga sp.
CACATGGCCATGAAGGAAGGCAAGTTCCCCAAGAGCGAGCTGAAGCGCACCGAGCTGTTCCAGAAGACCCTGGGCCTGATCGGCGCCGGCGCCATCGCTACCGAAGTGGCCAAGCGGGCCCTGGGCTTCGGCATGAAGGTGATCGCCTACGATCCCTTCCTCTCCAGCCATTCCGTGGCCACCCTGAAGACCCTGGACGAGGTGCTGGCCCAGGCCGACGTCATCAGCATCCACACCCCGCTCACCGACCAGACCAAGGGCATGTTCAACAAGGCCGCCTTCGCCAAGATGAAGGACGGCGTCATGATCGTCAACACCGCGCGCGGCAAGGTGATGGTCGAAGACGACCTGGTCGAGGCGCTCAAGTCCGGCAAGGTGAAGGCCTACGGGACCGACGTGTGGTTCAGCGATCCGCCCGCGGCCGACTGCCCGCTGCTTTCGGCGCCCAACGTCTTCATGGCCCCGCATATCGGCGGCAGCAGCAAAGAGAACCTGCTGCGCATCGGCGACACCGTGATGGAAATCCTTTCCCGTTTCAAAGCCTAGGAGGTTTTAATGAGCAAACGCACCATCAACTTCTACGCCGGCCCCGCCGGCCTGCCGCTCCCGGCCCTGGAACGCGCCAAGGATGAGCTTCTGGACTTTGCCGGCACCGGCATGTCGGTCATGGAAATCAGCCATCGCTCCAAGGAATATGACGCGGTCCACGAGGAGGCCCTGGCCCTCACCCGCGAGCTCATGGGCATTCCCGCCAACTACAAGATCCTGCTGCTGCAGGGCGGCGCCCATCTCTCGTTCGGCATGATCCCGCTCAACCTGCTCCGGGCCGGGCGCAAGGCCGACTACATCGTCACCGGCAACTGGGCGGAGAAGGCCTACAAGGAAGCCAAGCTGGTGGGCGGCGACGACGTTCGCCTGGGCGGCAGCACCAAGGACCTGAAGTTCGCCCGCCTGCCCAAGGCCTCCGAGCTGACCATCCACCCGGATTCCAGCTTCGTCCACTTCACCTCCAACAACACCGTCGAGGGCACCCAGTGGCAGAAGTTCCCCGAGACCAAGGGGATCCCCTACGTCTGCGACATGTCCAGCGACATCATGTGGCGGCCCTTCGACGTCACCCCGTTCGGCCTGATCTACGCCGGCGCCCAGAAGAACCTCGGACCCTCCGGCGTCACCCTCACCATCATCCGCGAGGACTTCCTGGAGCAGTGCAAGGCCGAGGACCTGCCCAGCTACCTGCGCTTCAAATTGCACGCCGACAAGAACAGCTTATATAACACCCCGCCCTGCTTCGGCATCTACATCCTGCGCAACGTGCTCGCCTACAACAAGTCCATCGGCGGGCTGAAGGCCATCGAGACCAACAACCGCAAGAAGGCCGAACTGCTCTACGGCTGCGTGGACAAGTTCTCCGGCTTCTACAAGCCCTTCGTCACCGAGAAGGCCGACCGTTCCTTCATGAACGTGGACTTCTTCCTCCCCAGCGAGGACCTCACCGCCGCCTTCGTCAGTGAAGCCAAGAAGGCCGGCATGGTCGGCCTCAAGGGCTACCGCGACATCGGCGGCATCCGCGTCTCCTGCTACAACGCGGTCACCGTCGACAACGTCAAGACCCTGGTCGAGTTCATGGAAGCCTTCGTCAAGAAGAACGGCTGATCCTCCGATCATCCTGGAGAGGCGCCCTTCCGGGGCGCCTCTTCCTTTCTAGATCCGTTCCATGGTCAGGTATTCGAACGGATTGAGGCCCCAGATGCCGGGATCCTCGTTGCGCAGGATGGCGTCGCCGGCGGCCGCGGGGTCGGAAAGGTCCAGGTCCAGCGGGTGGATCCGCCGCCCGCGCTGGATGTCGTAGATCACCCGGACCTTGGGGAACAGCAGGCCCTGGTCGCCCTGCTCGATCACCACCCCCAGCCGCTGGCTGGCCAGGCGCACCAGGGAACTCACCGGGTAGATGCCGATGGCCTGGATGAAGTGCTGCACCAGCTCCGGGTCGAAGTGCTGCTGGCTCCATTCGAACAGCTTGGTGAGCGCCGCCGGGGGCTCCATGGCCTTGTGGTAGATGCGGTTGGAGGTGATGGCGTCGTACACGTCGACGATCGCCGCCATGCGGCCCAGGGTGGAGATGCCGTCGCCCTTGAGCCCCTCCGGATAGCCCGAGCCCTCGAACCGCTCGTGGTGCTCGCCCGCCACCTGGACGACCGTCTGGGAGATCCCCGGGGTCTGGCGCAGCACCTCCAGGCCGAGCACCACATGGCCCTTCATGACCTCGAACTCCGGATCGGTCAGCTTCCCGGGCTTGTTAAGGATATGGTCGGGCACCCGCATCTTGCCGATGTCGTGGAGCATGCCGCCGATGCCGGCATCAAAGATGACCTCCGGGCTCATTTCCATGTAGCGGCAGAAGCTCACCAGCAGGGTGCAGACGCTCACCGAGTGCTGGAAGGTGTAGGTGTCGCCCTCCCGGATCCGGCACAGGCTGACCAGGGTGCCCTGGTTGCGCAGGATGGAGTCGGTGATCTGGCTCACCACCGGCTGCAGGCGCTCCACCTGGATCGGCTTGCCCAGGCGCACGTCGCCCAGGATGGAGTGGATCACCTGGTTGGCTTCCTTCTGGATCTGCTTGGCGAAGCCCAGCTCCTCCTGATGGGTGGTCCGGTCCCCTGGAAGCGGCCTGGGGTTGGGGGTCTCCAGCATCCGGGCGGTGAGGTCCGCTTCCACTTCCGCCTGGGTGGGGGCGGGGCCGGAATCGATGCCCTTGATGGTGTCGATGTACACCTCGCCGATGCCGCTCTCCATGATCTTCAGCAGATCGCTTTCCTTGCGCAGCATGAAGCTGTTGCGCAGGAACGAATGATCCATCCAGCCGCAATTGAGGTCGTGGATGAACATGCCCAATTTGAGCTCGGCCTTGTGGATTTTTTTGATCATAGGTTCATCGCATCCCCAGGCACCCCTACAATAACGGCCAGCACGGAATGTGTCATGAAAATACTCTTGGATGTCACCCCCTCGTTCCTGGCAACTCCAAGAGGATTACTGCTTGGGGGGGAATCGGCAAACCTGCGTTATCGGAAGGTGACAGTTTGCTCCAGGGTGTGCCCGCAACTGCTGGCTTCAGGCCCGCACGATTCCGGCATGGAGCTTGATTCCCTTCGGCCCATGCGTGCCCGCCTCCCATCCCCCCTCCGAACCCGCCTGCTGGCGCTGGCCCTGTGCGGAACCCTGCTCCTGGCCGGTTCCGGCCCGCCCCCGGACCACCCGGTCAACCTGAACACCGCCACCGTGACCGAACTCCTGCAGTTGCCCCGGGTGGGCCCCAAGACCGCCCAGCGGATCATCGCCTTCCGCCAGGAGCACGGCCCGTTCCAGCGTCCGGAAGACCTCATGAACGTCAAAGGCATCGGCGAAAAGACCTTCCAGAAGCTGCGCCCCTTCATCACCGTGGACGGGGGTGAACCATGAGTCCCGGCGGAGCTTCCCGCGCGGGCCGGTGGGCGCGGGCCGGGTTCAGCCTGCTGGAGCTGGTCCTGGTCCTGAGCCTTGTGGGCATCCTGGGCGGGCTGGCCGCGTTCCCGCCGGGCCTGGGCAGCCCGGCCCTGAATGCCGTGCAGGGCGAACTGCGGGCCAGCCTGGAGCAGGCTTTCCTGCTGGCGCAGGCCAGGGGCTGCCGGGTGCGGGTGGCGCTGGGCGGTCAGGGCGGCCAGGTCCCGGCCTGCCGGGGCAGGCCCGAGGCCTGCGGGGCCGTGCCGCCGCTGACCCTGCCGCCGGGCGTGCGCTGGGGCATGCCCCTTTCCGGCATCCCGCTGCCTTCGGGCATGGAGCGGACCCGCAAGGCCCATCTCACCGGCCAGGCCCATCCCTGCGTCACCGTGAGCCCCGGGCACACCGCCGAGGCCAGCGCCTGGTTCCTCACCGACGGCCGCGACGCGGTCTGCCTGCGCCTGTCGCCCCTGGGCCAGCTCACGCTGCTGCGCTGGCGGCACCGCCTGCGGCGCTGGGAACGGGGCTAGGAGGCCAGGATGCGCATGGCCGATCTTTCCCCCGAACAGCGCCCGCGGGAGCGGGTTCTGGCGGGGCGGGGCGAGGAACTGAGCGACGCCGACCTGCTGGCCCTGCTTTGGGGCACCGGCCGGCGCGGACTGAGCGCCGTGGAGGCCGCCCAGGAACTGCTCACCCGCTGCGGCGGCCTGGCCGGGATGCTGCTCCAGGGCCTGGGCGACTGGACTGCCCTGCCCGGCATCGGACCGGCCCGGGCCTGCCAGCTGTGGGCGGCCCAGGAGCTGTGCCGCCGGAGCCAGCGCGGGCAGGCGCCGCCGCGCATCAACTCGCCGCGCGCCTGCGGCGCCTACCTGCTGTCCCGCTGTCACGGCTGGACCGAGGAACGGTTCGGCCTGCTGGCGCTGAACATCAAGGGCGATCTCCTGGCCGACCGGATCCTCAGCCAGGGCACCAGCAGCGCCACCCTGATCGGCCCTCGGGAGTTCTACCGCGAGGCCCTGCGGTTCGGCGCCAGCACCGCCGTGGCCTTCCACAACCACCCCTCCGGCGACCCCACCCCCAGCCGGGAGGACCTGCTGCTCACCCGGCGGCTGCGTTCCGCGGGGGACGCGCTGGGAGTGCCGCTGGGGGACCACCTCATCCTGGGCCGGGGCCGCTACCACAGCTTCCGGGTGGCGGAGGGGTGGGACGGGACGGGGTAGGCCGGGGCAGGCGGATCCACCTTTTCTTCATGGTTTCCAACCGGCCCAAGCGATAATGGCGCATGCAGCTACCGGTAATTCACGGTGATGGGGCCCTGGTCTGGGATATCACCCGGAACCTGGCCCTCAACGGCCTGGGCGCCTACCTGGTGACCCGGCTGCGCTCGGTGCGCCGCGCCATCACCGAATCCCACTACCACGGCGCGGACAAGCTGGTGCTGGCGCTGGTGTTCGGGGGCTTTTCCGCGGCGGGCAACTTCATCGGGATCCCGGTGCTGGGCGCCCTGGCCAACACCCGGATCGTGGGCCCCATCGCCGGCGGGTTGATCGGGGGGCCGCTGGTGGGCATCGGGGCCGGGTTCCTGGGCGGGGTGGTGCGCTACTCCCTGGGCGGGTACACCGCCATGGCCTCCATGCTGGCCAACGTCTGCGCCGGGCTGATCGGCGGCCTGGTCTACGGGCGGCTGGGGGCCCGGCGCATCACCGTGCCGGTGGCCCTGGCCACCGCCGTCCTGGCCGAGCTCAACCTCAAGCTCTGGATCCTCACCTGCTCCAAGCCCTTCCCGCTGGCCTGGCAGCTGGAGAAGACCATTGCGCTCCCCACCATCGCCGCCAACGCCGCCGCCGTGGGCATCTTCATCCTGGTGGTGCGCGACGTGTACCGGGAGCAGGAGAAGGTGCAGGCCTACGCCACCCAGCAGGCCCTGCTGGCCCATGCGGAATTGCGGGCGCTCAAGGCCCAGGTGAACCCCCACTTCCTGTTCAACACCCTCTCCACCGTCGGCGCCCTCACCCGCAGCGATCCGGACGCGGCCCGGGGGATGATCAAGGACCTTTCGGTCTTCCTCCGGCGGTCCCTGGACCGGGGGGAGGAGATGAGCACCCTGGGCGACGAGCTGGAGACGGTGGCGCTCTACCTGCGCCTGGAGCAGACCCGGTTCGGCGGCCGGGTGCGGCAGGACATCCAGGTGCCCGAGGACCTGCTGGGCCAGCCCCTGCCGGTGTTCACCCTGCAGCCCCTGGTGGAGAACGCCATCAAGCACGGCATCGGGCCCCGGCGGGAGGGCGGCACCGTCACGGTCCGCGCCGGCCGGGGGCAGGAGGGCACCTGGATCGAGGTGCGGGACGACGGCCTGGGCATCCCCGCCGAGGACCTGGCGCGGCTGAACGCCGACGGCGGGGCCCCCTCCGGCAGCGGGATGGGCATCGGCCTGCAGAACATCCACCGGCGGCTGCAGATCATCTTCGGCCCAGGCTCGGGGCTCCGCCTCAGCAGCGAGGGCGGCACCACCGCCCGGCTCACCCTGCCGGCCCAGCCATGACCAGGATCCGGGTGGTGATCGTCGACGACGAGCCGCTGATCTGCGGCGAACTCAAGTGCCTCCTGGAGACCCAGGGCTGGGCCCGGGTGGTGGGGGTCTTCCATGACGGTGCCCGGGCCCTGGCCTTCCTGGAAGAGGAGGAGGCGGACCTGGCCTTCCTGGACATCCAGATGCCGGAAATGGACGGCCTGCAGCTGGCCCGGCGGCTGGCGGCCCTGCCCAGGCGGCCCCGGGTGGTGTTCGTGACGGCCTTCGCCCAGTTCGCCCTGGAGGCTTTCGGGGTGCAGGCCATGGACTACCTGCTCAAGCCGTTCGACGAGGCCGACCTGCTGCGCATCCGGGACCGGGTGGTGCGGGCCGGCCTGGAGCAGGGGGGACTCCGGCTGTCCTGGCCCCGGACCATCCTGGTGGAAACCGGCTCCGGCTTCGACGTGGTGCCGGTGGACCGGATCCGGATGATCGTCGCCCGGGAGCGGGAGGTGCACCTGGAGACCCTGGACGGGCGCATCCGGCCCACCCGCACCCGGCTCACCGAATACGAGGCCAAGCTCGACCCCGAGCGCTTCCTGCGCTGCCACCGGAACTACATCGTCAACCTGGACCAGGTGCAGCAGCTCACCCCCTGGTTCAACCACGGCTTCCTGCTCCGGCTCAAGCCGCTGAAGGACGGCAGCCCGGCGGAGATCCCAGTGGGCCGCAGCTACCTGCCCCAGCTCAAGAGCGTGTTCGGCTTCTGACCCCTCCGGGCGGCTGGTGCCTTCCCCGGGGCCGCTGGTGGCCCCATTGGGGCCGCTGGTGGGGCGTTGCTGGACCTCCACCCGCCATGTCCCTGAAATGGAGGTATCCATCCAATTGAAATAACGATTTTTCCGGGCGAAGGCCCGAGCTGGGGAGGCACGGACATGGAAAAGAAGAAGCTTTTCTCGCTCATCGCCGCGTTCGCGGTCCTGGCCGCCATCCTCTGGCTGACGCCGGCCGTGAAGGGGCTCAGCCATGAAGGCAAGGCCGCCATGGGGGTGGGGGTGTTCGCCATCATCGTCTGGGTGACCCAGGCGCTGGAAGACGCCATGAGCGGCCTGGTCATCGTCTTCCTGCTGGCGGCCCTGAAGGCCACCAGCCTGGCCGGGGCGTTCGGCGGCTACGCCAACACCGCGCTCTGGCTGATCGTGATCGGCTTCATCATGGCCGGCTGCATGGAGAAGTCCGGCTTCTCCAAGCGGGTGGCGCTCACCCTGGTGAACCTGGCCGGCGGCAGCGCGGTGAAGGTCTACTGGGCGGTGGCCCTGGTCATGGCGATCCTCACCTTCCTGGTGCCCTCCATCACCGCCCGCACCCTGCTGATGCTGCCCATCATCCTGGGCATCGGCCAGGCCTTCAAGGCCGAGCAGGGCAAGAGCAACATCATGAAGGCGCTGATGTTCATCGTCGCCATGAGCGGCACCATGATGAGCCTGGGCGTGCTCACCGCCCACGTGGGCAACCCCATCACCGTGGGCCTGATCGAGGCCGCCACCAAGAAGACCATCTCCTGGTCCGCGTGGTTCCGGGTGGGCGGGCTGCCCGCCTTCTCCCTGGCCGCCCTTTCGGTGTACGTGCTGCGCCTGCTGTTCCCCCCCGAGGTCAAGACCCTGAGCTCCAGCGCGGACTACGTCAAGCGTGAGCTGCAGGCCATGGGCCCCTTCTCCCGGGCCGAACTCTACACCCTGGTGGTGTTCCTGCTCACCCTGGTGATGTGGGCCACCGACTCCTTACACAAGATCAACGTGGTGATCGTGGGCCTGGCCTCGGTCATCGTCCTGCTCTGGCCGGCCCGGGGCATCATGCCCTGGTTGGAAGCCCAGAGCAAGGTGCCCTGGAACGTGTTCGTGCTGTACGGCGCCGGGCTTTCCATGGGTGCCGCCCTGGCTTCCAGCGGGGCCGCCAAGTGGATGGCCGGAACCCTGCTGGGGCCCCTGGTCGGGCTGCCCCACGTGGCCCAGTTGATCATCATCCTGTGGGTCATCACCATCCTGCAGGTGTTCTTCACCGGCGGCGGGCCCAAGACCACCGCCCTGACCCCCATCATCATCGCCCACGCGGTGACCATCGGCGCCGATCCCATGGCCTTCGCCCTGGTGCTGGGCATGAACATGGTGCACCAGTACCTGCTGCCGGTGACCAACATGCCCAACGCCGTGGCCATCGGCAGCGGCCACATCACCTCCAGGGAGATGATGAAGACCGGCGCCCTGATGAGCCTGCTGTCGGCCTGTTTCATGACGGTCATGGCCTTGACCTACTGGTCCTGGCTCGGCCTGACGAGGTGACTCCATGGAAGCGGCCTTGACCAGCATTCTCGATGACCTGCGCCGGGCGGTGGGGGCGGAGCACGTGCTCGATTCCGGCCTGGACCGGTTCGGCTATTCCTACGATTCCTCCTTCCTGCCCCTGGTGCCGGCGCGCCTGCCCGACCTGGTGGTGCGGCCCCGCACCGCCGGGGAGGTGTCCGCCGTCATGGCCCTGGCCCACGCCCACGGGATCCCGGTCACCCCCCGGGGCGCCGCCAGTGGCCGCACCGGAGGCTCGGTGCCCCAGTGCGGCGGCATCGTCCTGGCCCTGGACCGCATGACCAGCATCCTGGAGATCGACGAAAGCAACATGATGGTGACGGTGGAGCCGGGCGTGCGCACCATGGACCTGTACGACGCCTGCGCCGCCCGCGGGCTGTTCTACCCGCCCGACCCGGGCAGCTGGAAATTCTGCACCATCGGCGGCAACATCGCCGAGAACGCCGGCGGCATGCGGGCGGTGAAGTACGGCGTCACCCATGATTACGTCATGGGCTTGCAGGTGGTGCTGGCCGACGGCACCCTGCTGGAGACCGGCGGCAAGGCCATCAAGAATGTCACCGGCTACGACCTCACCAGCCTGTTCACCGGCTCCGAGGGCACCCTGGGGGTGATCACCCGGGTGCTGTTGCGGCTGATCCCCATGCCCAAGGAACGGGGGGTGCTCCGCATCCTGTTCCGCTCCATGGACGACGGCTGCGCCGCGGTGCAGCGGATGCTGCAGGAGGACATCGTCCCGTCGGTGGCCGAGATCATGGACGAGACCAGCCTCAAGGCGGTGGCCGCCCGCCGGCGCATGGACCTGCCCGAGGGGTCCGCCTGCTGCGTCCTGATCGAGGTGGACGGAGAGGACAAGGCGGCCCTGGAATCCCAGTCCCGGCGCATGGAGGCGGTGGCCGCCGCCTGCGGCAGCCTGGATTTCCGGGCGGCCCAGACCCAGGCCGAGGCCGACGAACTGTGGGCGGTGCGCCGGGGGCTCAGCTCCGCCGTGGCCGCCCTGGCGCCCAACCGCCTGGGCGAGGACATCTCGGTGCCCCGGGGCTCCTTTCCGGAAGTGGTGCGCAGGATCCGCGCCATCGCCGAGAAGTACGCCCTCTCCATCCCGGTGTTCGGCCACGCCGGGGACGGCAACCTGCACCCCTCGGTGCTCTGCGACCTGGACGACCCCGAGCAGGCCGAGCGGGTGCACCAGGCCGTGGACGAGATCTTCCAGGCCGCGCTGGCGGTGGGCGGCACCCTTTCCGGGGAGCACGGCATCGGCATCACCAAGCGCCCCTACCTGGAACAGGCCATCGGCGCCGCGGGGGTGCGCGTCCTGCGGGCCGTCAAGGCCAGCCTGGATCCCGAGGGTATTCTGAATCCGGGGAAGATATGGTGAAACGGAACCTGCTCAAGGAAGCCAAGGACCTGGTGGCGGGCTGCGACCGCTGCGGCACCTGCCTCACGGTCTGCCCCCTGTTCAAGGTGCAGGACCTGGAGCGGGTCAGCGCCCGGGGCAAGAACGCCATCGCCCGGGGCCTGGCGGAAGGGGGCCTGGAGCTCCGGCCGGAGGTGCGGACGGCGGTGGAGTTCTGCCTGCTGTGCCGGGCCTGCGCCGACGCCTGCCCGAACAACGTGCCCACCGACGAGGCGATGATCCGGGTGCGCCAGTTCCTCACCGACGCGGCCGGCGGTCCGACCGCCCGATACGTGCTGCTGGGCGGGGTCCTGCGCAGCCGGAGGATGGTGCGGCTGGGGTCCCTGTCCCTGGGGCTGCTGCGGCGCCTGGGCCTGGCGCGGCTGGTGCCCGCCTCCCTGGTGGCCCGGGAATTCCGCCGCGACGCGTTCCTGGCGGCCTTCGCCGGCCCCGCGGCCCTGGGCGGCCAGGCTCCGGCCAGCGCCGCGCCCCTGGGCAGGCGGGTGGCCTATTTCCAGGGCTGCGGCATGCGCCTGATGTTCCCCGACGCCGCCCGCAGCACCATGGCCCTGCTGTGCGGGATCGCCCCGACCGCGGCCCCGGACAACGTCTGCTGCGGCCTGCCGCACCTGGCCCACGGCATGGGCGACGCCTTCCTGCAGTTGGCCAAGGAGAACATCGCCCTGTACGAGGACGCGGACCTGGTGGTGACCGATTGCGCCAGCTGCGGCAGCGCCCTCAAGCACCTGGCGGCCCATTTCGAGACCGATCCGGAATGGCGGGACCGGGCCGTCGCCTTCAGCGCCAAGGTCATGGACCTCACCGAGTACCTGGTGCGCGCGGGCTACCGGGCCCCCGTGAAGCGGGACCTCACCTTCACCTTCCACGACCCCTGCCACCTGGCCCGGGGCCAGGGCATCCGCGCCCAGCCGCGCCAGCTGCTGGCGGGGGCCGGCACCCTGGTGGAGCTGAACGAGTCCGACAGCTGCTGCGGCGGAGCCGGCACCTTCCACATGGACCACCCGGAGACGGCCGCCCTCATCCTCGAACGGAAGCGCAAGAACATCGAGCAGACCGGCGCCCAGGTGGTGGTCACCGCCTGCCCGGGCTGCCTGGTCCAGCTCACCCGCGCCGCGCAGGCCAGCGGCGGGAAGTTCAAGGCCATGCACATCAGTCAGGTGATCTGACGGTCCACGACTAACGGCCAAGCCTGACGCCCAGGTCGAAGGCCCGCTGGCAATCCTTGGGGAATTCCTCTTCCCGGCGCTTCTTCTTGCTCTGGGCGTCAAAGCCGGTGATCCCGTACTTCGCGTAGTCGTACACCAGGTACGGGAACATCAGCCGTTCCAGGAAGGAGCGCATCTCGCCGGTGACCATCCCGAAGTAGATGGGCGAGCCCAGCACCACCGCGTCGGCCTGCTTGACCTTCTCCAGGACGGGGGTCAGGTCGTCCTTCATCGAGCAGGATCCATGGCTGCTGCCGGTTTTCAGCTTGCAGGCGAAGCAGCTGCGGCAGCCCTTGTAGTCCAGGTCGTAGATATGGATGAGCTCCGTCTCCGCGCCCACCGAGGCCGCCCCTTCCAGCGCTTTTCCCAGCAGGGTCGCCGTGTTCCACTTCTTCCTGGGACTTCCGTTGATTCCGATGACGCGCATTGAAGACTCCTTGGCCCGGACCAGACCTTATGTAGCGATCGATACAAAATTGTGCAGGTCCCGACTTTCCTTGTCAAGGTGCAGGCAGCGTCCATCCGGTCCGGGGCGGGATCAGCGGCTGTAGGTGAATCTCACGGATTTCAGGGAGCGGAAGACCGCCTCCCGGGTCTTGTCGTTCCAGGACAGGTAGCTGAAGGTCAGCTTGTAGACCGCCTCTCCCTCGGGGAAGTCGTAGCGGTCCTGGATCCGGATTTCGCGCCTGCTGGCATGGCCGGGTTCCAGGGGGAAGAAATCCCCCTTGGCGAAGGGCGGGCGTTTGGCCGTGGGGCCGAGGTAGGGCACCATGCGCCCGTCCTCGGTCCGGATCTCGAATTCGGACCGCAAGGGCATCTGGCCAGCCTCCAGCTTTTCCAGCCAGACGATCCTTTGGGAATGGTTGCTGAAGGTCAAGCTGACCCGGATCTCCCCGCCCGATACCGCCACCTCCATGGTGCCGGCCACCGGCCCGGCCGGCCCATGGCTGGGGGTCGCCCGGGCCGGGGGAGCCGCCAGGAGGGCCAGGGGGAAGAGGACCCAAAGCACCTTCAGGGCAAGGGAGCGGATCAGGTTCACGGATGGATCTCCTTCCTGGATACGGATGATGAGGGCATCCTGCTTTGGGTTCGCAATCAGCCAAAACCCCACGGGTCGGCGTCAGCATGGCCTGAAGCATGAATGTGTGCAATAAATAATTTGTTACATAACCAAGGGCAAAAAGCCGTTTGAGTGGGTGAGGCCGGCCGCGAGGATCAAGGCCTTTCTCATGGGTTGGGGAAGGCGGGGACGTTCTGGTCCAGGAGATCGTCTTCCGCGCGGCTGGCCGCATTGATCTCCAGATCGACCCTGATTCGAGCCCTCAGGGCCGCCGCCGCATCTCGAACGAAGGCCTCGGTGGCGAGCCCATCCGCAGCCACCTCACGCTCCGCGGGGAGGCCCTTGGTTTCGGACTTCCCCGCGTAGGCCTCAAGCCAGGCCCGGGCCTCGAAATGGTCCAGCTCCCTGAGGTCCACCCCCTCCAGGGTGGCCTGTTTCTCCTCCCGGTCCTCCGGGCTGCGCAGGGGCTCCAGGACCATGGGCCAGAACCCGTCCGGCTCCATGGCCCCCTTCAATGCGAATTCAATGGGCTCAGGCAGGGGCGAATGGTCCTCGGGCCCGGAAAGCGTCTTGACCCATTCCTTCCTGTCCTGGGTCCATGGCTCCTGCAGTGCGGCGAGGTCCCACTCGGCAGCGAGCGCCCTGACCATTCCGCGTATTTCCATGAACATCTCGTGGCGCCGCGCCAGATTCTTGGCCAACGGCAGGCGACCCGTCTCAAGCCCGATCATCTCCTTTCGACTTTCGGCAAGGTGCCGCAGGGCGTGGGACTGGGCGATGGCCAGGGTCATGCTGCCGCGGATGGTCATGGTTTCATCGAGGTGGCTTGCGAGTTCCTCGATCGTACTCTGGAAATCGTCGGCTGCTTGGCTGTCAACCCGCGGATGACCGCTGGCCACCAGGGTGTCCCATTCCGCACCCCTCGCTTCTAGGCTGGAAAAGCCTGCGGAACAGAGGTGCCTGGATTGCAGGAGCTCACGAAGAACCTCGGTCAGGGCCGCGGTCGACTCGGGTGGATGACCCTTCCAAAAATCCACCAGAGTGGTGCTGGTTGGATCCTTGGCATAGAAGTCCCGCCAGAAGCGGAGAATCAGGGTGGACTTATGCGGGGCAGGGGTCAGGGTGACGGCTTCATGGTCCCGCAAGGCCTTGGGAACGGCGGGGGGCGGCTGAGGCAAGCTCAAGGGAGCCTGGGAAGGCCTGGAAGAGCTTGGGGGAGGCGCCTTCTGGCCAGGACCGGACGGCCCCTCCAGAGGGGGCACCGGCAGGGCAAGGGACAGTTCCGGGGGGGCAGGCACCACCTCCAGGTCGAGCCAGGCGCCGTGGGTGGGATCCTCGGCATGCTGGGCGTGGAACCGGACCCGCGTGGGCGCAAAGCCCGGGCGGGGAGCGAAGAAGATGGTAGCGCTTCCGGGGCCGTGATGATCGACGGTGGTGCCGTAGGCCACCAACCAGACCCATGAACTCACCTTCCGGCTCTGGGAAGAAGCGTTCAGGCAATAGATGGGCCCGGATGGCGACGAGGTGACCCAGGCGGCGATGGCAACCTCGGCCAGTGCCGGGGCGCCGCTGGGCATGGTTGCGAAAAACACCCGGTCGGAAGGGATTTGCACCGATTCCTGCTTCGACACCCGGATCAGGACCCTCCCGTCACCCATGAAGGGGCTCGTTTGGGCGCTCGTATGGAAACTCAACAACCCCGCGCGATAGGAACCCTCATTGTCGCGGTAGCGAACGAACATGTTATGGAAAAGGATTGGACCAAGCTGCTCCCTGGACAGGCTGGACAAGGCTGGCCCTCGCCCCATGGCATCATGGGCGAAATCAATCCAGCGGAGTCTCCCGCGATCCGCCAGGACCGTGGGACCACCGACGGCCACCTGCAGTCCTAAAGCCCTGTCGTCCTTGCTGTCAACCAGCCTCGCCAGGACCACCTCCGAGGGATGGGTTGCCGATGCCAAACCGTAGATCCGGCCTGCCACCAGGCCACTTTCGTGCGACAGCCGGGCATGGAAGGGCGCAGGGACGGCATTGCCCAAAAGGCACCAGTCCTTGGTTGCCATGGCCGAGGTTGACATTAGAAAACTCAACGCAATCACTGACTTGATATTCATTCGGGCTCCCCCATAAGGAAATGAGTCATGCCCGTCAATGGTTTCCCCCAAATTCAAACCTGCATGCGTTTGGATCCGGCCTGAGGCTGGAACACCTGCTCCCTGGAGGCCGTGGCCAAGGTCGTGAACCCGTTCCTCCCGGGGGCGAGACGGACGCCGCAATAAGACTCGCGAGGGCTTCCAGGCCGCAAGCTCAGCGGCTGTCCTCCGCCATCAGCGCCAGCAGCAGGCTCATCACTCGCTCCGGGCGGATCCGGTGGGCGTCGCCGACGGTCTGGAACCCGGCGCCGGGCTGGTCCTCGGTGTCCAGGAACGATCCCCGCACCGAGATCGCCCGGGGGCCCAGGGGGTAGATCAGCGGCTCCGGGGAAACCCCGTTGAGCATGACCGTGGGCCGGCCGGTGGCCGCGGCGGTGTGGACCAGGCCGGTGTCCACCGCGACGTTGCCGGCGGCGCCGTGCTGGAGGGCGCAGGCCTCGGGGATGGTGGTCTGGCCGGTGAGGTCGAAGGAGCCCGGCACGGCGGCGCACAGCCGGCGGCCCAGGTCGCACTCGTCGGGGCCGCCCAGCCACACCGGCGCGAAGCCGCGGGCCTGCAGCAGGCGGGCCAGGGCCGGCCACTTCTCCTCCTCCGGGAACCAGCGCTTGGCGTCGCCGCGGGTGCCGAACCCGAGGGTCACGTAGGGCCCGCCGGC
>JARLGP010000101.1 GCA_031292735.1 Holophaga sp.
GAAAGTCCGAAGCGTAAGCGTGGGTCGGCGCCTGGCCGGGGGACCCGAGTTGAGGCGGCGCCGTGCCGAGGGACTCGGACGAACGTTTCCGGAGCCACCGGCAGGTCAGGATGGGACGGGACAAAATGTCCAAACTGCAGACTCCATGTCCTGGCTTTGCCAGGGCATGGAGTGGGGGAGTCTGAGGGGGGACGGAGAGGGAGCGGTAGCGACCGCGCGGTCCTCCCTCAGTCATATCAGGGGCTCAGACCACCGCCACCCAGGCGAACGAGAGCAGCACCGTCGCGCCCAGGCCCATGGCGGTGAGGTTGGCGGTGCGGCGGTTGCCGAAGATGTAGACGTAGGCCGCCTTCATCAGGTTGTTGCTGGCGGTGGCGACGAGGATGGCGTGCAGGATCTGGACGTCGGCCAGGCCCAGGTCGCCCTGGAGCACCGAGACCACGAAGGGCACGATATCCGAGGCGCCCACCAGGAACGACAGCAGCCGCAGCCCGGCGGCGTGGAAGTAGAGCAGGACGTACTTGGTGATGAAGGCCACCGAGATGAACATGAGCGCGAACAGGAAGGCGGCGTTCAGCTCCAGCGGGTTGCGGTCCGCCACCTGCACGTCGGGGTTGGGCAGCGCTTCGGCTTCCGTGGCCGGCACCAGGTGCTGGAAGGCCGCCTGGGCTTCCCGGTGGCCGATCCACCAGGCGTAGCCCCCCGCCAGCAGCGACAGGACCAGGAAGGGCGGCACCAGGCGCAGGCCCACCAGGGGCTTGAAGGCCACCACGAGGAACAGCATGCGCAGGTACATGGTGGGCGTGGTAAGCATGATGGCGGCGGCGGCCTCGCCGGACTGGCCCTCCAGGTTCCGGGTCCGCTTGGCCAGCACCAGGGTGGCCATGGTGCTGGAGTACAGCCCGCCCACCAGGCCGGTGAGCAGCATCCCCTTGCGCGGGTAGAGGTAGGTCTGGAACACGTAGCCCAGGTAGGAGATGGCCGTGGTGACCACCACCGCCATCCAGATCTGCCGCGGCGTCACCGGCAGCACCCGGAACACCTGCCCCAGCAGCCCCGAGGCCGGCGGCGCGGACGGGATCAGGGGCAGGATCACCCCGGCGATGGCCAGGAACTTGCACAGGGTGACCACTTCCCCGGTCTCCAGGCGGTTGGTGAACTGGCGGATGCGGCCCTTGGAATGCAGCACCAGCAGGATGCAGATGGCGATGCCGATGAGGAACCAGTGCGGGTCGTGGATGGCCACCGGGGCGATGGAGTAGGTGAGGAAGGCGATGATCACCCCGATCATGCCGTGGCTGTTGTGCTGGCGGACCTTGTGCTTGTAGTAGGTGAGCAGGAACGGGGCGATGACCGCCAGGCCCAGCAGGAACGCGGCATGGGCGGGCACCGGGATCTGGTACAGCACGTAGCCCAGCAGGCCGAAGAAGATGAAGGTGCGGACGGTGCCGAAGGTGTCGAACTTGTTCTCGCGTTCGTAGTAGTCCCGCAAGCCGATGCCGATCAGGGCGCTGACCGCGATGGTGAGGAGGAGGGGAATGGCCTGCGGTGGGATCAAGGGGACCTTTCTGTGCGGTTGCCAAAAACGGACGAATGGGGACAAATGAAAAGACGGGAGAGCCAGTGTCATTGGCTCTCCCGTCTTGTGCCGTGGTTTGGATATTTAATTAATAGCTAGAATGCCGCGCCTGATAGGGAATATCAAGCATTTTCTGCGTTCCCCGGCCCCAAGGCCGGTTGGCTTCAGCGCCGATGGTACTCGTCGCGCATATGGTGATAATGGTCCCCTTCCACCAACCGGTGGCTGGACCAGTGGCCCGGCTCATAGCGGTAGCCGCCGCGTTCCCGGCGGTAGACCGGAGTCACCCAGCGGTCGCCCCTGCGTTCGCCGCGATCCCAGCGCCCTTCCCGCCAGGCCCAGCGGTCGCCGTCCCGGTCCCAGTAGCCGCCCACCCAGACCACATCGGGGCCCGGCTGCGGGGGCCGGAATTCGCGGCGCATGGGCGGCGGGCCATCGGGCGCGAAGCGCACGTCGAAGGGCCCCATGCCCAGCTCCATCCGGACCTGGGCGAAGGCCGGAGCCGGGGCCGTGGCCGCGGCCAGGACCACCAGCGCCAGGGGCAGCATGCGGTTGAGGACATATTTGCTCATGGAGAACCTCGTTTCAAGGGAACACCGGCGGGGCCGGCAGAATTGCCATCCCGCCTGAACAATACATATAGCAATTGCCGAGCCATCCTCCGAACCCCCGCAGAGCGGCCCCCCGGCCGGGCCGCGGGCCCGGAGCGGGATCCAGGACCGATCAAGGTGAAGGAGCTGGGACCGGATTCCGCTCAGAACGAGTTACCTCAGCCCAGGTAGGCTTCCAGCACCCGCCCATCCCGGCCCAGCTCCTCCGGGGTGCCCGCCACGACGATCCGGCCGCGCTCCATGACGTAGGCGAAGTCGGCCACCTGCAAGGCGGTGCGGGCGAACTGCTCCACCAGCAGCAGGGTGGTGCCTTCGGCCTTGAGCCGGAGGATGGCCCGGTACACCTCCTGGATGATCACCGGGGCCAGGCCCATGGACGGCTCGTCCAGCAGCAGCAGCTTGGGCCGGGCCATGAGCGCGCGGGCGATGGCCAGCATCTGCTGTTCGCCGCCGGAAAGGGTGCCGGCCAGCTGGCGCCGGCGCTCCCTGAGCCGGGGGAAGCGCGCGTAGGCGGCTTCCAGGTCGGCGGCGGCTGCCTTGCGGTAGCCCAGCACCCGCGGCAGCCAGGTGTAGGCGCCCAGCAGCAGGTTGTCCTCGGTGCTGAGCGGGCCGAACACCCGACGCCCTTCGGGGGCGTGGGCCAGGCCCAGCCGGGCGATCCCGGACCCGTCCAGGCCGTGGATGGGCGCGCCGTCCAGCAGGATGCTGCCCCCGGTGGGGCGCAGCAGCCCGGACAGCAGGCGCATGGTGGTGGTCTTGCCGGCGCCGTTGGCGCCGATGAGCGCCACCACGCTGCCCGGGGCCACCTCCAGGGAGACGCCGCGCAGCACGTCCACGCTGCCGTAGCCGCCGACCAGGTCCCGCACCTGCAGCATGGGTGTGTTCATGGCGCCGCTCCCAGGTACGCTTCCAGCACCAGCGGATCGCGCTTCACCGCCGCCGGCGTGCCTTCGGCCAGCATCCGGCCGCCGTCCATCACCGTCACCTGCTGGCACAGTTCCCCCACCACATCCATGTGGTGCTCGATCAGGAGGATGGTGATGCCGCGCTGGTGGATGGCGCGGATGATGGCGATCAGCCGGAGCACGTCGGGATGGGCCAGGCCCGCGGCGGGCTCGTCCAGCAGCAGCAGGACCGGGCGCCGGGCCAGGGCCCGGGCCAGTTCCAGGAAGCGCTGGGCGCCGTAGGGGAGGTCCCGGGCCCGCACCCGCGCCTGGTCCTCCAGGCCGACCATGGCCAGCAGCGCCAGGGCGTCCGCCTGGGCCCGGCGCTCCTCGCCCCTGCCCAGGCCGGCGATGACCAGCGGCAGCGGCACCCGGAACTCCCCGTTCAGGGCCACCATCACGTTGTCCAGGGCGGACAGTTCGCCGAACAGCTGGAGGTTCTGGAAGGTGCGGGTGACCCCGGCCCGGGCCATGGCCACCATGCCCGGCCGGATCCCGGCGCCGCGCAGCAGGATCCGGCCCGCGGTGGGCGGGTAGAGCCCGGATACCACGTTCACCAGGGTGCTCTTGCCGGAACCGTTGGGGCCGATCAGCCCGTGGATGGCGCCCTGCTCCACCGCGAAGCTGATGCCGTCCACCGCCTTCACCCCGCCGAAGCTCCGGCGCAGGGCGGACACCTGCAGCAGCGCGCCCGGGGCCGGGGGCCGCACCGGCAGGGCGGCGTCCAGATCGGCCGGCGGCGGCAGCGCGGCCGGCGGCACCCGGAACAGCCCGGCCAGGAACCGGGAGCAGAAGCCCATGAGCCCTTCCGGCAGCCCCACCATCACCGCGAACAGCAGCAGCGCGAAGATGGCCTTGCGCCAGTCCTCGGTGTGCCGCGCCAGCAGGGCGCCGCCGGCCAGCAGCGCGGTGGCGGCGATGGGCGCCAGGGCCTGGAAGGCGCCGGACCGCTTCAGACCGCGCAGCCCCGCGGCCAGGGCGGCCGCCAGGCCCAGCACGGACAGCGCCAGGAACAGCCGCCGGCTGGACAGCAGGTTGGGCAGCAGCACCACGATGCAGGCCCCCAGGAAGGCGCCCCACAGGCTCTTGCGGCCGCCCAGCACCACCCCCAGGAGCAGGATGGCCATCAGGTCGTAGCTGAAGATCTGCGGCTGCAGGTACTGGAAGTTGAAGGCGTAGAGCGCGCCGGCGAAGCCGCCCAGGCCGGAGCCCAGGGCGAACGCCGCCACCTTGTGCCGGTAGGTGCCCACGCCCATGGCGTCGGTGGCGATGGGGCTGTCCCGCAGCGCCTCGAAGGCCCGGCCCCAGTGGGAGCCCAGCAGGTTGCGCATGGTCACCCAGACCAGGGCCAGGGCCCCCAGGCAGAGCCAGTAGAAGCCCCGGGACTCCAGGGGGTGGCCCAGCAGCGGGGGCCGGGTGAGGCTGAGCCCCTGGGCGCCGCCGGTGAGGCCCTCCAGCTCGTTCAGGACGGTGCCGGTGAGGGCGGAAAAGCTCAGGGTGGCCAGGGCGAACTGGGGCCCCTCCAGGCGCAGCGCGGGCAGGGCCAGCAGCCCGCCCACCGCCAGCCCCGCCCCCGAGGCGGCCAGCAGGCTGGGCAGCAGGCCCCAGCCCAGCCTGGCCACCAGCAGGCCGGCGGTGTAGGCGCCGATGCCCAGGAAGGCCACCTGGCCCAGGTTGATCTGGCCCAGGTAGCCCACCGACACGTCCAGGCCGATCAGCAGCACCCCGTAGATGGCCAGCAGGGTGAGCAGGCCTAAGGCGTACGGGTTGCGCACGGCCACCGGCACCGCGGCCAGCAGCAGGAGCGCCAGGAGCTCGGCGGAACGCAGGAGCAGGAAGCGGCGCACGGGCTCACACCTTGCGGATGACGGCCCGGCCGAACACCCCGTTGGGGCGCGCGGCCAGGGCGAGGATCAGCAGCGCCAGCCCGGGCGCTTCGCGCCAGCCGCTGCCCACGAAGAAGCTGGTGAGGCTTTCCAGCGCGCCCAGCACCATGCCCACCAGCACCACCCCGAAGCCGGAGTCCAGGCCGGCCACCACCGCCACGGAAAAGGCCTTGAGCACCAGGATGGCGCCCATGGTCGGCCCCACCGAGGTGATGGGCGAGACCAGCACCCCGGCCAGGGCGGCCACCATGCCGGAAAGGGCGTAGGACAGCTGCACCGCGCGGGTGGCGGAGATGCCCACCAGCTCGGCCGCGTCGGGATCCGCCGCCACCGCCGCCACCGCCTTGCCCAGCAGGGTCCGCCGCTTGCACAGCTCGATCAGCCCCATGACCCCCAGCGCGCCCAGGGCCACCGACAGCTCCAGCGGGGTGACCTGGACGCCCAGGACGCGCACCGGATCGGCGGGGATGGGGGTGGGAAAGGGGCGGTCGTCCCGGCCCCACAGGTTCTCGGCGGCCGAAGAAAGGAACAGGCCGACGATGATGGTGAGCATGATCCAGCCTTCGCTCTTCTGGCGCAGGGCGATGCGCACCGCGGCCCGCTCCACCCCGAGCCCGGCCAGGGCGCCGAAGGCCAGCGCCGCCGGCAGCATCAGCCCATAGGGCAGGCCCAGATTGGTGCAGGTGAGGGCCACGAAGGCGGAGACCATCACCAGCTCGCCCTGGCCGAAGTTGAGGCTGCGGCTGGTGGCGTAGGTGAGCTGGAAACCGTAGGCGATCAGGGCGTAGAGCAGGCCCATGAGGGCCCCGCTCACCACCATCTGGGCGATGATGCGGCTGTCCATGGCCCGCTCAGCGGCCCTTGGCCAGGCGGTCCCGGTCGGCCTGGTTGGCGAACACCACCCGCCCGTCCCGCACCTCCCCCATCACCGTCTGCTCCCGGCGGAAGGCCTCGTGGCTCTGCTCGTTGGCCGGATCCCAGCGGGAGAAGGGGCGGCGCCAGGTGGCGATCACCCCCGGCACCGGCTCCTTGAGGTTCTCCAGCGCCTCCTTGATCTTGTGGGTATCGGTGCTCTGGGCCTGCTTCACCGCCGCCGCGAAGATCAGCACCGCGTCATAGCCCTGGGCGGCCGACACCGGGGAGGGCATCCGGGCGACGTTGTAGGTCTTGTGGAAGGACGTGATGAAGGCCGCCACCCGGGGGTTGATGGGCTCCTCGATGAAGGTCTGGGGCATGAGCGTGCCGTTGCCGTTTCGGCCGGCGTTGTCGATGAAGTTGGACATGGACAGGGTCCATCCGCCGATCAGCGGAACCTTCAGGCCCAGCTTGGCCATGCCGTTGGCCGCCGCCGCCAGCTCCGGCCCGATGCCCCAGATCAGCACCGCCTGGGCCCCGCCGGCCTTGGCCCGGAGCAGCTGGGCGGTCATGTCCTTGTCGCCGATGTTGAACTTCTCGGTGGCCACCACCTGCAGCTTGCCGCCCTGGTCGCGGATCTGCCGCAGCAGGTCGTCCCGGCCGGACACCCCGTAGTTGGTGGAATCGTGCAGCAGCGCCACCTTGCTGAACCCGCGCCGGACCGCCTCGGCCACCACCATGGACGACTGGATGCCGTCGGCGGCGGCGAACCGGAAGATGGACAGGTCCTTCACCCCGGCCTGGACCCACTGGGTCATGGACTCCGAACCGGCGGCGGGGGTGATGATCTTGGTGATGCCCCGGGCCTGCAGGTGCCGGTCCCCGGCCATGACCACCCCGGTGTTCACCGAGCCGATCACCCCGGCCAGGCCGGGCATGGCCGCCAGTTCCTGGGCGATGAGGGCGCCCCGCTCATTCTTGGCCTCATCGTCCCGTTCCACCACCTCAATGAGAAGCTTTTGTTTCCCCACCGGGATGCCGCCGGCGGCGTTGAGCTCGGCGACGGCCAGCTTGGCGCCGTCGCGCATGGACACCCCCATGGGCGCCGAACCGCCCGAGAAGGGCCCGGTAAGGGCGATCTTGACGGTTTCGGCGGCGCACAGGGGGAGGACGAGGAACCCCAGGAGCAGGGGCCGGAGGGAGCGCATGGCCATGGGACTCTCCTTTGAGAAAGGACGGTGCCTGATGAAGGCAGCATCATCCTATATCGGTTGCGCACCCAGTGACGATGGTATAATTCTTGGAAATGGAAAAAATTTGCATCCGCCTGGGCCCATCTGCCCTTTTCCCCAGTGCGACCTGCGCTGGCACGGAGCCCCCATGGAGTTCGTAGCGCCTTTCCTGAAGTCCCTGGTGCTGGTGCCGCTCACCCTGCTGCCGATCATCAACCCGCTTAGCGCCGCGCCGGTGTTCATCACCACCGCGGGCAGCAATCCGGAGGTGGTGCGCCGGATGGCGCGCCAGATCGCCATCAATTCCTGGTGCATCCTGGTGGCCTCCATGCTGGTGGGCATCTACGTGCTGGACATCTTCGGCATCTCCCTGGCCATCGTCCGGGTCGGCGGCGGCCTGCTGGTGGCGGCCTCCGGATGGCGCATGCTGAACAACACCGGCAAGAGCGACGTCCAGCAGGCCGTGGCGGAAATGCCGGCCGACCTCACCCACACCGAGATCGTGTTGCGCAGCTTCTTCCCCATCACCTTCCCGCTCACCACCGGGCCGGGCTCCATCGCCGCCGCCATCGCCCTGGGGGTGCACCTGCCGCGCACCCCGGCGCTCTACCTGCTGGGCGCCACCATCGCCATCCTGGGGGTGGCCATCACCGCCCTGGTGGTCTACCTATGCTACCGCCACGCGGCCGGCCTGCTGGCCATGCTCGGCCAGGTGGGCACCATGGTGATCATGCGCATGCTCGCCTTCATCCTGCTCTGCATCGGCATCGAGATCATGTGGACCGGCTGGGCCGCCCTCAATCATCTGCACTGAGGGCGAGCAGGGTGCGCAGCAGCACGTCGGCGCCCATCTGGAGGTGCCGCGGATCGGTGCGCTCCTCCGGGCTGTGGCTGATGCCGCCGATGCTGGGCACGAAGATCATGGCCGAAGGGCAGATCCGCGCCAGCATCTGGGCATCCTGGCCGGCGCCCGAGGTCATGCGCCGGATCGGCAGGCCCAGGGAGGCCGCGGCCTGTTCGATCACCTGGACCGTGCCCGGATCGAACACCACCGGCTCGAAGCGCGCCAGCCGCCGGGTCTCCACGGTCAGCCCGGTGCTGCCCGCCAGGTCCCGGAGGAAGGCCTCCAGCCTGGCTTCGGCGCCGCGCAGCAGCTGCTCGTCGGTATTGCGCAGGTCCACGGTGACCGCCGCCTCCCGGGGGATCACGTTGATCAGGTTGGGCTGCAGCCGGATCGAGCCCACGGTGCCCAGCTGGGTGCCGCCCAGCTCCCAGGCCAGGTCGTGCACGAAGCAGGCGAGCCGGGCGGCACCGTAGGCCGCGTCCCGGCGCAGGCGCATGGGCGTGGTACCGGCATGGTTGGCGCTGCCGCGCAGCACCACTTCCTGCCAGGAGATGCCCTGCAGGTTGGCCACCGCGCCCAGGTCGCCGCCCTCCTGGTCCAGGATCGGCCCCTGCTCGATGTGCAGTTCCACGAAGGCGTGCGGCACGATGGCGCCGGGCTCCATGGGGCCGGCATAGCCGATCCGCTCCAGCTCGGCGCCGAACCGGGTCTGGTCGATGCCGGTGATCGCCAGGGCTTCCGCCACCGTCATCCCGCCGGCGTAGACCAGCGAGCCGGCCATGTCCGGCTGGAACCGGACCCCTTCCTCGTTGCTGAACACCGCCACCGCCAGCGGCCGGCGGGTCACGATGCCGCGTTCGTTCAGGACGTGCACCGCCTCCAGGGCGGCCAGCACTCCCAGGCAGCCGTCGTACTGGCCGCCGGTGGCCACCGTGTCGATGTGTGAGCCGGTCATCACCGGCTCCAGGTCCTCGCTGCCCCGGCGCAGCCCGAACAGGTTGCCCACCCGGTCCACCCGCACCTCCAGCCCCAGTTCCTGCATCCAGGACACCACCAGGTCGCGCCCCTGGCGGTCGGCGTCGCTGAACGCGAGCCGGCAGCAGGAGCCGTCTTCCTGGCGGCCCACGGCCCCCAGCCGGTCGAGCCGGTCCAGCAGGCGCTTGCCGTCGCAATGGAGGGATTCCACATGGGTCATGGTCAGGTCCTTGATGGGTGATTCTTGGCAAACAACCGGCACGTTCCAGTCTACCCGTTCACCCCAGGAAGTAGGCCAGGACGCTGGCCACGAACACCCCCGGCAGCATGTTCCCCACCGGCAGCCGCTTGATGCCGGTGAGATCCAGCCCGATGGCGGCGATCAGCAGGCCGCCGGTGGCGGTGAGGGTGGCCAGCACGGGCAGGGTGAGCAGGGGCGTCACCTGTCCCGCGGCCAGGGTGATCCCGCCCTGGTAGAGCAGCACCGGAACGGCCGAAAGGGCCACGCCCAGGCCCAGGGCGCTGGCCAGCATGACCGCGCTGATGCCGTCCAGCATCGCTTTCATGAAGAGGATGCGGGGCTGCCCCGCGGCATCCTGGATGGGACCGAGCACCGCCAGGGCTCCGATGCAATACATGAGGGTGGCGGTCACGAAACCCTCCATCAGGTTGTGGCCATCGCCGGAACCGGCCGGAAGGGCCGAAGCCCAGCCCTGCAGCCGGAGTCCGAGCCGCTCCAGCCGGTCCTCCAGTTGCAGCAGTTCGCCCAGGATGCCGCCCGCGACCATCCCTCCGATGACCACCAGGGGATTGGGGTGGTAGGGCAGCGCGCCGGCGTAGTGCAGTCTGGCCGCATCCACCCGCGGATCCAGCGCCATCTGCATCCCCAGGTAGAAGGTGGTCAGGCCCAGGGCGGTCATGACGGTCCGTCGCACCCGCTCCGGGATGAGCCGGCCGAACAGCACGCCCGGTATGGTTCCGACCAGGATGGCGCCTGCGTTGACGAGGGTTCCGATCCCAGCGATGCCGGCCCGCACCGGCTAATCCGCCTCTTCGAAGGCGACCACCCGGCCGCCGGTGACTTCCGCCAGCTGCGCCAGGGTGGTGCGCACGCCGGTGGCGTCGTTGCCGGCGGCGGGAAACACCGTTTCATACAGGCCCAGGTCGCGGTCCAGCAGGATCTCCACCCCTTCCAGCCCGAACGGGCAGACCCCGCCCGGCCGGAAGCCGGTGACCCGCTCGGTCTCTTCCGCCGTGGTCATGGACACCTTGGAGCCCACCAGCCGTTTGAGCACGCCCGAAGGGATGCGCTTGTCGCCCGGGCACACCACCAGCACGAACTCTCCGGCCTTGCTCTTGAAGAGCAGGGATTTGGCGATGCGCGCCACTTCGACGCCCAGGCGCCGGGCGGCCATTTCGGCGGTGGGCGTGCTGCCCGGCTCGTACTCCAGCACTTCAAGCCCGTGGGCGTCCACCACCTTCTGCACTTTCAGAGGAATCATCCTATGCTCCTACCACTTGCCCAGGTCGTTCAGCCATGCGGCCACGGCCTTGCCCAGCTTGGCCTTGTAGTCCGCCAGCAGCAGGCTGTCGGCCTGGAATTCGTTAACGCCCACGCCCTTGGCCACGATGGCCACCGACTCGTACTCCTGGCCGGTGCTGTCCACCAGGGTGAGGCTGAGGGAGCCCTGGGCCACCACGAAGTCGGCGGAGCGCTGGTAGTCCCACCAGGCGCGCCGTCCCACGGTCACCCCGTTGCGCCCGCTGCGCACCCGCAGGGTGATGGAGAACAGGGGGTTCTGGTCGGACCAGCCCATGCCTTCCCTGAGCACGGCGTTGCGCACCACGCCCTTCACGTCCTGGTCCAGCTCGATGCCGGGAGTGGGCGTCAGTCCGAAGGTGAGGGCGGACCGGGCCGCCACCATCTTCCGCTCGGTGTCCAGCCGGCACTGGAGCACGTCGGCGCGCAGCCCGGGGTCGCCCCCGCCGCCGCTGAGCAGCCCGGCCATGTCATCCAGCTTGAGCAGCTCCTCGTGGGCCTTCTTCAGCCCCTGGGCCGCCACCAGCTTGCCCCGGACGCCCTGTTCCGGGCGCTGCGCGCCCAGGTCGGCCTTCAGGGTGTCCAGCCGGGTCTGCAGCTCCCGCTGGGCGATGCCCAGGTCCAGGTAGGCCAGGGCGTAGCCGGTGCCCCCGGGCCGGTCCAGGAAGGTTTCCTCCACCACCAGCCCGGGCAGGTCGGTGGCCTGGGACTGCACCTCGGTGCCCACCTGGGCGTTCTGGGTGCGGCTGGCCTGGGCCGGGCCGCCGGTGGCCCGGCTTTCCTGGTAGGTGGTGGTGACCCGGGTGTCGCCCTTGACGTTGGCGCGGCACCGGCTGATCACGTCGGCCCGGGCGTTGTCGGACACCTGGCGCAGGGTCACGGCGTCGCTGGTGATGGCCGCCAGGCCCAGCCCGTAGACCCGGCCGGACTGGGTGGGCAGCACGTTGATCCAGATGGGCTTCACGGCCACCGGCGGCGCGGCGACCAGCGCGGGAACGAGCAGGAACATGGACAACATGGCAGCGCCTCCTAGCTTCCGAACAGCCTGCGGACGCTGTCCTTGCGGATCTCCACGTCATCCGCCCACTCGATCACCGCGGTCTCGATGTCGGTGAGCTGCAGGGTGATCTTGTAGTAGACGTCCTTGACCCGGCCGTTCTGCTTGACGATCGAGGAGATGTCCCCGCCCAGGAGGTACTTGCTGCCGGTCTGCTTGCCGGCGGTCTTCTGGGTGGCGGTGTCGGCCATGGTGCCCTGGAGCTTGTACTGGTTCATCAGGTCGCCCTGCATCTCCAGGGCGGAGAAACGCACCTTGCCGGACTTGATGAGGGAGGTGCGGATCTTGTCGGTGATGGATTTGGTGTCGATGTGCTCGGAGGTCTCGTTGCGCAGCCGGGTGACGGAAACCAGCGGGGGCTTGCCCGGATCGGCCGGATCCGGCTGCAGCCGGTTGCTGGCCACCAGGCTCCCGACGATCTTGTCGGCGATCATCTGCAGGTCGGTGGAACCGAAATCGGCGTTCACCGTCTCTGTGGCCTGGGCGTTGCCATAGCTGGTGACCGGCCCGGAGCACCCCAATCCGAGGCTGACGGCGCCGATGCCTAAGAGGGGCAGGAGCATTCTATTCATGATCTGTTCCTTCAAGGAGGTTGTGGAGAGCGTTACCACAGAAGCCCTGGTGCAACCATCATTGCAGGTTTGCCGCGGGAGCGGCAGCCTGGATGGGGGCGGGCAGGGCGCGGGGCGCGGGGAAATCCTCGTCGCCGGGTTGGAAGGTTCTGACGTCGATCCGCTTGAATCCTGGGAAAGCGCGCACCAGCAGGAAGCTGTGGCTGCCCGGCGCGACGTCCAGCGCCACCGAATCAGCCAGGCCCGGGGCCCGCAATTCCAGCCGGTTGGGGCCCGCGGCAAGGTTGAACTTCGCAACCTGGACCTCGGCCGGCAGGCTGAGCCAGGAGCGGCGGTCCGCGCTGGTGAGCGCGGCGCTGGTCACTTTGCTCAACAGTCCGCCGAGGGGGCCGAAATTCTTTTCGGCCTGCTGCTGCACCTCGCCCTTGGCGATGGCCCCCAGCAGGCCCCGGGTGAGGATGCCGGGCATCCGCTCCTGCAGCGCCTTCACCGCGAGGGTGCGGGTCTCCAGGATGGTCGAGGTCATGTGGGTCCGGTCCGGGGCGAGGATGGTGAGCGGAGCCTGGGGCGCCCCGAAATCGTTGTAGATGGGAAAGGCGAGCCCGTAAAGCTTGTTGTCCGCGAAAAGGTTGATCTTCACCTCGTCCATCTGCGGCACCAGCCCGGTCTCGAACACCACCACCACCGACCCGGTGCCGGCGGGATTCGACACGGGCTGGGCATCGGGCATGCCCAACCGGGTCCTGGCCTCCTCGAACGCCGAATCCGACTGGGCCCGGGCGATCTCCAGGTAGGCGGCGCGCACTCCGGGGGCGCGGGGGGCCAGCTCGAAGGCGCGCCGGATCTCCACCATGGCGTCGTTCAGCCCCGCCTCGCCGCGCACCTGGTGGATCTGGCTGGACAAGTAGTAGGTGAAGGCGTTCTCGAAGGAATTGCGCACGTTCTTCACGTGATCGAACATCCGGCCGTAGCTGGCCTGCACCGCCGGATTGTCCACCCGGGCGTTTTCCGCCCCGGCCGGCTGGCGGGCGCCGGCCCTGCTCACCTCCCGCTGGTGCCGCTCCCGTTCCAGCCGCTGGTATTCCTCGGCCTTGCGCAGCTCCACCCGGGCGCCCTCCAGGTCCCCCAGCAGCAGGAAATTGATGGCGTTGGTGGTGCGCGACATTACCTTGTCGTAGCCGAAGCCCTCGTACTTCATCACCGATTCGTTCGCCAGGATCGCCCCGGCGGTACGCCCCGTGGCACCCGCGGAGACCACCGCCTGGCCCTCGTAGTCCTTGGCCACGGCGTCGGCGGTGTTGAAAAAGCCGATGCTTTTCTTCGTGTCCCCGGCCAGGTGGTAGAACTCGCCCAGCTCGTAGAGGGCCAGCAGGCGGTCACTGCCGGCCCGGGAAGCGTTCTTCAGGAACACCTTGTCCACCACGCCCAGCTTGTTGGCCCGCAGCCCGTCCAGGGCGGTGCGGAAATCCCTGGGGTGGTCGGCCGAGGCAGGAAGCGCCAGCAGGCCAAGGAGAGCCAGAACCCGGGGGAAGAAGGCGCGAACCGAATGCATGAGCAGGCTCCAAAAGAAAGAACAGCCTAACGGATGTGCACGGCCAGGAGTGCTGAGTTCCGCAAGATAACGCCGCCCCCGAAAATGCGGGGTTCCCGGCCGCTTTGAGTAGCTTATGGTTTAATCGAGCCTCCGGCAACATTCGGAAGAAATCCCATGCGTTTCCTGATCCCGTTCCTTCCGCTGTGCCTGGCCCTGGGCGGGGCGCCCTCCCGGCTGTTCCATCTGGAGCCCTACCAGGCCATGGCGGAGCCCTGGCTGACCGCCACCGGCGACCAGGCCCTGTTCCCGGCGCCGTTCCAGACCCGCAAGGCGGCGGCGTTCCAGCGCGCCTACCTGGGCCCCTGGGATCCGGACTTCGTGGCCGGCCACCTCACCCCGCAGGTGGCCGGGCTGGAGGCCAGGGTGCTGGCCGACCTCCAGCGGGAGATCGTCGCCCACACCGGGTTCGGCCCCAACCTCCGGCCCTGGGGCCCCGGCTGGATCCGCCGGATCCAGGCCCAGCTGCCGCCCACCGTGGAAGTACCGTTCCGGTTCCGGGCCGGGCACCGGGCGGTGGTCACCGAAAACGCCCTGGTTCGGCTGCTGCCCAGCCAGGACCTGTTCCTGCAGAACCCGGAGCTGCCCGGCCAGGGCTACCCGTTCGACCAGCTCCAGAACTCCGTGCTGTGGGCCGGAACCCCGGTCTACCTGCTGGCGGAAACCCGCGACCGGCGCTGGTGCAAGGTGCTGGCCGCGGACTGCGCCGGGTGGATCCGCACCCCGAGCCTCACCCGGGCCGGGGCAGGCTTCGTGCGGCGCTGGCGAGGGGCGGTGCGGCGCCACGGCCTGGTGGCGGCCATCCGGACCGAAACGCCGGTGCTGGACACCCGGGGCCGGTTCCACTTCCACGCCTACGTGGGCAGCGTGTTCCCCAGGCGCGCGGCCGGGGGCCCGCGGCCGGCGATCCTGATCCCCGGGCGCGATCCCGCCAGCCTCCATGCGGTCTGCACCAAGGCCTTCCTGGAGCCGCGCTGCGGCGTGCCCCAGCCCTGGCCGTACACGCCCCGACACGCGGCCGCGCTGTGGCACACCCTCCTGGGCCGCCCCTACGGGTGGGGCAATCTGCAGTTCCACAACGATTGTTCGGCGGAGCTGAAGAGCTTCTTCGCCCCGTTCGGCCTGTGGCTGCCGCGCAACTCCACCGACCAGCGGGACGCCGGCCGTTCCGTGGACCTCAGCGGGCTGGGTCTGCAGGAGCGGCTGGCGGCCCTGATCCGGGTGGGCCAGCCGTACCGCTCCCTGGTGTGGATCCAGGGCCACGTGATGCTCTACCTGGGGCCCCTGCAGTACACCGCCGCGGACGGCGAGACCGCCGCCGGGTTCATGACCTACCAGAACATGTGGGGCCTGCGGCCCCGGGACCTGCCGGACTACCGCGCGATCATTGGCGGCTCGGTGCTCTTCCCGGTGCTGGAGCGCTATCCGGAGGCGCCGGGCCTGCAGTCCCTGGCCGAGCGCGCGCGACTGGTGGTCACCGATCTGGGGGACGATGGCGGCGACTCTTAAAAAATCGGCAAGCGGTCCGGAAATCTGATAGATTTGCCCCTCGCCCGGAGGTGCCCGTGAAGATCGCCATTCCGATGGAGATCCGTCCCAACGAGAACCGCGTTGCCCTGGACCCGGACTCCTGTCGGAAGCTGATCCAGCTGGGCGCCCGGGTTGCCATGGAAGCGGGCGCCGGGGCCCGGGCCTTCTTCCCCGACCAGGCCTACCTGGACGCGGGGGTCACCCTGGCGGCGGACCCCGCGGAGCTGCTGGGCGAGGCGGACTTCATCGCCAAGGTCAACGCCCCCGCCCCGCGCCCCGGCGGCGTCCACGAGGCCGACCTGATGCGGCCGGGGGCGATCCTGCTGGCCTCGCTGTTCCCCACCCGCAACCTGGAGGCCGTGGCCAGGCTGGCCGCGCGCGGCGTCACCGCGTTCTCCACCGACTGCATCCCGCGCACCACCCGGGCCCAGGCCATGGACACCCTGTCCAGCCAGGCCAACATCGTCGGCTACAAGGGCGTGCTGCTGGGCGCGGCCGCGCTGCCCAGGTACTTCCCCATGCTCATGACCGCCGCCGGCACCACCCTGCAGGCCAAGGTGTTCGTCATCGGCTGCGGGGTGGCCGGGCTCCAGGCCATCGCCACCGCCAAGCGGCTGGGCGCCGCGGTGAGCGCCACCGACGTGCGCCCCGAGGTGAAGGAGCAGATCGAATCGGTGGGCGGCAAGTACGTCGGCATCGAGCTGGCCCAGAGCGCCCAGGCCGGCGGCGGCTATGCCGCCGAGCTCTCGGCCGAGGACAAGGCCCGCCAGGCCAGGATGCTGGCCGAGCACTGCGCCGTGGTGGACATGGTGGTGACCACCGCGCTCATCGGCGGGGTGGTGGCGCCCAGGCTCATCGACGAGGGGATCGTGCGTTCCATGAAGCCCGGTTCGGTGCTGGTGGACCTGGGCGCGGACGGCGGCGGCAACTGCGCGCTTTCCCGCCTGGGCGAAACCGTGACGGTGGGCGGGGTCACCATGCTGGCCCCGCTGAACCTGCCCGCCACCCTGCCCTACCACGCGAGCATGATGTTCTCGCGCAACCTGCTCAACTTCATCACCGCCTTCTGGGACAAGCCCGAGTCGCGCTTCCGGCTGGACTGGGCCGACGACCTGCTGAAGGGCTGCTGCGTGACCCACGACGGCAAGGTGGTGCATGGTCCCACCCAGAAAGCGATCCAGGCCTGAAGCACCGGAAAGGAGCAACCACGTGCATGTCTTCAATGCAATGACCCCCGCCCTGGCCCAGGGAGGCGGCCACGGCGAACTGGACTTCATGGGCGCCCTGTTCGTGTTCATGCTGGCCACCTTCATCGGGCTCATGGCCATCCAGCGGGTGTCGCGGCTGCTGCACACCCCGCTCATGAGCCTCACCAACGCCATCTCGGCCATCGCCGTGGTGGGCGCCATCATCGTCGCGGCGGGCAAGGACGCCCCGGGGTACGTCACCGCCCTGGGCCTGGTGGCGATCTTCTGCTCCACCACCAACATCGTCAGCGGCTTCCTGATCACCGACCGCATGCTCAAGATGTTCAAGAAGCGGGAAGGAGCCCCCAAGTGACCGCGGAGCACCTGGTCCAGCTGCTCTACCTGGTGGCCACCGGCCTGTTCATCATGTCGCTGCGCTGGATGAGCGATCCGGAAACCGCGCGCAAGGGCGTGTTTTCCGGGGTGGCGGCCATGGTCCTGGCGGTGGCCGGCACCCTGGCCGGGGTGTTCGCCGTGGGCGGCACGCACTACTGGTGGATCCTGGCCGCCTTCATCGCCGGCGCGGCGGTGGGCTATCCCCTGGCCCAGGTGCCGCTCACCGCGGTGCCCCAGCGGACCGCCCTGTCCCACGCATTCGGCGGCCTGGCGGCGGGCCTGGTGGGCACCGGCAAGTTCTTTCTGTACTACGGCCAGGCCAACGAGGAGGCCCTGGCTCCGTACATCGTCATCGCCCTGGTGGCGGAGATCCTGCTGGGCTTCCTCACCTTCACCGGCTCCCTGCTGGCCGCGGGCAAGCTGCAGGAAGTGAAGTGGATCCCCCAGCGGCCGGTGACCTACCGCGGGCAGAACGTCATCAACCTGGGCCTGTTCGCCCTGGCCCTGGCGCTGGGCGTGGCCCTGGTGCTGAACCCCCTGGCGGGCTGGGCGCCGCTGGCGTTCCTGCTGGTGATCGTGCTGTCCCTGGCCTTCGGCGTGCTGCTCATCCTGCCCATCGGCGGCGCCGACATGCCCACGGTGATCTCCATCCTAAATGCCTACGCCGGCCTGTCGGCGGTGGCCATGGGCTTCGTGCTCAACAACAAGCTGCTGATCACCGCCGGCGCCCTGGACGGCTCCTCCGGCCTGATCCTATCCATCATCATGTGCAAGGCCATGAACCGGTCGTTCACCAACGTGCTGTTCGGCGCCTTCGGCCAGGCCCAGCAGGCCGCGGCGGGCGGCGAGGCCAAGGTCTACAAGTCGGACACCACCGAGAGCGCGGCCCAGATCATGGCCCAGGCCGACCTGGTGGTGATCGTGCCGGGCTACGGCATGGCCGTGGCCCAGGCCCAGCACCGGGTGCGAGAACTGTACGACCAGCTCAAGAAGCGGGGGGTCACCGTCAAGTTCGCCATCCATCCGGTGGCCGGGCGCATGCCCGGGCACATGAACGTGCTGCTGGCCGAAGCCGAGATCCCCTACGACGACCTGGTGGAGATGGACGAGATCAACGGCGACCTGCCCCAGGCCGACGTGGCGCTGATCATCGGCGCCAACGACGTGGTCAACCCCGCCGCCCGGGCCGACAAGACCAGCCCCATCTACGGGATGCCCATCATCGACGCGGACAAGGCCAAGACCGTCTATGCCATCAAGCGTTCCAAGAACCCCGGGTTCGCCGGAATCGAGAACGAGCTCTACTACCTGGACAAGACCTTCATGCTGTTCGGCGACGCCAAGGCGGTGGTGGGGGAGCTGGCCCGGCAGTTGGCGGGGGAAGGCGGGCATTAGCGTTCGACGGTCGACGCCTCCTTGGGGAAGTAGCGGTCCCCCGCCACCTGGGCGGCCAGTTGATCCAGTTCGGCCAGGTCGGCCGGAGTCAGGCGCAGGTCCAGGGCGTCCAGGTTCTGGTCCAGGGTGGTGCGCCGCCGGGTTCCGGGGATGGGCACCACGTCCTGGCCCTGGGCCAGGACCCAGGCCAGGGCCACCTGGGCCGGGGTGGCCTGGTGGCGGGCCGCCACCGCCTGGATCACATCCAGGATGCGGACGTTGGCATCGGCGTTGGCGTCCCGGAAACGGGGCATGTTCTGCCGGAAGTCGCTGGCCGGCAGCTCCGCGGCGCTCTTGAAGGCGCCGGCCAGGAACCCGCGGCCCAGGGGGCTGAAGGGGACGAAGCCGATGCCCAGTTCGCGCAGGGTGGGCAGGATGGTCTCCTCCACGCCCCGCTCGAACAGGGAATATTCGCTCTGCAGGGCGGCGATGGGATGCACCTTCTGGGCCCGCCGCAGGGTCTCCGGACCCACTTCGGACAGGCCCAGGAAGCGCACCTTGCCGGCCGTGACCAGATCCTTCATGGCGCCCACGGAGTCCTCGATGGGGACCTTGGGATCCTTGCGATGCAGGTAGTAGAGATCGATGACATCCACCTGGAGCCGCTTGAGCGATTCCTCAGCCACCCGCTTGGCGTTTTCCGGAGTGCCGTTGATCCCGCCGCGCAGGCCGAACTTGGTGGCCAGCACCACCTGCCGCCGCCGGCCGCGAATCGCCTTGCCCACCAGCACCTCGTTGGTGAAGGGCCCGTAGGCCTCCGCGGTGTCCAGCAGGGTGAGCCCCCGGTCCAGGGCCCGGTGGATGGTGGCGATGGCCTCGGCCTCGTTGATGTCCTCCGGTCGGATGTAGCCGTGCGTCATGCCCATGCAGCCCAGCCCCATGGCGCTCACTTCCAGACCGCCGGATCCCAGTCTTCGCATTTCCATGGTGCGCTCCTAGCAATGGATCGAAGGGATTATAGCTTAAGCCCAGCGGGCGCCCCTGCCGGCCATCAGATTGATCGAAGGGCCGTCAAGCTGATGGATCCGGCCGGACCCCGGGCCCACGAGGCGGCTGGCTGGCGTTAGGAGCACAGGACCTTGCCGGGGAACGGCGGCTGGCACAGGGTTTGCTCCAGGACGAAGGCAACTGGAAGCCCGGAAATCAACCGCGCATTGCCCCCTGCCAGGAGATCTTCGCCATGGAAACCAAAGTCCTGAATGCCCGGACCCGCGTCGAACGAAGGGCTGAGCCGCCGGTCTACCGGCAGCAGGTGTCCAAGGCCCTCAATCCCGCCACCTTCGAACTGATCGGCACGGTGCCCATCACCACCGAGGCGCAGATCCCGGGGATCGTGGCCCGGGCCCGCCGGGCGGCGGGAGTCTGGGGCGCCACCCCGGTCCAGGACCGGTCGCGGGTGCTCACCGGGCTGCGCACCCTGATCCTGGAGCGCGCCGGCCTGCTGGCCGAGACCATCTCCAGCGGCATGGGCAAGCCCCTGGTGGAGGCCCTGGCCTACGACATCGCCATGGTGGTGGACCACCTGGACGACTACATCGCCCACGCCGCCGACTACCTGGCCGAGCAGCCGGTGGCGCTGCCCGCCGGCAGCAGCCGGCACAAGCGGGCCCTGGTCCGCAGCACCCCGCGGGGGGTGGTGGCGGTGATCTCCCCCTGGAACTTCCCGTTCGAACTGGCCATGACCCCCGCCATCACCGCCCTGGCGGCCGGCAACGCGGTGATCCTCAAGCCCACCTCGGCGGTGCCGCTGGTGGGCGAAGCCATCGAGCGGCTGTTCAACGACGCCTTCAAGGACTGGCCGGGCCTGGCCCAGGTGGTGCACGGCCCGGGCAAGCTGGGCACGGTGCTGGCCACGGCGGAGGGGGTGGATTTCGTGGCGTTCACCGGTTCCAGCGCCGTGGGCCGGAAGCTCCAGGCGGAGCTGGCGCCGCTGCTGCGCCCGGCCCTGCTGGAACTGGGCGGTTGCGACCCCATGATCGTCTGCGCCGACGCCAACGTGGCGCGGGCCGCCAACGCCGCGGTGTACGGCCGGTTCTGCAACAACGGCCAGGTGTGCGCGGCGGTGAAGCGGGTCTACGTACACGCCTCGGTGGCCAAGGCCTTCATCGAACAGGTGGTGGCCCACACCCGGGCCCTGAAGCTGGGGCCCTACACCGATCCCGCTTCGGACCTGGGACCGCTGCCCAACGACCGGGGCATCGACAGCCTGCGCACCCTGCTGCACGACGCCCTGGACAAGGGCGCCTAGCTGGAGACCGGCGGCTTCCCGGCCATCCAGGCGGGCTTCTACTGGGCGCCCACGGTGCTGTCCAACGTGGACCATTCCATGCGGATCATGAAGGAAGAGGCGTTCGGGCCGATCCTGCCGATCCAGATCGTGATGGACGACGACGAGGCCATCGAGCTGGCCAACGACAACGAATTCGGTCTGGACGCCTACGTGTTCTCCGGCGACCTGGCCCGGGCCAACCGCATCGCCGACCGGCTCCAGGCCGGGTCGGTGGACATCAACGAGGTGGTCGTGAACTACGTCATCCGCGACCTTCCCTTCGGCGGCATCAAGCAGTCCGGCATCAACCGCTACCACGGGGCCACCGGCCTGCGCCTGTTCGCCGAAGCCAAGAGCATGGTCATCGACGACGGCCTGGAGGACACCGAACCGGGGTGGTTCCCCTACTCCGAGGCCAAGCTGACCGCCGCCCGGGCCCAGCTGGGCATCGGCTAGCTCAAGGAAGCAGCAGGCGGACCGTCGTCCCAAGGCCCGGCTCGCTTTCAATGCGAATGAAGCCGCCGTGGAGCCGGGCAATGGAGTGCACGATGGCCAGTCCCAGCCCGGTGCCGACGGCCTTGCCGTCCAGCGAGGCCCGGGTGCGCGCGAACCGGTCGCAGACCCCTTCCAGTTCGGCCGCGGGAATGCCGCACCCGGTATCCCGCACCAGGATCTCGCTGCCCTGGGGCGCGGACTGGATCGACACCAGGATCGCGCCGCCCCGGGGGGTGGCCTGCAGGGCATTGGACATCAGGTTGGCCAGGGCCTGACGCAGCAGGTCGGCGTCGCCGCTCAGGCTGCCCTCGGCGTGGCCCTCCAGGCGCACAGCCTGCTCTTCGGCCGAAGCCTCGAAATAGGCCAGCACCTCGTCCACCAGGCGCCGCGGTTCGATGGCCCCGTGCTTGATGGCGGTCTGGGGATCCTCGGTCCGGGCCAGGAACAGCATGCGGGTGATCAGGCGGGACAGGCGCCGGTATTCCTCCAGGCTCGATTCCAGCACCTGCCGGTATTCCTCGCCGGAACGGTTGCAGGAAAGGGTCACCTCCGCCTCCCCCATGAGGTTGGTGATGGGGGTGCGCAGTTCGTGGGCCAGGTCCGCGGAAAACTGGGAAAGCCGGGAAAAGGCTTGTTCCAGCCGGTCCAGCATGGCGTTGAGGGCATGGACCAGGGCGCGCAGCTCCTGGGGCACGTCGGCGGGCTGCAGGCGCTCCTGCAGCCGGTGCGCGGTGATGGTGCGGGTGGAGTCCTCGATGGCGCGGATGGGTCGTAGCCCCCGGTTCGCGGCCCACCAGCCGAACAGGGCACAGCCGGTGGTCCCCGTCAGCAGCACGTACAGGAGGCGATGGCGGTAGCTGAGGATCAGCCCATCGTCCTCCGTCGTCTCCAGGGCCCCCTGGATCCGGTAGCGGCCCACCGGGCGTTCTTCCAGATCGTAGCTCCGGCTCTGCCAGCGGGTCCTGCCGCCGGTGGCAAAACATCGCACCGGGAGGCTTTCGCCCATGCCGTGGGACTCGATGGTGACGACCGCGCCGGCCAGCACCCGCAGCCAGACCTTGGGGTCGGTGGAGGCCGCGCCCTCGCCCAGGACTTCATCCTCCAGGCTGGAACGGCTGCCCTGCTGGAGCACCGCGGCCACTTCCTGGATCCTGCCCTGCAGCAGGCGCCGGTTGCGCACCTGGATCTCGCGCTTGAAGGCCCAATAGGTGAAACCGGAAACCACCACCAAAGCCGCCATGCTCCCCAGGGCGAAGGTCATGGCCAGGCGGAGGCGCAGGCTGCCACGCAGCGGGGCCAGGAGGTCCCCGGCCGCCTTGGCCCCGCCCAGGAGGGTCCTGGCGCCCCGAGGCTCAGTCCACATCCAGCCGGTAACCCATGCCGCGCACGGTGTGGATGAGCTTCTGGTCGAACGGATCGTCCACCTTGCGCCGGAGCCGGCGCACGGCCACGTCCACGGCGTTGGTTTCCATATCGAAGGTCATGTCCCAGACCTGCTCGGCGATGAAGGAGCGTGACAGCACCTCGCCCCTGCGCCGGACCAGCAGCGAAAGCAGCAGGAACTCCTGGCGAGTCAGCCCCAAGGCCTCGCCCTGCCGCTTGGCGTCACCCCGCAGCGGGTCCAATTCCAGGTCGGCCACGACCAAGGTGTCCACCGGGCGCAACGGGGACCGGCGCAGCAAGGTCCGCACCCTGGCCAGCAGCTCGGAGAAGGCGAACGGCTTCACCAGGTAATCGTCCGCCCCCAGCTCCAGCCCCTTCACCCGGTCGGGCACGGTGTCCCGGGCTGTCAAGAACAGCACGGGCGTGGTTTGCCCATTCTGCCGGAGGGTTTCCAGCAAGGACCATCCCGAGCGCCTCGGCAGCATGACATCAAGGATGATGAGGTCATAGACGCTTTCCATGGCCATGAACAGGCCCTGGTCGCCATCCTGGGCGGCCTGCACGGTGAAGCCGCTTTCGCTCAGCCCCTTCTTCAGGTAGGCGGAGGTTTTCGGTTCATCCTCGACGACCAGCAACCGCATGCCCTACTCCTCGCCCGCGGTTCCAGTCTATCCGCCGGACCAGGCTTCCCATGCGTTCAGGAGCCGAACAATTACATGACAGTTTTGTCATGTGCGCGGGAAACCGGCGCTTCCCGACGATGCAATGGGTGTCCCGCTTCGGACTCGTTTCACCCACCAGCAGGAGGCAGGAGGCCCCTGTCCACTTCAAGGAGGATTTCCATGAGTGCAATCCAGAACATCCAGGCATCTTCAGCGGCTGCCGTGGCCACCGCGGCCGCGCCGGCGCCGCAGGCCCCGGCCAAGGCCCAGGCTCCCGCCGCGGCCACGGACACGGTCGAGATCAGCAGCCAGGCCAAGGCCGTGCTGAAGCAGAGCCAATCCACCCCAGCCCAGGAGGCCGCCGAGACGCCCGCGCAGACCGCCAAGGAAGCCGTCACCGGCGATGCCCAGGCCCGGGCCAAACTGGCCCGGGAGGAGGCCGCCAAGGCCGCCCGTTAAAGATCAGGGGGCCTCGTCCAGCTCGATGATCCTGAAGCTGCCCTTGATCATGGCCGGGGGGTCGCCGGGCCTGGCGGATTCGTATTCCGCCGCGGGAAGGTAGAGCCGGTGGGTGGTCGGATTCGACACGATGGTGCGGGCTCCCCTGGCGGTGGCGACGGTGGGCCCCGCCTGGAAGCTCCCCTGGGCGCTGCGCCGGAGGACCGTGACCGTGCCCTCTCCGTTGCTGACGTAGGCGCATCCGGTGCCGGGGTCGAAGGCCACGCTCCCTGCGCCGGAACCGATGGGCAGGGTGGCCAGGATCCGGCCGGAACCCGCGTCCAGCACCGCCGCCAGCCGGTTGCCGGCCACCGCGAAGAGGAGGTTGTCCGGCACGTCCATGGCCAGCCCGGTGGGCCGGTCCAGGGGCCGGATGGACCAGACCGCTTCCACCTTGAGGGTCCGGGCGTTGATGGCGTAGATCTGGGAGGTGTCCTGGTTGTTCACGTAGACCCGGCCCCGGCCGTCGCAGGCCGCCCAGCCCGGCTTGCCGTCCAGGGCGATGGTGCCCGCCAGCTGGGAGGTGGCCCCGTCGAACGCCGTGGCGTTCCTTCCGCTGCCGTTGAAGGCGAACACCCGGCGGGTGACGGGTTCGAACAGGACGGCGCCCGGGTCGCCGCCGGTGGTCTTCAGCACCGTTTCCACGGCCAGGGAGGAAAGCCTGAACACCGTGACGGTGCCCGCCTGGCCGCTGGAAATCCAGCCGCGGTCCAGCTCCCGGGCAAAGGCCACGCCGTGGACGCCCTGGGCGCCGGGAATCCCGCCCAGCACCCGGCCGTCCAGGTCCAGCACCATGGCCCCGGTGGAGCGGGCCACATAGAGGCGTTTCCCTTCGGGATCGAGGGCCAGCGCGTCCCAGCGGCCCTCGCCGCCCAGCTGGAAGCTGCGCAGCACCCGGGGCGCGGCGGCCACGGGCAGGACCAGGAGGATGCCGAGAAGACAGGAGAGGAGTTTACTCATGGTCGGTCCAGCGTAGCGCGGAACCGCTCGTTCCCGGCTGGCCCGGAATATGCAAGCTTGCCGTAAATTCTTCAGGATCCCAGACTGGGAGGCCGGCCTGGGCCGGACGCGGGAGGCGCATGGCGCAAAAAGGGGTGCTGGTTATCTCGGTCGAACCGGACAGTCTGGCCTATGATGGCGGCATCCGGGCGGGCGACACCTTGCTTGAAATCAACGGCGAACCCGTGCTCGACCAGCTGAGCTACCAGTTCCTCATCACCCAGCGGGATCTCACCGAACTGACCTTCCAGCGCCCCGGCGGCGACCGGGCCAGCACCACGGTGGAGAACGGCGGCGACGGCATCGGGGTGGACCTGGCCCAGGACGAGGTAAAGGTCTGCAAGCAGAACTGCGTGTTCTGCTTCGTGCTGCAGATGCCCAAGGGCTTCCGGAAATCCCTCTACCTCAAGGACGAGGACATCCGCCTTTCGTTCCTGTACGGCCATTTCAGCACCCTGTCCTCCAGCGACGACGCGGAGCTGGACCGCATGGTGCGGGAACGGCTGTCCCCCATCCACGTGAGCGTGCACGCCACCGATCCCGCGGTGCGGGTGAAGGTGGTGGGCAACCCCAAGGAGGGCGATATCCTGCGCAAGCTCGACCGGCTGCTCATGGGCGGCGTGGACGTGCACACCCAGGTGGTGCTGGTGCCCGGCCTCAACGACGGCGAAACCTGGGCCCGGACGGTGCGCGAGCTGTGGGAGCGCCGGGCCTTCCAGACCGAGGGCCGCTGGGCCGGCAGAGGCGGGGTGCTCTCCCTTTCCTGCGTCCCGGTGGGGCTCACCCGGCACCGGGACGGCCTGCCCGCCATTCCCGACGTGGACCCCGAGTTCGCCCGGGCCTGGGCCACCCGCTGGATCCCGGAGGTGCGCCGCTGCACCCGGGAGAACGGCGGCGAGCCCTGGCTGCTGCTGGCGGACGAGTGGTTCACCCGGGGGCAGCTGGAGGTGCCCGGCCGCGACTTCTATTCCCAGTCCTGGGCCCAGTTGGAAAACGGCGTGGGACTGGTGCGGAAATTCCTGGAGCACACCCGGCGCTTCCTGCGCCGGCCCAAGGCCCAGGGCTTTGCCGGGCGCAAGGTGCTGCTGCTCACCGGCTCCAGCTTCGCCCCGGTGCTGAACCGGACCCTGGCCCGGCTCAACCGGGAATGCGGCAGCCAGCTGCGGGCCGTGGCCGCCCGCAACAACGCTTTCGGCGAAACGGTCACCGTGGCCGGCCTGCTCTGCGGCCAGGACCTGGCCTACGCCGCCCACGCCGACCGCCAGGCCCACGGCGGCGACCCGCGCTGGGTGGACGCGGTGGTGGTGCCCAGCGCCAGCCTGCGGGTGCACACCGGGCCCACCGACCAGTACGTCCTGCCCGGCCACGCCCAGGCCAGCCCCGCCACCCAGTTCCTGGACGACATGACCCTGGCCGCGCTGGAGCAGGAACTGGGCGTGCCGGTCATCCCCAGCGGCGAGAACCTGTCCCAGCTGCTGGATCATCTCCAGGCCAGCGAACGCTTTCATACCGCCGGCATGAACCTGCCCCAGGGCGCGTACAACCCTTAGCGGCGCAAGGTGATGGCCACCTTGATGTCCCCCCCGTCCCGGCCGCCCCATTCCGGCCTGGCGGCGGTCTGGCTCCGGGCCCGCTCCGAGGCCAGGCGGATCTGGTCCAGCACATCCACCACCTTCTGCCAGGGCTGCCCGCCGTCCACCTTCAGGAACACCCGGCGCATGCCGGCGGGCTGCAGCAGCACCACCGGCACCAGCGCGTCGGCCAGCCGGGGCAGCTCGATCCGGTCGCTCTGCAGCAGCAGGCCGCCCTTCTCGTCCACCGACACCACCAGCGGCGGGTTGTGCGGATCCGGCGGCGGCGCGCTGGTCTTCACCACCCGGGGCACCGCCACCGGCAGCGCCTTGGTGAGGCCCGGCAGCAGCACGATGAACACGATGAGCAGCACCAGCACCACATCGATCAGCGGGGTGACGTTGATCTCGGATTTGGCCTTGCCCTTGCTGCCGCCGGCGTCCATTCAGCGGCCCCCCGTCCCGGGGGCCCGGTCCTCCCGGGTCACCACCGAGGCCTCGTCCGCGCCGCCCTCCCGGCACACCTGGAACAGGTCGTTCACCTGCCTGAAGGGCAGATCCAGATCGGCCTTGATGAACACCCGCCGGTCGGAAAGGTAGGCCACGGCGTTCTGGATGAAGCCCACCAGCCGGCCGCGTCCCGCCGGATCGGCCAGGTCGAAGCTCACCGGGCGGCCCTGGGCGTCCCGGCCCTCCTTGCCGTCCACCAGCACCGTGCCGGGCCCGGTCACCGCCCCCGAGGCGTCCCGGTGGGCCGCCAGGATCAGGGTGAGGTAGCGGGCGTTGGGCTCCTTCTCCGGGACGAAGCTGTGCTTGGCCACCGGCAGCCGCACCGCGTTGCTCACCGCCGGAGTGATCACGATGAAGATGATCAGCAGCACCAGGACGATGTCCACCAGCGGCGTGACGTTGATATCCGCTTTCACCCTTGGCTCTCCCGGCGGATGATCTCGTCCACCATCTGCGACGCGGCGTTGCTGATCCGGGTGGCCATCTTGTCCTGCTGGGCGGTGAAGTAGTTGTAGATCCACACCGCCGGGATGGCCACCATCAGCCCCAGGGCGGTGGTGGCCAGGGCCTCGCCGATGGAGCCGGCCAGGGCGTTGACGTCGCCCGCGCCGCGGCTCTTCAGGTCGGAGAACACCCGGATGATGCCGATCACCGTGCCCAGCAGGCCGATGAAGGGCGCCAGCGCGCCGATGGTGGCCAGGGACAGCATGCCCTTCTTCAGCAGGTCGCCCACCTCGGCCGAGCCCCGGGCGATGGCGCGCTCCACCGGCTGGATCACGTCATGGTCCTCGCTGCGGTTCTGCAGCTGCTTCTCGTACTGGAAGATCACCAGCCCCTGCTTGAGCACCAGGGCCACGTGGCTCTTGCCGTGGGCCGCGGCCACCTGCCGGGCGGCGTCGAAATCGCCGCTGCGCAGGGCCGCCACGAACAGCTTGAGGAAGGCGCGGGTGGCGGCGTTGCTCTGGGCGTAGACGAAGGTCCGTTCCACCGCGATGTACAGCTGCAGGACCAGCAGGCCGATCAGCAGGCAGATGATGCCCTTGTTGGGGAGCGAGGCGGATTCCCAGATGGCCCGGGGCCCGAACGCGTTCTCGGGCAGCTCGGCCAGGGCCAGGCAAAAGGGTGCGGTCAGCGCAATCATCGGGCCGCCTGGGAAGGGGCACCGTCGGCGCCCGGGGTTGCGGAAAGGAAGGCAGAAGTGTCCATATGATTATTTTATCCTATATTGGACGACGAGGGAAAAGCGGCTCACTTGGGGAACCCCGTCCAGCATCTGGGGTTCGAAACGCCAGGTGAGGGCGTAGGCTTCGGCGGCACCGCGCAGCTGGAACGGGCCCTCCAGCGCCCGGACGCTGATGGGAACCCCGTCCAGCCCCACCATGACCTGCACCACGACGTTGCCCTGGATGCGGGCCATCCTGGCCAGGGGCGGGTAGTCCGGAAGGGGGGGCCGGTACCGGACCGAGACCTTGGAAAAGGGGACGTCCACCACCTTGCCGGCTCCGCCCCGGCCGGGGCCGTTGCCTGTTCCGGCGCCCGGACCCGTCCCCGTTCCGGTTCCTGTTCCACCTCCCGTGCCCGTGCCGCTGCCCGCGCCGGCAGCCGGGGCGGAGCTGCCGTACTGCCGGGAGTGGTCCTCCCTGGGCAGCTCCCGGGGCAGCGCGTCGGGCGGCGCTTCCTGCGGAGGGGCCGGCGGCGCCTGCCTGGGCGTCACGTCCGGCGCGGGC
>JARLGP010000102.1 GCA_031292735.1 Holophaga sp.
GGTGGCCCGGGACCGGGCCTGCCCTTGCCCCGGGCCGACTCTGCGATACCATGGGGATCATCCGCAATCCCCAAGTGTCAAGAGAATGGCCTGTCGAAGGGAGACCCCATGTGGTTGCTCAAGGCACCGTACCGGCTTGCCGAGCGGTACCTGTTCAGTTCCATCCGCCGCAAGATTCTCGGCTGCATGATTCCCATCTTCCTGGCGCTGCTGGTGCTGGACGGCTACCTGGTGCGCCTGGTGGACGCCGTCCGCGACGGGCGGCAGGCCGCCCCGGCCTTCCTGGCGCAGGCCGAGACCGCGGCCAAGGTGCTGCCGATCCTGGTGCTGGTGGTGGGGGCCGTGGCCTTCCTCACCTTCCGCCAGTCGGTGAACGTGCCCCTGCGCAAGCTGGCGGACACCATCAAGGGCAACGATTTCAGCCGGGACATCCAGCTGGAGACCCATGACGAGATCCGCGACCTGGCGGACGGGTTCAACCAGTTCGCGGCCCGGATCCGGGACATCCTGGACAGCTCCAAGCGCCTGGGCCTGACCATCGCCATCGGTTCCACCCGCACCACCAAGCTGGCCGCCGATTCGGCCGAGGACGCCCGGCGCCAGGGCGAGCTTTCCGGGCACATCACCGGCACCAGCCAGGGCGTGGCCGACGCCGTGGGCGACCTGGCCCAGGTGACCCGGCAGATCCACGGCACCACCCAGGAGAACCTGGAGCTGGCCCGCAAGACCCGGGCCGAGCTGGTGGCCGCCGAGACCGCCATGACCGCCGCCAACCAGCGGCTGGCCGACTTCTCCGGGCTGGTGACCCAGCTGCGCGAGCGCTCCGAGCGGATCGGCGACGTGGCCCAGCTGATCGAGGGGATCTCCGAACAGACCAAGCTGCTCGCCCTCAACGCCACCATCGAGGCGGCCCACGCCGGCGCGGCCGGCCGGGGCTTCGCGGTGGTGGCGGAGCAGGTGCGCAAGCTTTCCGACGGAGCCGGGGAAGCGGCCAAGGAGATCTCCCAGAACCTGGGGGCCATGCTGGACGACGTGACCCGGACCTCCGTGGAGATCCAGTCGCTCACCGGGGATTTCACCGGCACCTCGGCCACCCTGGGCAAGGCCTCGGGCGACTTCGCCAAGCTGATGGTGGATTTCGAGGCGACCACCGGCCAGTTGGAGGGCGCGGCCGGCTCGGTGGCCAGCATCGCCGCGACCGCCGAGGACATCCACCACCAGGCCCGCGACATCCAGGGCCTCAGCCAGGAGGCGGAGCGCCGGCTGGGGGAGGCGGCCCACTGCGCCGGGGAGATGAACCTCACCACCGAGAAGATGCTGGAACTGGTTTCCCGCTTCAAGACCGGCACCAGCGAACTGGAATCGGTGATCGACCACGCCGCCCGCTGGCGGGACCGGTTCCAGGCCCGCATCGAGGCCATGGCCGCCCAGGGGGTGGACGTGTTCGACCGCAGCTACCGCCCCGTGTCGGTGACCGTCCCGCAGAAGTACCTGACCTCGTACAACGACGTGTTCACCCGGGAGTTGCAGGCCCTGGTGGACGAGGCCCGGGGCGGGCTGGCCTCCATCTACGCCCTGCCGGTGGACGTCAACGGCTACATTGCCGTGCACCATTCCGACGTGTCCGCGCCCATGACCGGGAACCCCCAGGTGGACATCCTGAAGAGCCGCCACCAGAAGCTCTACTTCACCAATGAAACCGAGAGGCGGCGCTCGCGCAACACCGAGCCGTTCCTGTTCCAGACCTACATGCGCGACACCGGGGAGATCCTCAACGACCTGGCCATGCCCATCATGGTCCAGGGCCGGCACTGGGGGGCCATGGTCAGCGGGTTCAAGCCGGAGCGGTTCGTCTAGATCAGACCGGTTTCCAGCCCCTTCAATACGGCCCTGATGCGGTCACGGACGCCGAGTTTCGAAAGGATATTCGAAATATGGTTCTTCACGGTGCCCTCCGTGGCGCCAAGGGCATCGCCAATCTCCCGGTTGCTGAAGCCGCCCGCCATCAGCCCCAGCACTTCGATTTCACGCCTGGTGAGCGGGTCCCGCCATTCCAGGCTTTCAAATTCAGTGGGGGCCTCCCCCAGCCGCTTGAGAGCGTGTTCCGTGATCGCCGGCCGGAGGATGGTTCCCCCCGCAGCCACGGCCCGGATGGCCTCGGTGAGCCGCTCTATGGAGACGTCCTTCAACAGGAACCCCCTCGCTCCAGAGCGGATGCCCTTCAGAAGAGCCGCATCGTCGTCGAAGGTCGTGAGGAGGATCGTGGGAGGAAGCGTCCCCGTGGATCGAAGCGCCTCCAGGACATCGATGCCGGAACCTTTCGGCATTCTCACATCCAGAAGCACCACGTCGGGCTGGTACCGGGGGATGACCCGAAGCGCATCCTCGCCGTCGACAGCCTCCGCCACCACGGTGATATCCCCGGTGAGGCCCAGCAGTCCCCGGATCCCCTGGCGGACCAGCATTTCATCTTCAACCAGGACCACCCGGATCATAACGGCGCCGCTGGAGCATGGACCAGGGCATGGAGGGCGAAACCCCCGCCGGCCGTGCTTGCCATGCTCAGTTGCCCTCCCACGTCCTCCAACCGTTCCCTCATTCCTTTCAGGCCATTGCCCGGTTTCACGGTGCTGCATCCTTTCCCGTCGTCGCGGACCGAGAGTTCCCAGCCGGCCTCGGATTGGCTCAGCCCGACCCATAGGTTGTTCGCGGAGGCATGCTTGATCACGTTGGTGACGGCCTCCTGGACGCAGCGAAAAAGGACGTTGGCGCTGACCGGATCCATCGCCTCCAGGTCGCCCGTGAACTCAAGGTGGATGCACGGTTCCCGGATGCCCTTGCACAGGAGCTCGAACGCCTTCCGGAGGTCGGTCTGGCGGAGCGTGCGCATGCCGCCCACCACCTCGCGGACCTCGGTCAGCAACAATTTGGCAACCAGGAATGCGTCGGTGACGGGTTTGACCGCAGGGCCTTCCACCAGATGGGAGGCGAGTTGCAAGTTGAGGCTCAACCCTGCCAGGTGGTGGCCGACCACATCATGCAGTTCCCGGGAAATGCGAAGCCGCTCGGCAAGGCGCGTCTCGTCGGAGAGGAGCGCCTGGGTGGCCAGCAACTCGGAATGGATCCGGGCCAGATCCTGCAGATTGCGGGTCTCGCTGACCGCCAGATGGCCCGCGCCGAAAGCGAAGCAAGACCAAGCCAGCATATAGAGGACCGTGCCGGGCACCGCGATCACCCATGGGGTGTGCAGCAGCGAGTCCGCCGGCACGAAGTGGCGCGTGGCCACGGCCGCCCCGGTCAAGGCGAGGAGCAGTCCGCATTGGGCCCAAAGCCATTTCCGCGCCTCGCGGATCGGCATCATGAAAGGAAGTTCCGCTGAAACGATGAACATGGACTCGGCAAAGACAAGCGCCATGGCCATCTGGAACACCAGCAGGACGACGCTGGTCCTGGAAGGCCTGGTGCTGCCGGTCCCGCGGGTGTTCCACCAGAAACAGGCGCCGAACACGATGCACAGCGCCACCACGATCGTACCGAACGCCACGTGCGTGTAGCCCGTCCGCTCCGGGCCCGGAACCTGCAGGTGCGTTGAACGGCTGAACCACTGATCGACCAGGATCGGCAGTGTCACCATTCCGCACGCGAGCAGGCCGGCAAATCGGAACCATTGTCTGGGCGCGTTCGTGGCGACCTCCCCCATGGATTATAGGGGTTGGGGTGGAATGCCACCTGTGCCGAAAGTCATGGGGGTGGGGCAGGACTTCCGGCACTTATCCAGGCGGAGGGGCGGTGGGAGCCTTGCCCGAGGAGGTAGTACCGATGTTCCATGCACGCGCGATCGCACCCCTTCTACTGCTGCTGGCTTCCTGGTCCGGAGGCGCGCAGGATGCGCCCACGCCACGGCTGGTCGAAGGTTCCCCGGTGGCCCTGGTGTTCACGACGGCCTTGAGTTCGGCCAAGGCGGCCGTCGGCGACTCCGTCGGGTTCGTCCTGGTGGACGGCATCAAGGTCGATGGGCTGGTGGTGGCCAAGGCCGGCACCACCGTCTCCGGCCGGGTCACCTATGTGAGGAGAGCCGGACTTGCCGGCCGTTCGGGAAGGATCGGCCTCGAACTCGGGGCCCTTTCGGCGGGCAAGGACAGGATCGAGCTGAGAGGCTCACAGGAGCGAGGGTCCGGGGGCGAGGTCGTGGTGAAACAGCCTCACCACCTCAAATGGCCCATGGGCCTGCTGAGGGATGGCGATGAACTTGAGATCGGGGAAGGAAGGCCACTGACGGTATTTGTCGCCAAGGAGACCCTCCTCTCGCCCCGGAGCTAGGTTGGTGGGCGTGATCGGGGCGGATGCTGGGCGGGCTTCCGGCGAGCGCCACAGCAGGACTAGGCCCGCAGCGCCCGCCCGGTTTTCGGCAGCAGGTAGATCATGGCCGCCAGCCGCCCGGCCACCATGGCGGTGACCGCGGCCACCGCCCCCACCCAGTCGCACACCTGGGTGAGGGCGAACAGGGTGGCGGCGATCCCGCCCACTTCCACCCCGCTGGCCCAGGTGATGGGCCGGGTGGTGCGCACCACCACCAGGAGCGCCCGCTGGAAGCAGGTGGCGGCGGTGATGGCCGGCAGCAGGGTGATGAGCGCCACCGGCAGCCAGGCGAACCGGGCCAGCTCATGGTCGAGCCCGGCCACGGTCTCCAGCCAGAAGCCCAGCAGCGGGGTGGCCACCATCAGGCCCAGGAGGCCGGTGGTGATCAGCGCCAGCCGACCGGCGAACTGCCTGAGCGGGCGGTAGCTGGCGCGGTCCCGGCCGTAGAGGGGGATCGCCACCTCCTGGAAGGTGAGCCCGGCGGTGTTGAACGCGAAGATCAGGCCGTTCACCACCGGCATCACCGCCAGGGATTCCATGGGCATCCGGCTGCGGCCCAGGAAGAAGGCCACCAGGGGGTTCACGCCCACCGCCAGGATCGAGGTGAGCGCCAGGGGCAGGTAGAACTGGGTGATGCCCAGGTAGCTGAGCGGGGCCCGCTGGTAGGCCGGCCCGGGCTCGGTGGCCCGCAGCTGGCGCAGCGCGTCCCGGGCCCAGAACCGGCTGGCCGCGGCCTCGGTGACCACCCCCGCGGACAGGGCGGCGGTGCCCACCAGGGCGCCCGGCATCCGGGTCACGCTGGCCAGCAGCACGGCGGTGCCGCCCATGACCGCCAGGCGCAGGGCGGTGCCGTAGGCCACCCGGCGGGTGAGCCCGCTGCGCACCAGGATGCCCTGGTGGAAGCGGCGGTAGCCGATGGCCGAAGGCCAGGGCAGCAGCAGCACGCAGGCCGGGTGGGCCAGGCGGATGATCTCCGGGGGCAGTCCCATGATGGTGCCGGTCACCAGGGTGAACACCGGGGGCAGCACGAACACGGCCAGGCCCAGGGTGACCGCGGCGTTCATGGCGAGGGTGAAGGCCCTCAGCTTGCGCAGGGCGTCGCGGTTCTCCACCAGCGCGGTGACCGCGCTCATGATCAGCAGGACCGGCGACTCGAACAGGTAGGCGAACCCGGTGGCCACCCCGAAGGCGCCCAGGTTGTACGTGGCCTGCGGCAGCCGGGCCAGGATCGCGGCCAGGAACGGCGCCTCCACCGCCATGAGCAGCCACGCGGCTTCCAGCGGCGCCCACAGGCGCAGGATTCCGGCTTGGGTCAACCCCCCGGCCGGTCGGTTCACAGCTGTCCCAGCACCGCCGTCAGCAACTTCCAGAACTGGCCCACCGAGGCGACGCTCACGTGCTCGTCGGGGGTGTGGGCATCCCACATGCTGGGGCCGAACGACACCATGTCCAGGCCGGGATGCTTTTCGCCGATGAGGCCGCACTCCAGCCCCGCATGGATGGCGCGGATGGCCATGGGCTTGGCGAACACCGCCTGGTGCGCCTGGTCCACCAGCCGGACCAGGGCGGCTTCAGGCTCGGGCTTCCAGCCCGGGTAGCCGCCCGCCAGGGCGTGCTTGAAGCCCGCCGCGGCGCAGGCGGCGGCGATGCGGTGGGTGAGGGCGACCTTGGACGGGTCGATGGAGCTGCGGGTCAGCAGGTTCACCGTGGCCTCCCCGTCGGCGGTGTCCACCACCCCCAGGTTCACCGAGGTCTGCACCAGGCCGGGGATGGCCGGGCTCATGGCCTCCACCCCATGCGGCAGGCTGAGCAGGAGCCGCACCAGGGCCAGGGCGTCCGCCGGGGCCATCACCTGGCCGGGGACGCCCGGCTCCAGGGCCATGGCCAGGTGGGGGTCGAAGCCGCCCAGGGCGGCCTGCCAGAGGGCTTCCTGCCGGGCCAGGGCGGCCTTGAAGGCCGGCTCCAGGGCGGGATCCAGGTAGAGCTGGGCCGAGGCCTCGCGGGGAATGGCGTTGCGCTTGTTGCCGCCCTTGACGGCGGCCAGCTGGAAGCCGAACTCGGCGGCCAGGGCGTGCAGGGCCTGGGCCAGGATGCGGATGGCGTTGCCGCGGCCGGCGTTGGTGTCGATGCCGGAGTGCCCGCCCTTCAGGCCGGAGACCTTCAGCCGGTAGGGCCGGGCCCCGGGCGCGGGCGGCGCCAGGGTGAGCCTGCGGGAGGCGATGCTGTCGACGCCGCCGGCGCAGCCGATGGTGAGGATGCCCTCCTCCTCGCTGTCCAGGTTGAGCAGGTACTTGGCCTTCAGCCAGCCGGCCTGGACGTTGCTGGCGCCGGTGAGCCCGGTCTCCTCGTCGATGGTGATCAGCACCTCCACCGGGCCGTGCTGGAGGTCGGTGCGGGCCAGCACCGCCAGGGCGGCGCTGACGCCGATGCCGTCGTCGGCGCCCAGGGTGGTGCCCGAGGCCCGCACCATGTCGCCCTCCCGCACCAGCTGGATGGGGTCGCGGGTGAAGTCGTGGCCGGTGCCTTCGTTCTGCTCGCAGACCATGTCCACATGGGCCTGCAGCGCCACCGTCGGGCGCCCTTCCCGACCGGGGGCGGCGGCCTTGCGGATCAGCACGTTGCCCACCGCGTCGCGCTCCACCTGGCAGCCCAGGGCCCGGCCCTGTTCCGCCACCCAGGCGGACGCGGCGGCCTCCGCCTTGGATCCCCGGGGGATCTTGGACAGCTCCATGAAGTAGCGCCAAAGCAGTCGGGTCTCAGGATCGGCGAGCAGGGTTTCCACGGAAGCCTCCGCGCCATTGTCCACCGGGGCCGGGTTCTTGGCAAATTCCGGGGCCGGCCCGATACAATTGAATCATTGCCGAGGAACCCCCATGAACGACGTCATCGCCCTGCTCCAGGCCCACCGCTCCATCCGCAAGTTCAAGCCCGAACCGGTGCCGGACGCGCAGATCGAGGAGATCGTCCGCTGCGGCCAGGCCGCGGCCACCTCCAGCAACATGCAGGCGACCACCATCATCCGGGTGCGGGACGGCGCCATGCGCCAGAAACTGGCGGAACTGGCCGGCGGCCAGCCCTACGTGGCCTCCGCCGGGGCCTTCCTGGTGTTCTGCGCCGACCTGCACCGCACCCGGCTCGCCTGCGAACTGCGCGGCGGCGACTTCAGCAGCGAACTCACGGAGCAGTTCATCGTCGCCACCGTGGATGTGGCCCTGGCCGCGCAGAACTGCGTGGTGGCCGCCGAGTCCCTGGGGCTGGGGATCTGCTACATCGGCGGGCTGCGCAACAACCCCCAGGCGGTGGCCGACCTGCTGGAACTGCCGGAATCGGTCTACCCGGTGTTCGGCCTGTGCCTGGGCCAGCCGGACCAGGATCCGGAGGTCAAGCCGCGGCTGCCGCTGTCGGCGGTGCTCCAGGAGGACCGCTACCGGGACGCCGGCGCCCGGGCCGGCATCGAGCGCTACGACCAGCAACTGCGCGACTACTACCGGACCCGCTCGGGGGGCCGGAAGGACAGCACCTGGAGCGAGGAGATGAAGTCGCTGGCCGGCAAGTCCCGGCCGCACATGCGGGAGTTCCTGGCCCGGCGCGGCTTCGCGCTGAAGTAGCGGTTCAGGCGGTCGCGTTGAAGTTGGCGCCGATCGATCAGAGCAGGGCCCAGAACCGTTCCGCCCCATGCCGGATTCCAGGCTGTGGGCCAGGTGCGGCACCCCCTGCCTCACCGTCATCCGCCCGGTGGGATAGACCGCCAGAGCGCTGAGACCGGTATGGCCCACATCCCCGGGCCGAAGGGCAGGATCTCGCTTCCGGTGTAGAACACGATGCCCCTCTGAAAGGTCGGGCCCAGACTCTCCGCCAGATGCCGCAGCCCCTTGAAGTCCCTGGTCTGGACGCTGGCGCTGGACTTCACTTCCAGCCCCACCACCCGTCCGTCGGCGCGCTCCAGAAGCAGATCCACCTCCTGGCCCGGAAGGGTCCGGTAGTGGAACAGCTGAACCCGGTTCCGGGACCAGCCGAGCAGCTTGCGCACCTCGCCCGCCACGAAGGTCTCCAGCAGTTTGCCCAGCAGGTCCGGATCGTGCTGCAGCCGTCCCTGCTCGGCCCCCAGCAGATGCGCCATGAGCCCGGTGTCCCGGAGCATGAGCTTGGGCGCCTTCACCAGGCGCTTGCCCAGGTGGCTGCTCCACGCGGGCAGGGTGGTCAGGATGAACAGGGTTTCCAGCAGGATCAGGTAGCGCTTGAGGGTGTTGAGGGGGATGCCCAGGGTGCGGGACAGCTCGGCCAGGTTGAGCAGGCCCGACGAGCGAGCTGAAACCAGCTCCAGGATGCGCGGCAGCTGGGTGATCCCCTCGATCTGCGACAGGTCCCGGACGTCGCGCTGGAGCAGGGTCTGGACGTAGCTGTCGAACCACTGGCTGCGCCGGCGCCCAGGCGCCCGCTCCCGCGCCTCTGGAAAGCCGCCGGCGAAGATGGCGGCGATCAACGCCTGGCGATCCAGTTCCAGGTGTTGCAGAAACAGGGGGGCGGGATCAAACAGCCGGTCCACCAGGTTGTCCGGCTGGCCCAGGATCTCGCCCTGGGACAGGCCTTCCAGGGTCACCACCTCCATTCGCCCCGCCAGGGATTCCGAAAGCCTGGGTAGCACCAGCACATTGGCCGACCCGGTCAGAAGGAAGCGGCCCGGCCGCCGATCCTGGTCCACCTCGATCTTGATGGCCCGGAACAGCTCCGGGGCCAATTGGATTTCATCCAGGACCGTCAGGCCCTTCGCCTGGGCCACGAATCCCCCCGGGTCCACTTCCGCGGCCCGCCGCACTGCCGGGTCGTCGAGCGTGGCATAACGGCCCTCGGGGAGGGCGTCCAGCAACGTTTTGGCCAGGGTGCTTTTCCCCACTTGCCGGGATCCCAGCAGCAGAATCACCGGGGTGTCGTTCAGGGCTTCGGCCACCAGGGGGGCGAGATACCGTTGGATCATGCTGAAAATATGCCATGAGCCGGCATATTTTCAATGGGTTTATTGGAATAAATTCATGGCCGTTATGGCCCTAGGGCCCCTTAATCCAGCTCCGCCACTCCCGGCAGGGCCGGCTTGCGCCGGCCGGACCAGGAGGCGCTGGTGACGATCAGAGTCATCAATTGCACCAGGATCACCAGCACCACGCAGGCGGTCCAGCCGCCGAAGGGCCAGAGGAAGCCGGGCAGTTCCGCCCCGACGCTGCCGCCCACGTAGTAGCAGGTGACGTACAGGCCCACCGCCAGGGCCTTGCCCTCCTTGGCCGCCAGGCCGATGTAGCTGGCGGTGGTGGCCTGGCCGATGAACACGCCGGAGCAGCAGAGCGCCAGCCCGGCCACCACCACCCAGAGGTTGGGGACCAGGGTGAGCAGCATTCCGGCCATGCCCATGATCATGGCCAGCGCCATGGCGGTGCGGTGGCCGAAGCGGTCGATGGCCCGGCCGCAGGGTGGGGTGACCGCCGCGCCGAACAGGTAGGTGAAGAACAGCGAACCGATGGCCAGGGGCCCCAGGTGGAAGGGGGCCTCCGACAGGTGGAAGGTCACGTAGGTGTAGGTGCCCACCAGGGTGAACAGCAGGCCGAAGCCGGCGGTGAAGGTGGCCAGGAGGCGCGGGTTGCGCAGGTGGGCCGCCATGCCGGAAAGCAGCGAGGCGCCCCCGGTCGGCCCGGTGAAGTGCCGCTCCCGGGGCAGCCAGGACTGCAGCGCCAGCGCCGCCCCCGCGCTGAGCAGGCCGAGCGCCACGAAAGCCCAGTGCCAACTCCAGCGGGAGGCGATCAGGCCGCTGAGCATCCGCCCGGTGAAGCCGCCGATGACCGTGCCGGTCACATAGATGGCCATGGCCCGCCCGGTGTCCCCTTCGGTCCATTCCTCCTGCACGTAGGCCACGGTCACGGCGAACACCCCGGGGGTGAACAGGCCCTGGAGGAAGCGCCAGAAGATCAGCGAAGGCAGCCCGGTGGCGGTGGCGTCCAGCAGGGTGGACAAGGCCAGCAGGGAGGCCGACCAGACCATCACCCGCTTCCGGCCCAGCCGGTCCGCCACCGAGCCCACCAGGGGCGCGGCGATGGCCACGCCGAGGGTGCTGGCGGTGAGGGTCATGCTCACCGCGGTCTTGCTGGCCTGGAACAGGTGCTCCAGGGTCGGCAGCAGCGGCTGGGTGGCATACAGGCCCAGGAAGGCGCTGAATCCGGCAAAGGCCACCGCCCATGTCCTCCGGTTCTTGCCCCCCATGGTTTCCGGAATCAGGGCAGGGGCGTGGGCAGGGGCGTGGGCAGGGGCGTGACGTTGCATTTCGTTATTATAAGATATCAAAGCCACACTTATTCGATCGGAAAACAGTAAAATGAAAGATCATGCTTCGGTGGGTCAGCCGCAGTGCAGGCCAAGGAATCGGCGCCTTCGATCAACTGCAGTATCTGAGAGGAATCCCATGAATATCGCCACGGATATCACCAAACTGGTGGGCCACACTCCTCTGGTGCGGCTGAACCGGGTGGTGGGCGACGCCAAGGCCACGGTGCTGGCCAAACTGGAAATGTTCAACCCCGCCAGCAACGTCAAGGACCGCATCGGCGTCGCCATGATCGAAGCCGCCGAACGGGCCGGGCAGATCAAGGCCGACACCATCCTCATCGAGCCCACCAGCGGCAACACCGGCATCGCCCTGGCATGGGTGGCCGCGGCCCGGGGCTACCGTCTGGCCCTGGTGATGCCCGAATCCATGAGCATCGAGCGGCGCCAGGTGTTCAAGCTGCTGGGCGCCGACCTGATCCTCACCCCGCAGGGGGAAGGCATGACCGGAGCGGTGCAGCGCGCCCAGAGTCTGGCCGACGCCGATCCCCGCTACCTGCTGCTCCAGCAGTTCTCCAACCCGGCGAACCCGGCGGTGCACCACGCCACCACCGGTCCGGAGATCTGGCAGGACACCGACGGGACGGTGGACGCCCTGGTGGCCGGGGTGGGCACCGGCGGCACCATCACCGGCGCGGGCAGCTACCTGAAGGAGCGCAAGCCCTCGGTGCGCCTGGTCGCCGTGGAGCCCGAGGCCTCCCCCTTCCTGTCCAAGGGACGCCGGGGCTGCAACCACCCCATCCAGGGGCTGGGCTCCGGATTCCTGCCGGAGGTGCTGCGCAAGGACCTGCTGGACGAAGTGGTCGCGGTGCCCAGCGACGCCGCCGTGGCGTTCACCCTGCGGCTGGCCCGGGAGGAGGGCCTGTTCGTCGGCATCTCCGCCGGCGCCGCGGTCTGGGCCGCGGTCCAGGTGGCAAAGCGGTCCCAGAGCGCCGGTCAGGTCATCGTCGCGATCCTTCCGGACAGCGGAGACCGCTACCTGACCACGGCCGCCTTCCAGGCGGCGCTCACCGAGTAGCTTCCCTTTTCGCCCTGCGGACTCCCTAACCTGTGCGGAAGCAGGGTTAGGGAGTCCCTGTCTGAACTTTATAATATTTGATTTATTAAGGTAATCCGAAATTGACCGAAAAAAACAATACCATTTTTGGTGTTTGGCTTTAACTTTCGTAGCGACATGATGTTTCATTTATTATTTGTGAACCCCACTAGCCAAGCCGCGACAACCGGCTGGCCTGGGCTTGCCATGGAAAGTCGCAGGATGCCGCAATGACAGGATTGATGGAACCGCCACTGGTGTCGGGTGAGACCCGGAGCAGGAAGCTGCGGAGGGATCCCAGGGTCCGAAGGGCGGTCAAGCTGACCCTGGACCTCCTGGCCGCCTGCGCGGCCATGGTGGCCGCCTGCGCCGTCCTGGGCCAGAGGCTGCCCACCGGGCCAGGCCTGGCCGCCTTCGCGCTCCTGGGCATGGCCGTCAACGCCGCCTTCAAGTTCTACGCCCAGCACTACCGGGCGGTGGGGCTCCGGGATGCCTGGGCGCTGGTGCTGGGCAACCTGGCCATGGCCACCGGAGTCCTGGCCGTCTGCCTCCTGCGCGGCCAGGGCTGGCCCGGCGGCGAGCCGGCGAAGGTGGTGCTCGGGGCCAGCCTGCTGCTGGGGCCCCTGTGGTTCGGGCTGCGCATGGCCTGCCTGGCCCTGCACCGGCGCCGGGCGGCCCTGGCCTCCGGCCGGGAGGGCGCCGCCATCCAGCGGGTGCTCATCGTCGGCGCGGGGCAGGCGGGAATCCTGCTGTGCCAGGAACTGCAGGACCATCCGGGGCTGTGCTGCCGGGTGCAGGGCTTCGTGGACGACGCCCTTGAGAAGCAGGGGCTCAGGATCCAGGGGGTGCCGGTGCTCGGTCCCACCGCGCTGCTGCCCCTGTACATCCGGGAGCAGCGGGCCAGCCAGGTGATCCTGGCCATGGCCGGGGCGCCCGGGGCCCGGCTGCGGGAGCTGGCGGCCATGGCCCGGGCGGAAGGGGCCGAGGTCAAGACCGTGCCGGGCATCCACAGCCTGGTGGCCGGCCAGCCCTGGAAGCCGGAAGTGCGCGACATCGCCATCGAGGACCTGCTCCGGCGCGCGCCCATCACCCTGGACACCGTGGCCATGCGGGCCGCGGTGGCGGGAGCGGTGGTGCTGATCACCGGCGGCGGGGGTTCCATCGGCAGCGAACTGGCTCGCACCGTGGCCGGCTTCGGCCCCGAGCGGGTGGTGCTGCTGGGCCGGGGCGAGAACAGCCTGTGGCAGGCCCAGCGCCAGCTGACCCGCCTGCTGCCGCGGCAGCAGGTGGCGGTGGTCCTGTGCGACATCCGCAATCGCGCCCGGCTGGACCAGGTGTTCCAGACCTGGCGGCCGGAGGTGGTGCTGCACGCGGCGGCGCACAAGCACGTGCCGTTCCTGGAGGAGAACCCCGAGGAGGCCATCGAGAACAACATCTTCGGCACCCGCAACATCATGGAGGCGGCGCTGGAGCACGGCACCCGCACCTTCGTGAACATCTCCACCGACAAGGCGGTGAACCCGGTGAGCGTGCTGGGGGTTTCCAAGCGCATCGCCGAGCTGGTGGTGGCCCGGGAGGCGGCCGTGGCCTCCAGTGCGCGGCTGGTGAGCGTGCGGTTCGGCAACGTGCTGGGCAGCCGCGGCAGCGTGATCCCCATCTTCATGGACCAGATCCAGCGGGGCGGGCCGGTGACGGTCACCCACCCGGACATGGTGCGCTACTTCATGACCATCCAGGAGGCCGCCCAGCTGGTGCTGCAGGCCGGGCTGCTGGGCGACGGCGGCAAGGTGTTCGTGCTGGACATGGGCGAGCCGGTGCGTATTGTCGAACTGGCCCGGGAGATGGTCCGGCTCTCCGGCTTCTGCCCGGGGGCCGACATGGACATCCGTTACACCGGCCTGCGCCCCGGGGAAAAGCTGTTCGAGGAGCTGTTCGCCTCCGGCGAGGAGCGGCGCACCCAGGTGCACCCCAAGGTGTTCGAAGCGGTCCAGGATCCCCAGGATCCCGCGCGCCTGGAGCAGGGGCTGCGCAGGCTCAAAGCCCTCATGGCCAGCGTCGATCCGGACCGGCAGCGGAAGATCCTGGAATGCTTCATGCATCTGGTCCCCACCTACCAGGCCTCCCCCAGCGGCCTGGGGCGCTTCCTGGCCCTGGACCCGGTGACCCGGCCCGGGCCTTCCAGCCGTTCGGCGGCCCGGCACTTGACCGGCGCCTGGGTGCCCTCCTCCGAATTCCTACGCCCTGAGTAGTGATTCATTCTGCCACAGCCGTTGCAGGATCCAACCAGGGTCCGGGAGCCTCCGGAAAAAAACTGCCCCATTCTACAAGCAACGGACCGCTTTCAAAGGCTGGCATGATTATTGCATAAATGTCTGTGAGCCAGCTCCATCCCAAGGAGGTTCCCATGCCCGATCTGCCCGCCCTGCCTCTGTGGGATATCCTCTATCTGAACGGCATCAGCCTGGTTCTGACCGGGGTCCTGGTGGCCCTGCTGGACGATGCGCGAAAGGACGAACCCTGGGACGAACTGCCGCCCCTCGCGGATCCGTACGCGGAGATCTAGCCCTAGAGCACGGCGTCCCGCCCCACCGCCACCACGTAGCCGTCCGTGCCGGGGATGGACGCGGTGGTGAGCCCGCGCCGCTCGTCATCGGCCCGGTCGTAGCCGAGCACGGTGCCCTCGCGCAGGGTCACGTGGCGGTCCAGGATGGCGTTGCGGATCCGGCAGTGCCGGCCGATGGAGGTCTCCAGCACCAGGTCCCGGTGCACTTCGCCGCCGAAGATCACCGAGGATTCCACCAGGGCGTAGCTCTGGATGAAGGTTCCGGCCCCCACCACGCTCAGCCGCACCACCGCGCCGGAAATGACCACGCCTTCGGCGACGATGGAACGCAGCGCCATGCCGGTGCGGTGGTCCTCCTCGTGCACGAACTTGGCCGGCGGGAAGAAGGTGGGGCTGCGGAAGATGGGCCAGCGCTCCCCGTAGAGGGAGAAGGGCGGCTTCACCGCCACCAGGTCCAGGTTGGCCTGCCAGAACGAATCGAGGGTGCCCACGTCGCGCCAGTAGCCGGCTTCCTCGGTGAGGCACAGGCGCTTGATCCGCTGGTCGGCCCGGGACTCCACGATGTAGTCCTCGATCTGGTTCAGGATGGAGAAGTCGAAGGCGTAGACCGGCTCGTTGGCCGCCACCATGGCCGGGATGATGTCCCGGCCGAAGTCCGGGAGGTCGTTGTCCAGCCACTGGTGCAGCGCCCGGTTCTCGAACATGTAGATGCCCATGGAGGCCATGCAGTCGGTGGTGCCGGGAATGCACTTGGGGTGCTCCGGCTTCTCCTCGAAGCCGACGATCCGGCCCTTGTCGTCCACCTCCAGCACCCCATACTGCCCGGCCGCCAGGGCCGCGGGAACCCGGATGACCGACACCGTGACCTTGGCCGCATGGTCCTGGTGGAACCGGCGGAGCAGGCGGTAGTCCATCTTGTAGATGTGGTCGCCGGCCAGCACCAGCACATGGTCGGCCAGGATGCTGTCGATGAACGCCAGGTTCTGCCGGATGGCGTCGGCGGTCCCCTTGTACCAGGTGTTGCCGGTCTGCATCTGGGCCGGCACCTCCTCGATGAACTCGTCCAGCCGCGGGGACAGGAAGCTGAACCCGAGGGTGAGGTGCCGGCTGAGCGAGTGGGACTTGTACTGGGTCAGCACCAGGATCTGGCGGATGTCGGAGTTGATGCAGTTGCTGAGGGTGAAGTCGATGATCCGGTAGATCGCGCCGAACGGCACCGCCGGCTTGGTGCGGACCTCCGTGAGCGGGCGAAGCCGCTCGCCCATGCCCCCGGCCATGATGACTGCGAGTACGCGCTGTGCCATGGTGACCTCCTCGGCTTGTCCTTTATGAGGATGATCCTGGAACGGAAGGGTTTGTAAATAACATCCAATCTAAAAAACGGGCCGTCAAGGGTTCCGCGCGACTCAAAACGATTCGCACAGCCGAAATGATACCCTTCACCGGCCGGTCGCTTGCGATCGGCCCAGGCGCCCCGGCTGCCGGGCTGAAAACCGGGGAAGGGGCGCGATAGGCCCTTTCCGGGCGGAGCCTTCCGACTCAATTCAATAAGGTCGCCGGCGCCGGATGCCGGACGGCCTTCCCGGAGATCCGCGCCCAGCCTGCGAATGCGTTCCGGGTCGGGGCTTGGCATGGGAATTGAGAGAGCACTCCATCCCCATCGAGCGTGGTCCAAGCAACCCAGGAGTCATTTTGCGAATCCTATCGAAATTTCGTTTCCAATCCCTCGCCGCCAAGGTGGTTGCACTCAGCCTCCTGCCCGTGGCCCTGTTCCTGGGGCTGTTCGCCGCCTACGTGATCCCCAAGCTTCGGAGCACCATCATGGAAGGCAAGGAACAAGGCCTCCGCCAGGTGGTGGATTCGGTGATCAGCGTGGCCGATGGGCTGGAAAAGGAGGTGCAGGTGGGCCGCCTGACCCGGGACCAGGCCCAGGAGCGCCTCAAGCGGGTGGTCTCGATGCTGCGCTATGACGGAACCAATTACATCCTGATCCAGGACGAGGCGGGTTCCGTCATTCTCCACCCCACCCGCCCGGAACTCAACGGAATGACCGCCCAGGCCATGGGCACCACCAAGATCGCGGCCGACATCCTGCGCGCCGGGGCGGATCCGGCCGGGGGGTTCATGGAATACCAGGCCACCAAGCCCGGTCACCCGGGGATGTTCCCCAAGCTGTCCCTGGTCAAACGGTATCCTCCCTGGGGATGGCTGCTGGTCACCGGGGTGTACGTGGATGACGTGCACCGGGAGATGGGGACGGTCGCCCTGGCCCTGGGGGTGGCCGCGCTGCTGGTGGCCCTGATGGTGAGTTTCATCTCCTTCAAGGAGGCCGCCCATATCACCCGGCCCCTGGCCATGCTGGTGCGGGGCCTGCAGCACAGCGACCTCAAACGCCGGATCGAGGTCCACGGCCAGGACGAGGTCTCCTTGGCCGCCGCAGCCTTCAACCAGTACAACGAAACCATGCTGGAGACGGTGAATCGGGTGAGCAGCTACGCGGACCGGGTGGCCTCGGGCAGCACCGAACTGGCCGCGTCTTCGGAGGAAATGACCCGCACCGTGGCGGATGTCGCCCACGTGGGGGAGGACCTGAAGGAAGCGGGAGAGCAGGTTTCCAGCGCCATGGGACGGGTGGCCGACCTGGTCGGGACCATGGCCGGGAAGGCCCAGACCACCAGCCTCGAGACGGAGCAGGCGGTGCAGGAAGCCGCGTCCGGGGCCGATGCGGGCCAGGTCGCCGCCGCCGGAATGGCCGAGATCCAGCAGGTGACCGACAACATTTCCAGCGTGGTCCAGGTGATCCAGGATATCGCCCGGCAGACCAACCTGCTCTCCCTGAACGCCGCCATCGAAGCCTCCAAGGCGGGGGCCCATGGCAAGGGGTTCGCGGTGGTGGCGGAGGAAGTGCGAAAGCTGGCTGAGCGCAGCCGAACCAGCGCCCAGGAGATCAAGGATTTCATCCAGCTTGCCAGGGACACGGTGACCGGCGGCGTCGGCAGCGTCCACACCACCCTCGCGCAGTTGGCCGCCATCAGGGGAAGGATCACCGTCATCACCAACTGCATCCAGGAGATGGGGGAGGTGAGCCGGGACCAGGCCACGACCACCAGCCAGATGGCCGCGATGATGGGTAAGACCAATTCCCGGCTCATGCAGAACGCCGCGTCCACCCACGAGCTGTCGGCGGCCGTGGGGGAGATCGCCCATACGGCGGAGGAGCTGTCGGTGGTCGCCAACGGCCTCAAGGATGTCGTGAGGACGTTCAACCTCGAATGAACGGAAAGGGACGGGCCGGAATGCCGGACCCGTCCCTTCCTGTTCCTGCCGTGGGGCAGCTAGCGCAGGCCCAGCTGCTTCAGCGCGGTGGCCAGGTACTCCACCGTGCGGTCAACGTTGTGCAGCTTGTCCAGGCCGAACAGGCCAAGCCGGAAGGACATGAAGTCGGCCGGCTCGTCGCACTGGAGAGGCACGCCGGAAGCGATCTGCAGGCCGACGCCCACGAACTTCTTGCCGGACTGGATCTCCGGGTCGGTGGTGTAGCACACCACCACGCCCGGGGCCTTGAAGCCATCGGCCGCCACGCTAGGCAGGCCGCACGTGTCCAGCAGGGCGCGGACCTTGGAACCCAGTTCCGCCTGCTCCTTCTGCAGCTTGTCGAAACCGTAGGCTTCCATCTCCTGCATCACGGTGCAGATCCGGGCCAGGGAATCGGTGGGCATGGTGGAATGGTA